>NZ_NKFM01000055.1:0-265388 GCF_002223085.1 Burkholderia sp. HI2714 | reverse complement strand
CAAGCGACGCTGAAGGTTTGGCTCGAACGGGCATGGCGGATCTGCCGCCAGCAGAAGAAGGACAAAAACAAGCTGTATGCTCTGCATGCGCCGGAAGTCGAATGCATCTCGAAAGGCAAAGCGCGCCAGCCATACGAATTCGGCGTGAAGACGAGTCTGGCGATCACCGAGAAGAGCGGCCTGATCGTCGGCGCGCGTACCTTCACGGGCAACCCGTACGACGGCCACACGCTGGCCGCACAGCTTGAGCAGACGCGCATCCTGTTGGAAGCCGTGCCAGGCGATCCGCAGCCGAAGACGGTGCTGGCCGACCTGGGCTATCGTGGAGTCGACGCCGAACTCGGCGCGGTCAAACTGATTCACCGCGGCAAGTACAAGACGCTGAGCGAGAAGCAGCGCAAGTGGCTCAAGCGACGTCAGGCGGTCGAACCGATCATCGGCCATGTCAAACAGGATCACGGACTGCGGCGCTGCTGGCTCAAGGGTGCCACCGGCGATGCGTTGCATGCGGTGCTGTGCGCGACGGGCTTCAACCTGCGCTGGTTGCTGCGCGCGATTGCCCGACTGGGCATCGGGCCAGTCTTGTTGCGCTTGCTTCGGTGCGTCAAAAGTGCGGCTTTCGCGCATTATTACCTCACCATAGCCCGGCAATTACGAGTTGACGTACCCTTGCGCTCGCCATTTCGATGGGCGGTGGCGTTGACGTGCGCGATTCAACTCGCGACGAGCTCGCGCTGCGCGCAGCTCGAAGCAGGCGCCTGAATTTCGCATGTCCGACCAGCTACCTGTCGATCGGCAACGGCGACGGCGCCGCCGGATGCGGGCTGCACCACCCCGGCTACGACTTCAACGACGCGTGCCTCGCCACGGGCGCGAGCTACTGGATTGCACTGGCGGAGCGCTACCTCGCGTGACGTGCTGGCACGATTTTGACTGACGATTCACACAAGGAAGGAGACTGGCAATGAAGCAGTGGAAACGGATGGCGGCGCTCGCGGTGGCACTGGCGGCAGGGGCGGCGCATGCGGGCGACTGGGCGGGCAAGGAGATCCGCCTCGCGGTCGATCCGACTTACCCGCCGCTCGAATACAAGCTGCCCGACGGCACGCTGACGGGTTTCGGAATCGACATCACGAACGCATTGTGCGCGGAGCTGCGTGCGCGCTGCGTGTGGGTCGAGTCGAGTTTCGACGGGATGATCCCGGGGCTGCTCGCGCGCAAGTTCGACGTGATCGCGTCGTCGATGACGATCACGCCGAAGCGGCAGCAGCAGATCGCCTTCACGAACCGGATCTCGAATGCGCCGGCACGCCTCATCGCGCGCAAGGGCTCGCCGCTGCTGCCGACGGCCGACGCGCTGAAGGGCAAGCGCGTGGGCGTCGAGCAGGGTTCCGCGCAGGCCGACTACGCGGTCGCGAACTGGCAGCCGGCCGGCGTGCAGGTCGTGTCGTACCAGAACCAGGATCAGGTCTACGCCGATCTCATGACGGGCCGGCTCGACGCGGCGTTCCAGGCATCGATCGCGGCGAGCGACGGCTTCCTGAAGAAGCCGCAGGGCAAGGATTTCGCGTTCGTCGGCGCGGCGATCGACGACGTGAAGTACTTCGGGCAGGGCGACGGGCTCGGGCTGCGCAAGCAGGACAACGACCTGCGTGACGCCTTCAACCGCGCGCTCGCGACGATCCTCGCGAACGGCACGTACCAGCGGATCAACAAGAAGTACTTCGACTTCGATATTTACGGCGCGAAGTAAGCGGCGACGCCCGGAAACGGGCGGTCACGACAATATAAATAAGGAAAACGAATGAACTGGAGATTGGCTTTCGTCGCGGTTCCGGCGCTGTGTGCAGCGCCCGCGTTCGCGTTCGCGCAAGGTAGCGTCACGTTGTACGGGCTCGTCGATGCGGGCATCGACTACACGAACAACGTCGGCGGCCACAGTGCGTGGCAGATGGCAAGCGGCTTCGCGCAAGGCAGCCGCTGGGGGCTGAAGGGCACCGAGGACCTGGGCGGCGGCTACAGCGCGCTGTTCCAGCTCGAGAACGGCTTCAACGTGAACAACGGCACGCTCGCGCAGGGCGGCCGCATGTTCGGGCGGCAGGCGTACGTCGGGCTCGGCAGCGCGCGGTTCGGCACGCTGACGCTCGGCCGCCAATACGATGCGGTGGTCGACTATCTCGCGCCGACGACCGCGAACGGCAGCTGGGGCGTCTATCCGTTCTCGCATCCGCTCGACAACGACAACACCGGCAACACGTTTCGCGTGAACAACACGGTGAAGTATGCGAGCCCGGATTTCGCCGGTTTCTCGTTCGGCGGCACGTACAGTTTCAGCAACGACACGGGCTTCGCGAACAACCGGCAGTGGAGCGTCGGCGCGCAGTACGAGCAGGGCGGCTTGCTGGTCGGCGCGGCCTTCCTGAATGCGGACAACCCGGGCGCGACGTCGGGCGGCGCGATCGCGGGCTCGGGGTCGGTCGGCGCCGATGCGAACTTTGCATCGGCGCGGCTGCGGATCTTCGGTGCGGGCATCAACTACACGGCGGGGCCCGCGACGGTCGGGTTCGCTTACACGAACAGCAACGTCACGCGGCCGACCGCGAATGTCGGCTACCTGTTCGGCGACGAAACGATCGAGCCGGTGACCGGCCCGCTCGCGGGTGGCACGGTGTCGTCGATCAAGTACCAGAATTTCGAGGTGAACGGCAAATACCAGTTCACGCCGGCGTTGTTCGTCGGTGCGCAGTACGTGTACACGACGGTGCGCTACGACGCGACGACGGGCAGCGCGAAGCCGAAGATCCATTCGCTCGGGCTGATGGCCGACTACAACCTGTCGAAGCGCACGGACGTGTACCTGATGGGCGCGTACCAGCGGATCGCGGGCGATGCGACGGGCTCGTCGCTCGACCAGGCCTATATTCCCGGCGCGGCGGATCTGTCGTCGACCTCGAAGCAGCTGATGGTTCACGCGGGGATCCGCCACAAGTTCTGACGGCGCGATGACGGACGAGGCGGCGGGCCGGACTGCCCGCCGCCTCGAAGCGCTTACTGCGCGACGCGGATCACGACCTTCCCGAAGTGTTGCCCCGACTGCAGGTGTGCATACGCCTGCGGTGCTTCGTCGAAGCCGAACACGCGATCGACCACCGGCCTGATCTGCTTCGCGTCGACGAGGCGCACGACATCGTCGAGCATCGCGCGGCTGCCGACCATGATCCCGTGCAGTTGCCGGATCCCGCCGATCAGCGACAGCAGCCCGAGTTCGGGGCCGGCGAAGCTGCTGAGGCCGCCGATCACCGACACGATGCCGCCCAGCTTCGTCGCGGCCACCGAGCGCGGCAGCGTATCCTTGCCGCCGACTTCGACGACCAGGTCCGCACCCGCGCCGCCGGTAAGCCGCAGCACTTCGTGCTGCCATTCGGGCGTCGCGCGATAGTTGATGGTTGCGTCCGCACCGAGTGCGCGGGCGCGCTCGAGCTTCGCATCGCTCGACGACGTGACGATCGTGCGCAACCCCGCCGCATGCGCGAGCTGCAGCGCGACGATCGACACGCCGCCGGTGCCGAGCAGCACGACGGTCGCGCCGGGCTTCAGGCCGCCGTCGGCGAACAGCGCGTTCCACGCGGTAATCCCGGCGCACGACAGCGTCGCCGCCTCGTCATAGTTCAGATGCGCGGGAATCGCCACCAGCGCGGCTTCGTCGGAGACGAAATGCTCGGCCAGCACGCCGTCGAATTGCGCGCCGGGCGACCCGGAGACTTTCTGCGGCGTGGGCGGCCCGTCGATCCAGTGCGGAAAGTACGTGTTGATCACGCGATCGCCCGGCTTGAAGCGCGTGACGTCGCGGCCGGCTTCGATGACTTCGCCGGCGCCGTCGGCCACCGGGATCAGCGCGTCCGTGCCGATGCCGAGATAGTCGCCGCGCGCGAACATCAGGTCGCGGTAGTTCAGCCCGGCGGCGTGGATCTTCACGACGACGTCGGTCGGCCCGACCGCGCGGCGTGTCGCGTCGATGCGCCGAAGCCCGGCCACGCCGTCGCCCGGTTTCACTTGCCATGCGTGCATGTCGACTCCTTTTTCGAGATAGAGCGGACTATCATAGTGTTGCGCACGGGGACGCATTGGCGAGAATTTGGCCGATGACTGTCGCCAGTGTGGATACAACCCTATGGCCCAACCGGAGCGGAATGGCATGGACGAGCGGCTGAGAGGCGTGGCCGAATTTGTCGACGTGGTGGAGTCGGGCAGCTTCGCGGCGGCCGCGCTGCGGCTCGGCGTCACGCGCTCGGCCGTCGCGAAGGTCGTCGCGCGGCTCGAACGCCGCCTCGGCGCGCGGCTCCTGCAGCGCACGACCCGCCAGCTCGGCCTGACCGATGAGGGGCTCGTCTATTACGAGCAGTGCCGGCGGCTGCTGGCCGAACTCGGCGAGACGGAGGCCGCGCTCGACGCGGGGCAGCGCGAGCCGGCGGGGCGGCTGCGCGTCAGCGTGCCCGTGCTGTTCGGGCGGCAGTGCGTGGCGCCCGTCATGCGGCGCCTCGTCGAGCGCCATCCGCGGCTCGAGATCGACGTGTCGTTCAGCGACCGCGTGGCCGACCTGGTCAACGACGGCTTCGACATCGCGGTGCGTATCGGCGAGCTGGCCGACACGAGTGCGCTGGTCGGCCGCAAGCTCGGCGTGCAGCGCATGGGCATCTGCGCGTCGCCCGCGTATCTCGATCGTCACGGCCGGCCGGAGGGGCTCGACGCACTCGCGTCGCACGTCGGCATCGCGTATTCGCGCGGCGGGCAACCGACGCCATGGCGGGTCGTCGGCGCGGACGGCGCGGTGCACGACCATCGCCCGGCCGGCCGCCTGCGGCT
This sequence comes from Burkholderia sp. HI2714, assembly GCF_002223085.1. Classification (NCBI taxonomy): domain Bacteria; kingdom Pseudomonadati; phylum Pseudomonadota; class Betaproteobacteria; order Burkholderiales; family Burkholderiaceae; genus Burkholderia; species Burkholderia sp. HI2714. The sequence goes on along the minus strand of NZ_NKFM01000055.1, from coordinate 260,525 downwards.
CGACGACCTGCAGGCGATCGCCGATGCGGCCGCCGCCGGCGCGGGCCTCGCGTGGCTGCCCTGCTGGCTGATGGCGCCTTACCTGCGCGACGGCCGCCTCGCGCTCGTGATGGACAGCAACAGCGTGTCGGGCGCCGAAGTGTTCGCGGTGCGGCCGGCATCGCGCCAGGTGCCGTCGAAGGTGCGCGTCGTCATCGATGCGCTCGTCGACGAGATACCGCGCATGCTGGCGTCGGATGATTGACGCGGGCGCGGTTATCGCGACTTCCCCACGAAGCATGATCGACTGACGCGGCGTATGATCGTCGCACGCCGAATCTACCGGGGGCACGCCGTCATGAAGAGGGAACAGCCGGTCGTCATCGTCATGGCCGTGACCGTACCGAACCTCGCCTGTCACCCGGTGTGCCGCTGATGCGCACGTTTGCGCGTGGCCCCGGCGCAAGCGGGGCAGACTTCCCTGCGACCACCCGGCGCGAGCAGGCATGACGGCGACCGATGCGCCGAAAGCCGCACGGCCACCGGGCTGGCTGCGCATCGCGCCCGCGCTGTTCCTGCTGCTGTGGGCAAGTGGCTTCGTGTTCCTGAAGCTCGGCTTGCGCTATGCCGATCCGCTCACGTTCCTCGCGCTGCGCTATGCGTGCGTCGTCGCGCTGCTCGCCGGCCCGTTCCTGTGGCTGCGCCCCGCGTTGCCGCGCACGGGGCGCGCATGGCGCGATCTCGTCGTGGTCGGCCTGTTGCTGCAGGCCGGCTATTTCGCGTTCACGTACCTGAGCCTGAAGCTCGGCATGTCGGCCGGCGCCGTCGCGCTCGTCACGTCGCAGCAGCCAATCCTCGTCGGGCTGCTCGCGCCGATGATTGCCGGCGAGCGTGTGGGCGTGCTGCGCTGGATCGGGCTCGCGCTCGGCGCCGCGGGCGCGGTGCTGGTGATCCTCGCGCGTTCGTCGGTCGATGTCGCGTCGCCGTGGGCGCTCGCGTTCGCATTGCTCGCGCTCGCGTGCATCACCGGCGGCACGCTGTGGGAAAAGCGCTTCGGCACCGACGTGCATCCGGTCACCGCGAACCTCGTGCAGTACGCGGTCGGCCTGGCGGTCACCGCGCCGCTCGCGTTCGCGCTCGAGCCGATGCACGTGCAATGGACCGCCGGGCTCGCCGGCTCGCTCGCGTACCTCGTCATCTGCAACTCGCTGATCGCGATCTCGCTGCTGCTCGCGATGGTGCGGTACGGCGAGGCGTCGCGCGTGTCGGCGCTGTTCTTCCTGATCCCGCCCGCGACCGCGCTGATCGCACGCGTGGCGCTCGGCGAGACGATCGGCGCGCTCGCGTGGCCGGGCATGGCGCTCGCGGCCGCCGGCCTGTTTCTCGTGATGCGCTACTGAACCGAACGCGCCGCGTGCATCTCACATATCGAGACGACGTCCCGTTAATTGACGCGAAATTCACGCGGCTCCTAGACTGGCCTGGATGACGCCGCGCCTCACGCGGCGGCCGCACCGTCGCGCACGAGGGGCGAGACGAACCAGGAGACACCGTGATGACCGCTGCCGCCCCGCCGTTGCACGCCGCGACGATGCGACGCCTGAACCTGCGCCTGATTCCGTTCCTGATGCTGCTGTACCTCGTCGCGTACATCGACCGCTCGAACATCTCGGTCGCGGCGCTGCAGATGAACGCCGACCTCGGGCTGAGCGCCGAAATGTACGGGTTGGGCGCGGGGCTGTTCTACGTGACCTACATCCTGTTCGAGGTGCCGAGCAACCTGTTCCTCGCGCGGGTCGGCGCACGCCGCTGGATCGCGCGGATCATGATCACGTGGGGCATCGTCGCGGCCGCGATGAGCACCGTCCATACGCCGGGGCAACTCTATGCGATGCGCCTGCTGCTCGGCGCAGCGGAAGCGGGGTTCACACCGGGCATCATCTACTACCTGTCGGCGTGGTATCCGCCGAGCGATCGTGCACGCGCGATGTCGTTCTTCTACATCGGTGCGGCGCTCGCGTCGGTGATCGGGCTGCCGCTGTCCGGCGCGCTGCTGAACCTGAACGGCGTACTCGGCATCGAGGGCTGGCGCTGGCTGTTCCTGCTCGAAGGCGTGCCCGCGCTGCTGCTCGGCTTCGTCGTGCTGCGCCGCCTGCCCGACACGCCCGCCCATGCGCGCTGGCTGCCGGCCGACGAGCGGGCGTGGCTCGAAGCGACACTGCGCGACAGCGCGCCGCGCAAGCATCTGTCGCACGGCGTCGCGCTGCGGCGGGCGTTCGGCGACGGCAAGGTATGGGCGCTCGCCGCGTTCTGGCTGCTGCAGGCGTTCGGCACGATCGGCCTCACGCTGTTCCTGCCGCTGCTCGTGAAGAGCCTGTCGGGGCAATCGAGTTTCGCGGTGGGCAGCCTGTCCGCGCTGCCGTTCCTGTTCGCGTGCGTCGCGATGTACGTGAACGGCCGGCATTCGGATCTCGGCGGCGAACGCGCGCTGCATCTCGGCGTGCCGATGCTGCTGGCCGGCGCGTTGCTGATCGCGGCGATCTATACGCCGACGCTGCCCGTCGCGTATGCGCTGCTCGTGCTCGCGGTCGGCTTCAACTGGGCTGCGACGCCCGTGTTATGGGCCGTGACGACCGAATACGTGTCGGGTCTCACGGCCGCCGCGTCGATCGCGCTGATCAACGCGGTCGCGAACATCGCGGGGCTCGCGCTGCCGCCGGTAATGGGGCGGATCAAGGACGTCACGCATTCGTACGACCTCGCGCTGCTGCTCGTCGCGGTCGCGCTGCTGGCCGGCGGCGTGCTGGCGTTGCGGATCGCGTTGCGACGCGCGACGCCGGTCGCGGTGGGGCGGGCCGGCTGACTGCCGCGCGCGCCGATGCGACACGACGTAAGTCCCGTACGCACGTAGAATCGTCCGACGAAAGCGCAGGTTCCGGGCTTCCGCCCCGGAAACTTCTCTCCACGCTACTCACGTGAACGGACTTCGGGAGCACGCATGTCATCTCGCACGTATCTCGTCACCGGCGCATCGCGCGGCATCGGCCTCGCGATCAGCGCGTTGCTCGCACGGCGCGGCCATCGCGTCATCGGTCTTGCGCGTCACGCGCAGGGCATCGACTTCCCCGGCGAATTGTATGCATGCGATCTCGCCGACATCGAACAGACAGCGGCCGCGCTTGCACGCATCAGCGAGCAGCACGATGTCGACGGCATCGTGAACAACGCGGGCATCGTGTTGCCGCAACCGCTCGGACAGATCGATTTCCATTCGCTGCAGACCGTGTTCGATCTCAACGTGCGGGCCGCGATTCAGGTCACGCAGCACTTCGCGGAGGCGATGAAGGCACGCGGCCACGGGCGCATCGTCAACATCTGCAGCCGCGCGATTTTCGGCAGCCTCGATCGCACCGCGTATTCCGCCGCGAAGAGTGCGCTCGTCGGCTGCACGCACACGTGGGCGCTCGAACTGGCCGAACATGGCGTGACCGTCAACGCGGTGGCGCCGGGCCCGATCGAGACGGAACTGTTCCGGCAAACGCGGCCGGTCGGCAGCGAAGCCGAACGCAAGGTGCTCGCGACGATTCCCGCGCGCCGGCTCGGCACGCCCGACGATGTGGCCGCGGCGATTGCGTTCTTCCTGTCGGACGAAGCCGGCTTCGTCACCGGGCAGGTGCTGGCCGTGGACGGTGGCGGCAGTCTCGGCGGGCGCAGCTGACGCCGACGTCGGCGCATCGGGCGCCGTGGGCGGCGCCCGGCAGCGGCCGGTTTCGGCGCGCATCGCGGGCGCGCACATGTGTGCGCGCTGATGGCGGGTATTCTGCTTGCGCGCATATTCCGCCACCCCGTTAGCATGTGACGAATCGGACTTTGGGTGTCGCGCACGCGACGCTAAGATCGCCGATCCCGTAGATCGAGCGTTCACAACAATGAAAAAGTCCGCGTCGCCGTTGCATGCTTTTCGTTTCCGTGTCGTCTGCGCCGCGATTGCCGGCGCGCTGTCGCTCGCATCGTGCGGCGGCGTCGACAGCGATACCCCGTCGCCACCGGCGAACACCGCGCCGCCGCTGGCCGCGAAACGCCCGAACATCCTGTACGTCATGGCCGACGATCTCGGCTATTCCGACATCCATGCATTCGGCGGCGAGATCAATACGCCGAACCTCGACGCGCTCGTCGCGTCGGGCCGCATCCTGTCGAACCATCACACGGGCACCGTCTGTGCGATCACGCGCGCGATGCTGGTGTCCGGCACCGACCACCATCTCGTCGGCGAAGGCACGATGGGCGTACCGACCGACGAACGGCGCGGGCTGCCCGGCTACGAGGGCTACCTGAACGACCGTGCGTTGTCGTTCGCACAACTATTGAAGGATGCCGGCTACCATACGTACATCGCGGGCAAGTGGCACATCGGCTCGGGGATCGTCGGCAGCGCGACGGGCAGCGGGCAGACGCCCGACCAGTGGGGTTTCGAGCGCAGCTACGTGCTGCTCGGCGGCGCGGCGACGAATCACTTCGCGCACGAGCCGGCCGGCTCGTCGAACTACACGGAAGACGGCCGCTACGTGCAGCCTGGCCAGCCCGGGCAGCCGGGCGGCACGGGCGGCAGCCCGGCCGTGTTCTATTCGACCGATTTCTATACGCAGAAGCTGATCTCGTACATCGATTCGAACCAGCGCGACGGCAAGCCGTTCTTCGCGTACGCGGCCTATACGTCGCCGCACTGGCCGCTGCAGGTGCCCGAGCCGTGGCTGCACAAGTACGCGGGCGTGTATGACGCCGGCTACGACGCGATCCGCAACGCGCGAATCGCGCGGCAGAAGGCGCTCGGCCTGATCCCCGCCGATTTCAAGCCGTTCGACGGCCTGCCTGAAACCACGGCTGCAACACCCGCGACCGCGAACAACGGCACGGCCGCCGCGAAATACATCAGCGCGGTGCATTCGGCCGCGGACGGCTACAGCGACTACGGCCCCGGCAAGGTCGACAAGCTGTGGTCGAGCCTGTCGCCGGCCGAGCGTAAGGCACAGGCGCGCTACATGGAGATCTATGCGGGGATGGTCGAGAACCTCGACTACAACATCGGCCTGCTGATCCAGCACCTGAAGGACATCGGCGAATACGACAACACGTTCATCATGTTCCAGTCGGACAACGGCGCGGAAGGCTGGCCGATCGACGGTGGCGCCGACCCGACGGCGACCGACACCGCGAACGGGCAGGACCCGATCTACTCGACGCTCGGCACCGACAACGGCAAGCAGAACGCACAGCGCCTGCAGTACGGGCTGCGCTGGGCCGAAGTGAGCGCGTCGCCGTTCCGGCTCACGAAGGGCTATTCGGCCGAAGGCGGCGTCTCGACGCCGACGATCGTGCGCCTGCCGGGCCAGACGCAGCAGTTGCCGACGCTGCGCGCGTTCACGCACGTGACCGACAACACGGCGACGTTCCTCGCGGTCGCGGGCGTCACGCCGCCGTCGCAGCCGGCGCCGCCGCTCGTCAACACGCTGACGGGCGTCGACCAGAACAAGGGCAAGGTGATCTACAACAACCGCTACGTGTATCCGGTCACCGGCCAGTCGCTGCTGCCGGTGCTGACGGGCACGGCGACGGGCGAGGTGCATACCGCGCCGTTCGGCGAAGAAGCGTACGGCCGCGCGTACCTGCGCAGCGCCGACGGCCGCTGGAAGGCGTTGTGGACCGAGCCGCCGCTCGGGCCGCTCGACGGTCACTGGCAGCTGTACGACCTCGCGGCGGATCGCGGCGAGACGACCGACGTGTCCGCGCAGAACCCGTCGGTGATCAGCACGCTCGTCGACCAGTGGAAGACCTACATGAGCAACGTCGGCGGTGTCGAACCGCTGCGTCCGCGCGGCTACTACTGAGCCCGGGAGCGACACGATGCGGTTCCGGTTCTGGACGATCGGCGCGGCGCTGGCCGGCACGCTGTTCGCCGCCGCGTTCGCGGCCGGCTATGCGAGTCCCGTCGCACCGGCGGGCGGCGCATTCGACGACGCGAACCGCGGCCGCGCGCTCGCACCGCTCGGCTCGGAGCGACAGTGCGCGCGCTATTCGGGGCTGCCGGCCGGATGGCGCGACGACCCGAAGGCCGGGATGGTGCACCTGCGCGGCGGCGCGTTCGTGTTCGGCAGCACGCGCGGCTATGCGGACGAGCGCCCGGCGGGCGACGGCCGCACGCGAGTCGGCGGGTTCTGGATCGACCAGACCGACGTGACGATCGCGCAGTTCGCCGCGTTCGTGCAGGCGACCGGCTACGTGACCGAGGCCGAGCAGCAGGATGGGGCGGCCGTGTTCCATGTGCCGACGCGCGACGAGATGAACGCGCGCGACCTGGCATGGTGGTCGTGGGTGAAGGGCGCGTCGTGGCGTCATCCGCGCGGGCCGGGCAGCGGTGTCGACGGGCTCGGCAACCTGCCCGTCACGCTCGTCACGCAGCGCGATGCCCTCGCGTATGCGCGCTGGCTCGGCCGCGACCTGCCGACCGAGGCCGAATGGGAATACGCGGGCAAGGCCGGCCGCGACGACGCATCGCTCGACGCGGCGCCGCGCGATCCGCAGGGCAAGCCGGCCGCGAACTACTGGCAGGGCGTGTTCCCGGTGCTCGACATGGCCGAGGACGGCCATGCGGGGCTCGCGCCCGTCGGCTGCTACGCGGCGAACGGGTTCCGGCTCTACGACATGATCGGCAATGTATGGGAATGGACCAAGGACACGTACACGGGCCCGCATCAGTCGCATACGAACGGCGACACGGCGGCCGTCGCGCCGCCGACGCGCCGGCACGATACGCCGATGGTCATCAAGGGCGGCTCGTTCCTGTGCTCGCGCGACTACTGCGTGCGCTATCGCGCGTCGTCGCGCGAACAGCAGGAAGCCGATCTCGGCGCGTCGCATATCGGGTTTCGCACGATTCTGAGGGATGCGTCATGAAGCGCGTCATGGTTTGCGTGGGCGCGTGGCTGATGGCGGCGTGCGCGGTCGTTCATTCGGGTTTGGCCGTTGCCGCCGAATCGGCCGCGCCGGCGGTACGCGTCGGCGTGACGCGCGGTGTGCATGCGCAGATCCTGGATGAAGTGAAGCGGGTCGCCGCGTCGCGAGGATTCGGCATCGACGTCGTCGAATTCGACGATGCGTCGCGCATCGACGCGGCGCTGGCCGACGGCCGGATCGACGCAGCCAGCTTCGAGGATGCACAACAGCTTGCCGCGACGCGCGCGCAGAAACGCTACGCGCTGACCGAAATCGCGCCGACCGTCACGCTGCCGATGGCGCTCTATTCGCGCACGCTGAAGAACCTGAACGAACTGCAGCCCGGTGCGACGGTCGCGATTCCCGCCGATCCGCGCGGGATGGCACGCGCGCTGGTGCTGCTGCAAAACGACACGCTGGTGACGCTGCGCGAGCGGGCGGGGCTGCGTGCGACGCTGCGCGACGTGACCGGCAACCGGCTCGGGCTGAAGCTCGTCGCGCTGCGTCGCGATCGCCTTTATGCTGCGCTCGACACGGCCGCGTTCGTCGCGATCGACAGCGACGATGCCGCGCGTGCCGGGCTGCAGCCCGCGCGCGACAGCATCAGCATCGAGGATGCGCGCTCGCCGTATGCGAACGTGCTGACGGTGCGCGATGCCGATCGCACGAAGCCGTGGGTCGCGCAGCTCGTCGCCGCGTATCACTCGGACGACGTCGCGCGCTTCATCCTCACGCGCTACCAGGATTCGGTGCGGCGGCCGTGGTAGACACCTGGCTGCTCGCGTGCAACGCATGCGGACGCTGCTGCAACAGCGCACCGACGCTGTCGTTGCGCGAACTGTTCCGACATCGGCATCGCTTCGTCGGTGCGCTGACGATCCGCCGCGTGCCGCAGCGTCGAGCGGGCGAGCGCTGGTGGGCGGGCGGCCGCGAACATGCGCTCGATGCGGAAGACGTCGCGACTTCCGATGCGCTGGCGGCGCGGTTGTTTCATCGCGCCGGCGGCCCGGGGAGCGAATGGATCGCGCTGACGCTGCAGGGCTACGACTATCCGTCGCTCGGCCGTTGCGCGGCGCTGGCCGACGACGGACGCTGCAGTGTGCAGGCGGACAAGCCGTCGATCTGCCGCGCGGTGCCGCTCGATCCGATGCTGCCCGACCGCCTGCAGTCCCGCGTGCTGGCCGCGCGGCGCGACGACGCGGGATGGCTCGGCGCGAACTGCATCGTCGAAACGGCGAGCCCGCAATCGTCCGTTGAATCGTCATTCCCGATTCCGCTGGTGACGGCCGGACAGGTCGCGGACCGTGCGGCGCTCGACGCGTATCGCGAAGCGCTGGTGTTCGAGCGTGCGGTGTGGCGCGATGCGGTGTTCGCGTCATTGGTCGGCGGCGGGCAGGATGTGCGTCATGCACTGTCGCGGCTTGCGCCCGGCGGCTACCTGACCGTGTCGATCGTGCCAGTCCTGCTGGCCGTCGCACCGATATCCGCGTATTGCCGCACACGCTGCATCGCGTTCATCGACGCGCAACTCGCGTTGATCGGCATGAACATTGAAACAGCACTCGCGCGCCGGCATGCCGACGATCGGCCCGCGACGCGCGAGTTGCGCGGCTTCGCGCAGGCGCTTGAACGGGCACGGTACGCACTGGCTGCGATGCCGGCGCCGGCGGCCGGCAGCCGTGAGGACGCACCGCGCATCGACGCGTGGCTCGCCGACCTGCCCGACCTCGATACGATCGCCACGTAACGACGGCGGCCTGCCGCACGTGCCTTACAATCGGCGCTCTTTCAATCGCTTTCGATGGAGCAGGCATGTACGCGTCGACCTTCATTTTCCGCGCCGGGCAATACGACGACGAATTCCATCGGCTCGACCGGCAGATCGCCGACATGGCGCGCGCAACGCCCGGCTATCTCGGCGAGGAGACGTGGGAGAACGCCGAATCGGGGCTGATCCAGAACGTCTATTACTGGGAGTCGGAGGCGGCACTGCACCAGCTGATGCAGCACCCGGCACATCTCGAGGCAAAGACGAAGCAGGCGCGCTGGCTGGACGGCTATCGCGTCGTGATTTCGAAAGTGTTGCGCGAGTATGGCGACGGCAAGCTCACGCAGCCGCATGCAGGCCAAGCCGCCTGATTGGCTGTCTGATTCATTTATTTCGTATTACGGATGAATAATCCGGCGGGCAACAATTCGGCCACGGGCCTGCCGTGGGCGCCGGCGACGGCCTGCCTGCGGAACCTGACGGGTCGCGTCGAACGCGACGGTACGGTGACGATCTGGGCGATTACGTCGACGGTCAGCGGCAACGGCGACGTCGGTGCGGATCCGAACCGATTGGTTGCAGTGCGTGACGTGTTGAAGAACACGAGCGCGGCGATGGCTGCGCATGAGCAGTTCGCCGTGCTGCGGACTACGAAGTTCGCGGAAGTGCTGCGGGGAATCGAGTTCGCGCCGGGGACGGATACGGGACGGTCGCACTGAAGCAGGAGAGCCCCCGGCTGATTGATGCCGGGTGACTCGGGCACGGCCGCGCGTTCGTGTGGCCGTGCCCTTCGACTTTATGGTGATGTGGATTCAGTCGGCGCGTCGCGCTTTGCCGTCTTTCGGCTCCGCCCGCGCCGCACGCTGCCCGATCGGGAACATCGCATTCTTGACCGACGTCTGCGCGTCGATGGCCTTGCGGTGATCGATGCCCGGCCTCGCCATCCGCCGGCCCGCACCGCATCAAAGCGCTTCGACCAGCAACCGCTTGCTCTTCTCGCAATACTCATGACAAGCCGCCCGCGCCGCAATCGATGCGCCATGCACGAACCGCGGCGCATCGGCCCGCCGCGACATCGACACGACGATCGACGGCGGCGACGGCTGCAGCGGCAGCTCGACGACTTCACCGCTTTCGATCAACGCATCGACGAACAGCACCGGAATCGCCGCCACGCCGAAACCGTCGCGCACGAGCTGCACGATCACCGAGATCGACGGCGACCCGGTGATGCGCGTGTCCGACAACGGCACGCCGTGCGCATGCGCGAGCGTGCGGACGATATCTTCGAGCGCGCGATGAGGCGCCGTACCGCGCCCGTAGGTGAGAATCGGCTGGCGCAGCACCTGCCGCGCGAGACCCGTGCGCGTGTTCGGCAGCAGCCCCGCGCGCGCGATCCAGCGCACCGGATAGTTCGCGAGCGCATCGCATACGACCGACGCCTCGTCGCTGCCCTCCACGCGGATGATCAGGTCGAGTTCGCCGGCCATCAGCCGGCGCTGCAGCACGACGCTGACGTCGACGGTCAGGTCGATCTCGAGCTGCGGATAGTCGGCCGCCAGCCGCCGCATGTAGTGCGGCAGCCAGCTGTGCACGACGGTCTCGATCACGCCGAGCCGCAGCTTGCCGCGCAGCGCGCTCTCGCCGGACGCGGCGGCCTGCAGCTCCTGCGTCGCCTCGACCACGGCCTTCGCATAGCCGAGCAGGTATTCGCCGTTCGGCGTGAGCCGGAATTCGCGGCTGTCGCGGTCGACGAGTACCGTCTGCAGTTCGTCCTCGAGCGCCTTCAGGCGCTGCGAGATCGCGGCCGGCGTCGCGTGCAGCGCGGCGGCCGTCGTGCGGAAGTTGCGCAGCTTCGCGAGCGTGACGAAGGTTTCGAGAAAACGCGTGTTCATGGCGGGCGGACGGAGGGTGAGCGCGCACTTTGCCGGTGAGGAAAAGTGAACGGAGCCGGGGAAAACCCCGAGACCCGTTAAGAAATTCTATACACGAAGCGCAAAAAAACTCGTTGGCGACAAAATTTTTTCTTTTCTACTCTTCGCTGTATCCGATGACACGCCACCGTCATCCCGACGACATACCGATCTGCGATAGAACCTCATGACGCCTTCCGAATTCCGCCAGTCCGTGCGCCACGGCGCGTTCCGCGGCCCGACCGCCGGCCACTGCGGCCCGTACGCGCAAGCGAACCTCGCGATCCTGCCCGATGCGTATGCGCACGATTTCCTGCGCTTCTGTCAGGCGAATCCGAAAGCCTGCCCGCTGCTGGGCGTCGGCGAACCGGGCGCGTTCCGGGTCGACGTGCTCGGCGAGGATCTCGACATCCGCACCGACGTGCCGAGCTACAACGTCTACCGCGACGGCCACCTGACCGAACGCGTCGAGTCGCTCGAAGCACTGTGGCGCGACGATTTCGTCGTATTCGCGATCGGCTGCTCGTTCTCGTTCGAGGACATGCTGGCGCGCGAAGGGATCGGCCTGCGTCATGTGGAGGAGGGGCGCAACGTGCCGATGTACCGCACGTCGATTCCGAATCGCCGCGCGGGGATCTTCGGCGGCCAGCTCGTCGTGTCGATGCGGCCGCTGCGCGGCGCCGACGCGATTCGCGCGGTGCAGATCACGAGCCGTTTTCCGGGCGTGCACGGCGCCCCGATCCATCTCGGCGATCCGCGCGTACTGGGTATCGCCGACCTGAACGCGCCCGAATTCGGCGACGCGGTGACGATCCGCGACGGCGAGCTGCCGGTGTTCTGGGCATGCGGCGTGACGCCGCAAACCGCGCTGATGGACGCGAAGCTGCCGATCGCGATCGCGCACACGCCCGGCCACATGCTGATGACCGACATCACGAACGCGTCGCTGGCCGTGTTCTGAGCCCGGACGACGACAACCCGACCCGCACGGCACGCCGCACGCGCGACAATCATTTGACGGCGCATAACGACAGGAGCACCACCATGGAAAGCAAGACCCTCGCGGCGCACGCCGCGGAGCCCGCGAGCCCCGAGCGCAACGGCCTGTTCTCGTGGTACGGGGACGCGCAGCCGCGCGAGCGACGCGCGTTCTGGAGCTGCAAGGTCGGCTACATGCTCGACGGGATGGACACGCAGATGCTGTCGTTCGTGATCCCGACGCTCGTCGCGACCTGGGGCATCTCGCTCGCGGACGCGGGCTTCATCGGCACGATCACGCTGCTCGCGTCGGCGGCCGGCGGCTGGATCGCCGGCATCCTGTCCGACCGGATCGGCCGCGTGCGCACGCTGCAGCTCACCGTGCTGTGGTTCGCCGTGTTCACCGCGCTGTGCGGGCTCGCGCAGAACTACCACCAGCTGCTCGCGGCGCGCGCGCTGATGGGCTTCGGCTTCGGCGGCGAATGGACGGCCGGCGCGGTGCTGATCGGCGAAGTGATCCGCGCGCGCGATCGCGGCAGGGCGGTCGGCCTCGTGCAGTCGGGCTGGGCGATCGGCTGGGGGCTGTGCGCGCTGCTGTATGCGCTGCTGTTCTCGGTGCTGCCGGCCGAGCAGGCGTGGCGCGCGCTGTTCCTCGTCGGGCTGGCGCCCGCGCTGCTGGTCGTCGCGATCCGCCGCTACGTGAAGGAGCCGGACGTCTACGAGAAGGAGAAGGCCGCGCAGGCGAAAGTGGCCGATGCGCCGCGCCTGACCGAGATCTTCGCGCCGAAGCTGATCACGACGACGCTGCGCGCGGCGCTGCTGACGACCGGCGCGCAGGGCGGCTACTACGCGATCACGACGTGGCTGCCGACCTTCCTGAAGACCGAGCGGCACCTCACGGTGATGGGTACCGGCGGCTATCTCGCGATGATCATCTTCGGCTCGTGGGTCGGCTACCTGACGAGCGCGTACCTGACCGACCGTCTGGGCCGCAAGCCGAACTTCATCCTGTTCGCGGTCGGCTCGATGGTGATCGCGTTCGCATACACGTCGCTGAACCTGACCAACGCGTCGATGCTGTGGCTCGGCTTCCCGCTCGGCTTCTTCGCATCGGGCATCTTCTCGGGGATGGGCGCGTTCCTCACCGAACTGTTCCCGACCCGCGTGCGCGGTTCCGGCCAGGGCTTCTGCTACAACGTGGGCCGCGCGATCGGTGCGCTGTTCCCGTTCCTGATCGGCGCGCTGTCCAAGCAATACGGGCTCGGCACGAGCATCGGCATCTTCGCGGTCGCCGCGTACGGCGTGGTGATCGTCGCGGCGCTGACGCTGCCCGAGACACGCGGCCGCGAACTCGACGCCGCATAAGCGGCAAGGGCGGCCCGCCCTTCGTTTTTCTTCCCCTTTGACCGACCCCGTGACACGGCGCGCGACGCGCGCCGTGCGGCAGCGCTCATCCCTCGATTCCACGACGCATCGACCCGACACCATGACTGACCGACACCTTTCCCCCGTTCCCTCCGACGCTGCACGCTGGCAATTCTGGATCGACCGCGGCGGCACGTTCACCGACATCGTCGCGCGCCGGCCCGACGGCACGCTCGTCACGCACAAGCTGCTGTCGGAGAACCCCGAGCAGTACCGCGACGCGGCCGTGGCCGGGATCCGCCACCTGCTCGGCCTCGCGGCCGGAGAGCCGATCACGCCCGAGCGCGTCGACATGGTGAAGATGGGCACGACGGTCGCGACCAACGCGCTGCTCGAACGCAAGGGTGAACGCACCGCGCTCGCGACGACGCGCGGCTTTCGCGACGTGCTGCGCATCGCGTACCAGAACCGGCCGCGCCTGTTCGATCTCGACATCGTGCTGCCCGACGCGCTGTACGAATCCGTCGTCGAGATCGACGAGCGGATCGGCGCACACGGCGACATCGTCGTGCCGCTCGACGTTCGGGGTGCCGAAGCGTCGCTGCGCCGCGTGTTCGACTCGGGCATGCGTGCGCTCGCGATCGTGCTGATCCATGGCTATCGCTACACCGCGCACGAACGCATGCTGGCCGAACTCGCGCGCCGCATCGGCTTTACGCAGGTGTCGGTGTCGCACGAGGTGTCGCCGCTGATGAAGATGGTGTCGCGCGGCGATACGACCGTCGTCGACGCCTACCTGTCGCCGATCCTGCGCCGCTATGTCGAGCAGGTCGCGCACGAGATGCCGGGCGTGAACCTGCAGTTCATGCAGAGCAGCGGCGGGCTGACGCGCGCCGACGCATTCCAGGGCAAGGACGCGATCCTGTCGGGCCCGGCCGGCGGCATCGTCGGGATGGTGCGCGCCGCGCAGGCGGCCGGCTTCGAGCGCGTGATCGGCTTCGACATGGGCGGCACGTCGACCGACGTGTCGCACTATCACGGCGAGTTCGAGCGCGTGTTCGAGACGCAGGTGGCCGGCGTGCGGATGCGCGCGCCGATGATGAGCATCCATACGGTGGCCGCGGGCGGTGGCTCGGTGCTCGGCTTCGACGGCGCGCGGCTGCGCGTCGGGCCCGAGTCGGCCGGCGCGAACCCGGGGCCGGCGGCCTACCGGCGCGGCGGCCCGCTGACGGTGACCGACTGCAACGTGATGCTCGGCAAGATCCAGCCCGATCATTTCCCGCGCGTGTTCGGCCCGCACGCGGACGAACCGCTCGACCGCGACGGCGTGGTCGCGAAGTTCGCGGCGCTCGCCGACGAGATTCACGCGGCGACCGGGCGGCGCGAGACGCCCGAGGCGCTCGCCGAAGGCTTCCTGGAAATCGCGATCGGCAGCATGGCGAATGCGATCAAGAAGATTTCCGTGCAGCGCGGCCACGACGTGTCGCGCTACGTGCTGACGACCTTCGGCGGCGCGGGTGGCCAGCACGCGTGCGGCGTGGCCGACGCGCTCGGCATGACGCAGGTGTTCGCGCATCCGCTGGCGGGCGTGCTGTCCGCATACGGAATGGGCCTCGCCGACCAGACCGCGATGCGCGAGCGCGCGGTCGAGGCCGTGTTGTCCGACGATTCGCTGCCGGCGCTGAATGCCGCGCTCGACCGGCTGGCCGACGAAGCCGTGGGCGCGCTGCTCGAACAGGGCGTGCCGCCGGAGCGGATCGCGACCGAGCGGCGCGTGCACCTGCGCTACCAGGGCACCGATTCGGCGCTCGACGTGCCGGCCGGCAGCGTCGAAGCGATGCAGCAGGCGTTCGAGGCCGCCTACCGGCAACGCTACGCGTTCCTGATGCCCGGCACGCCGCTCGTCGCCGAGCTCGCGTCGGTCGAGGCGATCGGCCGCTCGGACGCGCCGGTGGAGATCGCACCGCTCGCGCCGCGCAGCCAGGGCAACGGCGACGCAGCCGCGCTGCGCGCCCATTCCGCGGTGCGCTTTTATTCCGGCGGCCAATGGCACGACGCGGCGCTTTACGTGCGCGACACGCTGCTGGCCGGCGACGCGATCGACGGCCCCGCGATCGTCGCGGAGAAGAACGGCACGACCGTCGTCGAGCCCGGCTGGCGTGCGCAGATGACCGCGCAGGGCAACCTCGTGCTGACACGCACGACGCCGCTGCCGACGCGCCGCTCGCTCGGCACCGATGCCGATCCGGTGCGGCTCGAGATCTTCAACAACCTGTTCATGTCGATCGCCGAGCAGATGGGGCTACGGCTGCAGAACACCGCGTACTCGGTGAACATCAAGGAGCGGCTCGACTTCTCGTGCGCGATCTTCGACGGCGACGGCAACCTGATCGCGAACGCGCCGCACATGCCCGTGCACCTCGGCTCGATGGGCGAGAGCATCCGCACGGTGATCGAGCGCAACCGCGGCCGCATGCGCGACGGCGACGTGTTCATGCTGAACGACCCGTATCACGGCGGCACGCACCTGCCGGACGTGACGGTCATCACGCCGGTGTTCGCGGACGGCTCGGACGCGCCGCTGTTCTATGTCGGTTCGCGCGGCCACCACGCGGACATCGGCGGCACGACGCCGGGCTCGATGCCGCCCGACTCGACCCACATCGACGAGGAGGGCGTGCTGATCGACAACTGGCAGCTCGTGTCGGCCGGCACGCTGCGCGATGCGCAAACCCGCGCGCTGCTCGCATCGGGCCGCTACCCGGCGCGTAACGTCGAGCAGAACATGGCCGACCTGCGCGCGCAGGTCGCCGCGAACCAGAAGGGCGTCGACGAGCTGCGCCGGATGGTCGCGCAGTTCGGCCGCGACGTCGTGCTCGCGTTCATGGGGCACGTGCAGGACAACGCGGAAGAAGCCGTGCGGCGCGTGATCGGCGCGCTGCAGGACGGCGCGTACCGCTATCCGCTCGACAACGGTGCGGAGATTCGCGTCGCGATCCGCGTCGACCGGGCGGCGCGGCGCGCGGAAATCGATTTCACGGGCACGTCCGCGCAACTCGACAACAACTTCAACGCGCCGAAGGCCGTGTGCATGGCCGCCGTGCTGTACGTGTTCCGCACGCTGGTCGGCGACGACATCCCGCTGAACGCCGGGTGCCTGAAGCCGCTCACGGTGATCGTGCCCGCGCGCTCGATGCTGAACCCCGAGTATCCGGCGGCGGTCGTGTCGGGCAACGTGGAGACCTCGTCGGCGATCACCAACGCGCTGTACGGCGCGCTCGGCTGCGTCGCGTCGAGCCAGGGAACGATGAATAACTTCACATTCGGCAACGATCGCTACCAGTACTACGAGACGATTGCAGGCGGCAGTGGTGCCGGTGACGGGTTCGCGGGCGTCGGCGCGGTGCAGACGCACATGACGAACTCGCGGCTCACCGATCCGGAGGTGCTCGAATGGCGCTACCCGGTGCGGCTCGACTCGCACCGGATCCGCGCCGGGTCGGGCGGCGGCGGGCGCTGGCGCGGCGGCGACGGCGCGGTGCGGCGGATTCGCTTCCTGGAGCCGATGACCGCGTCGATCCTGTCGAACAACCGGATCCACGCGCCGTTCGGCGCGGCGGGCGGCGAGGCCGGCGCGCTCGGCCGCAACACGATCGAGCGCGCGGACGGCACGGTCGAGGCGCTCGACCATATCGGCCGCGCGCAGATGGCGCCGGGCGACGTATTTGTCGTCGAAACCCCGGGCGGCGGCGGATACGGCGCGGCGGGCTGAGCCGTGCAGCCGGTGCCGGCGCGCCGCGCCGGTGCTCGAACCGCATTGCAACGGACTGTGGAATAAAGCCGCGCATTGACGCACGAACGGAATCAAAATCGACGGAAAGCCGGGTCGCCGGAAGGCGATCCGACCCTGTCTCCACGCGCCTGCCAATGCGCTGCCGCAGAATCCTGAAATCGGCCGTAAACGCCCGCCTGGCGGGGCACTCAGCCCGACTCGCCGAGCCCGTTGCGCACCGCCGCAACCGCGATGGATCAGCCTGCCAATCATGAAAAATCCGGCTTGCCAATCGAGTCCCAATTCCTTGACACTCTGCTCTAATTGTGAGTGCCATTCCTGATCGTCATTTGATAAGATGGCTCTCATCATTCGTTAGGCAGCACCTGCGCGCATGACGCGCGAACGCCGGGTCGCATTAGCGGGAAACAAAGTACGGGACGAGGCCCATCATCACGGCACTCACGGCCGCCTTGCCGGGCGCGCATGACGCGCGGCCCGGAGCGGCGGTCGGCCGGCCCGCCTCCGTCTACACTGTGCGTTTTTTTCTGGATCGGGGCGTCTCCATGGATGACGAAAACGATAGCGCGGTGCTCGAGGCGCACGTCGGTACGCGCAGCCCCTGCTGGCGTCTCGGCAGCGACAGCAACGCACTCGAACTGGCGGCCGTCCGCGGCCTGACCAACGTCGCCGTTGCACTGACGGGCGAACAGGCCGCGTGTGTCCGCGCGCTGACCGGCGTCACGTCGCACCTCGTGCTCGACATCGCGCTGTTCGGCGAACCGGTCAAGCTCCACCTCGTCGGCAGGAAGGTCGACACGACCGACTGGGCCGGAACGGCTTGCGCCTATTCCGATGCCGAATCCGTCGCGGGCGATCTCTCGCACGGGCTCGCGTTCGCCGAGCAGGTCGTGTCCGAAGTGAATTCGCTCGTGGTGATCCTCGACCGCAACGGGAGGGTGCAGCGCTTCAACCGCCTGTGCGAGGAAGTGACGGGCAAGCGCGAGGTCGACGTGATCGGCCGCAGCGCGTTCGAGCTGTTCATGAGCCCGGAGCAGGGCGCGCAGTCGCGCACCAACATCACGGGCTTTTTCGCGAGCAACCACTCGTTCGCGGTCGAGCGCTACATCAACACGGTCAACGGGCCGCGCCTGTTCCAGTTCCGCAACAAGTTCGTGCAGAGCGGCAGCGGCGTCGAGGAGCAGTTCCTGATCTGCTCGGGCATCGACATCACCGAGGAGCGCAACGCGCAGCAGCGGCTCATCGAACTCGCGAACACCGACGTGCTGACCGGCCTGCCGAACCGCCATGCGATCAGCGAGCGCATCCACGCGGCGATCGCCGCCGAGACCGCCGAGACGCGCGGGCAGGTCGGCATCCTGTTCCTCGATCTCGACAACTTCAAGCGCGTCAACGATCACTACGGGCACATCACCGGCGACCGGCTGCTGCAGGACGTATCGAAGATCATCAGCGGCTGCCTGCCGTCCGGCGCGACGCTCGCGCGGCTCGGCGGCGACGAATTCCTCGTGCTGTTCGAGCACGGCACGCGGCCGCTGCTCGAGGCGACCGCGCAGATCATTCTCGAACGGCTGCGCACGCCGATTCATCTCGGGCTGATGGAGGTCTACACGAGCTGCTCGATCGGGATCGCGATGCATCCGCAGCACGGCGATTCCCTCGAGACGCTGATCCGCAGCGCGGATACCGCGATGTACGTCGCGAAGGAGGAGGGCAAGCATACGTATCGCGTGTTCTCGCTGGAGATGAACCAGAAGGTCGCGAAGTACATGTGGCTCGACACGAACCTGCGCAAGGCGCTCGAAGAGGAGCAGTTCGTGCTGCACTACCAGCCGGTCGTCGATATCGCGACCGGCGACGTGCACGGTGTCGAGGCGCTGATCCGCTGGCAGTCGCCCGATCGCGGGCTCGTCGCGCCGGTCGAGTTCATCCGCTTCGCGGAGGAGTCGGGCCTGATCGCGCCGCTCGGGCGCTGGGTGATGCGTACCGCGGCCGCGCAGGCCGCCGCATGGAAGGCGAAGGGGCTCGGCATCCGGATCGCGGTGAACGTGTCCGCGCGGCAGTTGCAGGACATGAACATCGTGCACCAGTTGGCGTCGATCCTCGACGCCGCGGGGCTCAAGCCCGGCCTGCTCGACATCGAGCTGACCGAGAGCTGCTTCATCGAGGACGAGGATGCGGCCAACGGGCTGATGCGACAGTTCCGCCAGCTCGGCGCGGAGATCCATCTCGACGATTTCGGCACCGGCTATTCGTCGCTGTCGCAGTTGTCGCGCCTGCCGCTCGACGCGATCAAGCTCGACCGCAGCTTCATCACGGGCATCGACCGCAATCCGCGCTCGCAGGCGCTGGTGCGCTCGGTCGTGTCGCTCGCGAAGGCGCTGAATTTCGCGGTGGTCGCCGAAGGCGTCGAAACGCATGCGGAAGCCGAATTCCTCAAGCAGCTCGACGTCGATCATGCGCAGGGCTACTACTACGCCCGCCCGATGCCGGCACAGGCGTTCGAGGCGTGGCTCGCGGAGACGAGGAAGCTCAGGCTGATCGCCTGAGCTTCGTTCACGAACGGGCGCCGCCAGCCAGCGGCGGCGCCCGCCGCGTTACACCGTGCGCAGCTTCGACACGCGCCGGTTCTGCAGCATCACGAGGCGTTCCATGTACGCGAGGTCCTTCGGCTCGATCGTGAACGCCGCATGCACCCACGCTTCCGTGATGTCCATCAGCTCGGAGCGCGTCAGCTGGAACACCCGCTCGCGCGCGCGCAGCATCGCGCGCACCCCGTTCAGCTTCGGCTTCGTCACGTCGATGAAGGTGCGCGTCGCGAGATACGCGTCGCCCGCATCGAACGTCTGGTCGACCAGCCCGCGATCCTCATACCACTCGGAGGCGTGCGCTTCACCGGTCGAGATCAGTTCCTCCGCAATGCCCCGATCGGCCTTGCGCGCGACGAGCGAATAGCCGCCCATGCCCGGGAACAGGTTGAACGCGATCTCGGGAAACCCGAGCTTCACGCCCTTCTGCGCGAGCACGTAGTGATGCGCGAGCGCGGCCTCGAAGCCACCGCCGAGCGCGCTGCCCTCGACCATCGCGATCGAGATCGCCCCGGTGCCGAAGCCCGTGTAGATCTCGTACACGCCGTCGATGCACGAGCGCGCATAGGCCAT
This sequence comes from Burkholderia sp. HI2714, assembly GCF_002223085.1. Taxonomy (NCBI): domain Bacteria; kingdom Pseudomonadati; phylum Pseudomonadota; class Betaproteobacteria; order Burkholderiales; family Burkholderiaceae; genus Burkholderia; species Burkholderia sp. HI2714. The sequence goes on along the minus strand of NZ_NKFM01000055.1, from coordinate 240,575 downwards.
CAGCAGGTCGCGCTTGCCGCTGCGGATCGCGTCGACGAAAAAGCTCAGGTCGCCGCCGACGTTGAACAGCTCGGGGACGAGCGAGCCCGTCACCCAGAAGTCGAACGGCAGGCCAGAGTCGCGGGCGACGCGCGCGAGATGGATGATGTCGGTAACGAGTTGCTGGTTGAAGCACGGCCGCGGCTCCGATCGCAGCATCATCCACATGACATTACGTCCCTCTTCATAAAAGGCAGTCAGTTGCGTGAGTTCGCCGGCCTCATAAAACGGGCGGCACGCGGGATGGGATTGGAGTTGCATGGTATGTCCTCGTGAGATGTGGTTTTTGAAGACCGTCGTGCCCGGTGCCGAGCGGGAGGCGAGTGTCCTGCAGGGCGCCGGGCGCGAGGCATCGCCATTGTTGCGCGCGCACAAAAGTCGAATTGCGAGGAACCACGCACGACCGGGACGCGGGTGGCGGTCGCATCGGTGCGGGCGGGGAGGGCGGCGGCGAGCGGGGCGGGCCGGTATCGGGCGAAGGTGGGCGGTGCGTCGGACAGTGCGTCGGGCGGGGCCGGCAGGCGTGCGAAGGCGGCCGGAAAGGGTGCCGTGCAGGTTCGCCGCGTTGCGCGAATGCGTGTAAACGGCCGATCCGGCGCGTGGCCGCCGGCGTTGTCCGCTTACATGCTGAAAGCAGTGCCGGGCCGCTGTGCGGCTCCTATGGAAGATGCGGACTGGCGCCGCACCCGTGCGTCGATTAGCGTTAAAGGATCACGCCGCGCGTGGCGCCAGGCGTGCCGGGAGGGGACCATGACCACGTTCCAGAAAGTGTGGCAGTTGCTCGTCGGAAAGCCGCTCGACCCGCTCGATCCGCGCACGCGGCATGCGATCGCCGTGACGCCGCTGCTGGCCTGGGTCGGGCTCGGCGCCGACGGGTTGTCGTCGTCGTGCTACGGCCCGGAGGAGGCGTTTCTCGCGCTCGGCCAGCACCATGCGCTCGCGCTGTTTCTCGCACTCGCGACGGCGGCGACCGTGTTCATCATCGCGCTCGGCTACAACCAGGTGATCGAGCTGTTCCCGACGGGCGGCGGCGGGTATCGCGTCGCGACAGCGCTGCTCGGCTCGAAGCCAGGGCTTGTGTCGGGCGCGGCGCTGCTGGTCGACTACGTGCTGACCGTCGCGACGTCGCTCGCGAGCGGCGTCGACGCGTTCTTCAGCCTGCTGCCGGTGAGCGCGCAGGCGTTCAAGCTCACGACCGAGATCGTGCTGATCCTGATGATGACGGGGCTCAATTTCCGCGGAATGCGCGAATCGATCATGGTGCTGCTGCCGATCTTCATCGGCTTCGTGATCCTGCACTTCGGGCTGATCGTGTATGGCGTCGCCGTGCACGGCAGCAGCCTCGCGATGGTGGTGCCCGACGCCGTGCACGAAGCGCACGGCATGTCGCAGTCGCTCGGCCTGTTCGTGCTGCTCGCGCTGCTGATGCGCGCGTTCTCGCTCGGCGGCGGTACTTATACGGGCCTCGAGGCGGTGTCGAACAACGTGAACATGCTCGCCGATCCGCGCGTGCCGAACGGCAAGGTGACGATGTGGTACATGTCGACGTCGCTCGCGTTCACGGCCGGCGGCATCATCCTGCTGTACATGCTGTGGCACGCACGGCCCGTCGAAGGCCAGACGCTCAACGCGGTCGTGTTCGGCAGCGTGATCGACCATCTCGGGCTCGGCTCGGCATTCGCGCGCCACGCATTGCTCGCGGCCGTGCTCGCGTTCGAGGCCGGGCTGCTGATGGTCGGCGCGCAGACGGGCTTCCTCGACGGCCCGGCCGTGCTGTCGAACATGGCGTCGGATTCGTGGGTGCCGCGCCATTTCCGCGATCTGTCGACGCGCCTCGTGCGGCAGAACGGCATCATCGTCGTCGGGCTGTCGAGCCTGCTGATTCTCTTGTGGACGCACGGCAGCGTCGACGTGCTCGTCGTGCTGTACAGCATCAACGTGTTCCTCACGTTCAGCCTGTCACTGCTCGGGCTGTGCACGTACTGGTGGCGCCATCGCCGCGAGCAGGGCTGGTTCAAGCACTTCTTCCTGTCGGCACTCGGGCTGAGCGTGACGGCAACCGTGCTCGTCATCACGCTGATCGAGAAGTTCACGGCGGGCGGCTGGCTCACGGTGCTCGTGACGAGCGCGGTGATCGCGCTGTGCTTCATGATCAACCGCCACTACGCCTATACGCGTGCACAGCTCGCGAAGGAAGACGCGCTGTTCTCGGGGAAGACGCCCGAAGTCGACGAGGCCACCGCGCCGGGCAAGCCCGACCCGTCGCAGCCGACGGCCGTGCTGCTGGTCGGCAAGCATCGCGGCGCGAGCATGCACGCGCTGCTGTGGGTCAACCGGCTGTTTCCCGGGCACTTCCGCAACGTGATCTTCCTCGCGGTCGGCGAAGTCGACGCGAAGGCGTACGACGGTCACGAGCATCTCGAACGGCTGCGCCATGCGATCACCGAAGCGCTCGACTACTATGTCGCGCACTGCCGCCGCAACGGTATCGCGGCCGACTACCGGATCGCATTCGGCACGAACCCCGTCGTCGAATTCATGAACCTGGCTTCGTCGACGCTCGACGAATACCCGAACGCCGTGTGCTTCGCGAGCAAGCTGATCTTCCGGCGCGTGAATTTCCTCACGGCCTGGCTGCACAACCAGACGCCCGTCGAGCTGCAGGCGCGCCTGCACGTCGAGGGCAAGCAGATGGTGCTGCTGCCGATGAACGTCGGGTAGCGGCGGGCGGCAGGACCGCACGCGGTTTTGTGTCGTGCCCGCTGCGGGTCGAACCTCCGCCGGCGGTCTTGCGTCGTACGCTCGAACGACGCGCGCATGACGGCCGGCCTTCCGTGCGGCGCACTGCGTCGGCGCGTTACGGATGACGATGCGTATGCGAACGCGGCCGCCGTGCGGGCTTGCGCTGCAACTGGTCGCGAATCCGATTACGGCTGCGCCCTTCCGCGAAGAACAGCGCGGCAAGCATGACGACCGCAAGCAGGACGAGGGTCGAGACGAGGTCGTGTTCCACCATGTCGCCTCCGATCGGGAGGAGGTTGCGCTCCAGGTGAGCGCCGTGGTTGGGGTCAGCCTGCGGGGATGAAGCCGCCGGCGCGCGGGCGTTCGTGTCCGACCTCACGGATCGGATGAGCGGGCTTGCGCGGCATTTGATCGGATGAATGAAGGCCGCGCCGCGCATCCCGCCGTGCGCGGCGGATCGCCGTCACGTCAGCATCGGCACGGCTTCGACCAGCAGGATACCGATGAGCGCGCCGATCGCGGCGCCGATCAGTTTCGGATGCCACCGCCCGAGATGCAGCTTCGTCAGCAGCGCGCCGAACAGGATCACGCCCAGCAGCGTGAATAGCACCACGAGGAAGCCGGTTTCGAAATCGCTGTTGATCACGGCCATGATGCCTCCTTGCCCATGTTGGGCACGCCGCGTTCGTCGAGACGGCGCTTGTCCTGGCGAGATCGCGCACGCAATGTGACCTGATTTGATTATAGGTTGCGCCAGCCGTCAATTGCGCGTGCGTGCGGCGCCTCGCGGCGCGACCGTGCCGCATCGCCGCGCGCCGCTTGACGCTCGCCGATGCGTCACCCACACTGGGCTGCAAGGCGGCGTGCGACAGGCGCGCGTGAGCGCGGCGCGGATCGTCCGTGCCGGTGTGTTGCCGCCATGTTCCGAAACGAGCGCGACGTGGTGCGTTTTCTTTCCCGACCGACCGGTTTTGCGTTTGCGTGCGCCGTCGCATTCGGCGTCGTCGCGGCCGTGCGGCCGGCTGCGGCCGATACGGTCGATGCTGGCGACACAGCGCCCGTCACGCTCGTCAACGATGTCCACGAATTCGTGATCCAGCACGACGGCTCGCTCGACGAGCACGACGATTCGACGCTGCGTGCGAACAATGCGAACGGCATCGACGCGGTCGCGCAGCGCTACGTGTGGTTCGACAAGAATCTCGAGAAGGTGGACCTGCTCGCGGCCGAGACGATCGACCGCGACGGGGTCGCGCATCCGGTCGGCGCGGACGGCATCCGCGACGTGCAGGAACCGCGCTCGGCCGGCGCGCCGACGTTTCAGGACGGACTGTTGCGCACCGTCGTGTTTCCCGGCGTCGAAGCCGGGTCGAGCACGCGGGTGGCGTTCCGCAAGACCCGCACGAAGCCGGTCAATCGCGGCTACTTCGGCTACACCGTCGAGCCGTCGCGCGAACCGGTCGACAGCCAGCGGCTGATCTTCGACGTGCCGGCCGACATGCCGCTGTACGCGGATGCGCGCGGCTACGTCGCGCTGCCGCCGGTCACCGCGAACGGGCGCACGCGCTACGAATTCGACTACCGGCACGGCCCGTACGACCGCATCGAAAGCGGCGCGGTCGGCTACGCGACCTACGGCGACCGGCTCGTCGTCTCGACGCTGCCCGACTATGCGGCGTTCGCCGCGCGCTACCGCAACGCGGCCGTCGATCCGGGTGCGGACGATCCGGCCGTCGCGCAGCTGGCGCGCACGCTCACCGCGGGTGTCGCCGATCCGCGCGACAAGGCGCGCATCCTGTACGACTGGGTGCAGGCGAACATCCGCTACGTCGGGCTGTTTCTCGGCGAAACGGCCGCGGCGCCGCATCGCGTGACCGACATCCTGCGCAACCGCTACGGCGACTGCAAGGATCATGTCGCGCTGTTCGGCGCGCTGCTCGCGGCGGTCGGCATTCGCAGCGAACCGGTGCTGCTCAATCTCGGGTCGGTCTATACGCTGCCGTCGGTGCCGGGCTACGGCGGCGGTGCGATCAATCACGCGATCACGTGGCTGCCCGATCTCGCGCGCTATGCGGACACGACGACGGCCGGCATCGCATTCGGCTATCTGCCGCCGATCGTGATGGACCGTCCCGCGCTGCTGGTCGATACGGGCGTGCTGTCACGTACGCCGGCCACGCAACCGCGCGGCCGCATCGCGCGGGTCGAGATCGATGCCGCGGGGCCGGGCGCCACGCGTTTTCACGCGTACACCGAGGACGACGGCTGGACGGCCGAACTCGAACGCAACCTGTTTCACCGCGCGACGCCCGATGGCATCGCGCAGCTGGCGAACAACCGGCTGCGGCAAAGCGGCTTGCGCGGCCGCGCGGAGCTGTCGACCAGTGACCGGCGCGTCACCGACGGGCCGTTCGACGTGACGATGTCGGGCACGCTCGATCATTTCGTGTGGCCTGACGGCACGACCGCGTTGCCCGCGCTGTCGAGCGTGACGGGCGGCATCGCGACGCAGGTCGAGAACTGGCTCGCCGAGCCCGTGCGCACGCAGCCGTGGGGCTGCATCGGCGGCACGTTCGACGAGACCGGCCAGATCGCGCTGCCGGCCGACGTCGCGGTGACCGACCTGCCGGCCGATACGGCCGTGCACGACCGCTTCGTCGACTTCACGTCGCACTACGTATTCGACGCGGCCGCGCGCGTCGTGCAGGTCACGCGGCGAATGACGGCGGATTTCGGCCGCCAGGTGTGTACGGCGGACGAATTCACGGCGCTGCGCGCGTCGCTCGAGCGCATCGAACGCGACACGCAGGCGCAGATCGTCGTGCGGGCGAAAGGGCGTTGAACGGGCAGGGGAAGTGCGCGCGTCGAGGCAATCGATCGATGCGCAGGAGGGACATCATGACGGAACGGGACTACGAGATCGCCGATCTCTCGAAGGATTTGCTGGGCCGGATCGTGCAGGGCACCGTCGCAAGCGGCGCAGTCGTGGATGCGGAGCAGTGCGCGGCGCTTGCCGTGCAGTGCGCGACGGCGCTGGTCGATAGGCTCGAGGCGCGCAGCGACTGAGTGCTGCCATCACGCGTGGCGGCGCCTTGAACGACGCGTGGCGGCCGGCGCGAGCATCACGCGTGGCGCGTGACACCTTACGCATTACGCTTCGACGCGCACCTCGCCGTCCGCGCGCACGGCGCCCGGCGGCTTGCCCACCACGCGCTTGAACGCGCGGCTGAACGCGGCGAGCGAGCCGTAGCCGAGCCGGTACGCGACGGCCTCGATCGTCTCGTGGTCGCGCGTGATCCATTGCGCGGCGAGCCGCATTCGCAGCTCGGTCAGGTAGCGCACCGGCGTCATCCCGGTGGCTGCGAGAAAGCGTTCGGCGAACACCGAACGCGACACGCCCGCTTCGGTCGCGAGTTCCGCCACGCTCCAGTTGCGCCCCGGATCGCGATGCAGCGCGACGATCGCGCGGCCGAGCTTGGGTTCGCGCAGCGCCTGCACCCAGCCCGTTGCATCACCGCATCCGCATTCGACCCAGCCGCGCACGATGAACGCCGCGACCACATCCGCGAGCCGCGCGAGGATGCCCGCGAAACCCGCGCGGGCCGAGCACGCTTCGCGCTCCATTGCATCGAGCATCGGGCGGATTTCCGGGTAGCGCGCGAGCAGCGTGCCGACGTGCATGAACTCCGGCATCGTGCCGACGAGCGGCTGCATGCCGCCGAGATCGAGCTCCATGCACGCGCTGAAGATCAGCGCATCGCCGGCACCCGGCTCGGTCGTCGCGCAACGGGCGGGCGACACGCCGGCCGATGCCACCGACGCGACCGTATCGCAGATCTTCGCGACCTCGAAGCCGTTGATCTCGCGGCACGGTGCATCGGGGTCCGACACCAGCGCGTGCATGCCGCCGTGCGGCAGCAGGATCGCGTCGCCGGCTTCGAGCCGCATCGTGTCGCCCGACGCGTCGCGCAGCAGCACGGGCCCGCGCCCGACGAAATGGAACTGCGCGCGGCCCGTCACGTGGCCGAAATTCAGCCCGAACGGCCGCGCGACCTGGATGCGGCGGTACTGGACGCCGCTCAGGCGCATCCCCAGCAGCAGCTCGCTGACGAGGTCGTGCACGTCGGGGATGGGGGGAAGCAGGGGCTCGGACATATCGAGATTCGGACGATCGATCAATAAGAACGGATTGTATGTCATAGACCGTCCTGACGTGGTTCCTTACGATACGCCCTCATCAGTACTTTCCCTAACCGACACGGAACCACGCATGAATCCCGGAATCTCCACGGCCGCCTCGACGGCGGCCCCCCGCGAACCGGCCTGGGGCGCGGTATTCGCGATGACGCTCGGCGTCTTCGGGCTCGTCACGGCCGAATTCCTGCCGGCCAGCCTGCTGACGCCGATGGCCGACAGCCTCGGCGTGACCGAAGGCGTGGCCGGGCAGGCCGTCACCGCCACCGCGACGGTCGCGCTCGTCACGAGCCTGCTGATCTCGGCGCTGACGCGCACGATCGACCGGCGGCGCGTGCTGCTCGTGTTCTCGGTGCTGCTCGTCGCGTCGAACCTGGCGGTCGCGTTCGCGCCCAACTTGGGCGTGCTGCTGATCGGCCGCGTCGTGCTCGGCATCGCGCTCGGCGGCTTCTGGACGATGGCGACCGCGACCGCGATGCGGCTCGTGCCGACGTCGATGGTGCCGCGTGCGCTGTCGATCATCTTCAGCGGCGTGGCGGTCGCGACGATCGCGTCCGCGCCGATGGGCAGCTACTTCGGCCACCTGATCGGCTGGCGCAACGTGTTCCTGATCGCGGCCGCGCTCGGCGGCATCGCGTTCGTGTCGCAGATCCTCACGCTGCCGTCGATGCCGCCGAGCGGCACGACGCGGCTGCGCACGCTGATCGACGTGCTGCGCCGGCCGACCGTCGGCCTCGGCATGTTCGCGACGATCCTTGTGTTCACCGGGCATTTCGCGTTCTTCACGTACCTGCGGCCGTTCCTCGAACAGGTCGCGGGCGTCGGCGTGAACGGGCTGTCGGCGATCCTGCTCGGCTACGGCATCGCGAACTTCGTCGGCACGTCGCTCGCGGGCCGCGTGCTCGAACACCGGTTGCGGCCGATGCTGATCGGGATGCCCGCGCTGATGGTCGTGCTCGGCGTCGCGCTCGTCGCACTCGGTCGAGCGCCGATGATCGACGCGGTGCTCGTCGCGTTGTGGGGGATGGCGTTCGGCGGTGTGCCCGTCGCGTGGTCGACATGGGTCACGCGCACCGTGCCCGATGAAGCCGAGAGCGCGGGCGGGCTGATCGTCGCGGCGATCCAGCTCGCGATCGCGACGGGCGCGGCGGCCGGTGGCGTCGTGTTCGACGCGAACGGGGCGGCCGGCGTGTTCGTTGCCGCAGCCGTCGTGCTGGCCGTCGCGGTTGCGACGATCGTGACCGGCGTGCCGAAGCGTGTCGGCGTGGTGTCCGCGCTGGCGGAATGACCGGCACCGGCGGGCCGCCCGGCCCGCCGCTCAGCGCACCGGTGCGTGCGTGTCGAGCAACTGCCGGTGGCGCGCTTCGGTCGCGTCGTCGGCGGGGAACATGCATTCCATGCGCAGTTCCTGCGCGGCGGCGCTTTGCGGCGTTCCCACCGTCGTGACCAGCGAGACGTAACGCAGCACGACGCCTTCGTGCACGAAGCCGATCGGGATGACCGGCAGCGACGGTGCGGCGGCCGGTGTCGGCGGCGTTTTCCAGTCGCGCGGTGCATCGGGGCTCGCGAGCAGGTCGTCGAGTAGTTGCCGTGTGTCGTCATCGATCACGCGGCCGACCGATTCGCGCTGCACGCGCTGCAGCAGGCTGCGCGACACCGTCTCCCAGTCGGCCAGGAACGGCTGCATGCCGTGCGGATCGAACATCAGGCGCAGCAGGTTGCGCGGGCCGTCGCGCGCGGCCATGTCGATGAAGCAGCTAAAGAAGCGCGGCGCCGCGTCGTTGGTCATCAGCACGTTCCAGTGGCGATCCATCACGATCGCCGGAAACGGATCGTGCTGGCGCACGACCCGTTCGAGCGCGCCGATCACGCCCTGCATCTCCTGCGCATCCCACGGCGCTTCCGAATACACGGGCGCATACCCGGCCGCGAGCAACAGCGCGTTGCGCTCGCGCAGCGGCACGTCCAGCGTTTGCGCGAGTGTCAGCAGCGTGTCGCGGCCCGGCACGCTGCGTCCGCTTTCGATGAAACTGATCTGGCGCTGCGAGATGCCCGCGTCGAGCGACAGGTCGAGCTGGCTCACGCCGCGCACGTCGCGCCAGTAGCGCAGCAACTGGCCGAGTGCGTGCGGCGGCGCGTGCGGTTCGCGGCGGCTGGCGTTCATCGTGTCTCCCTGGGCGTTCCGTGAGCGACGCGATCGACTATATCGGACTCACGCGGCGTTCGCCTGCCATGCGAATGCGTCGAACGGCGCTTCGAGCGCGGGCTTCGTCACGCTGCCGACGTAGTTCGTGATCGTCGATGCGGCGACCACCGCGATCACTTCCAGCAACTGTTCGGCGCTGAAGCCGGCGTCGAGGAACGCCTGCCGGTCGGCATCGGGCAGGCGGCCGCGGGTGTCGATCAGCTTGCGTGCCGTGGCCGACAGCGCGGCCAGCGTCGCATCGGCGGGCAGGCCACCGCGGCGGATCGCATCGACGTCGGCGTGGGTCACACCCTGTTTCAGCGCAAGCGCGGTATGGAAGGCGACCGGCCATTCGCTCGCGTTCGTGACCGCGTTGGTGAGCAGGAGCGTCTGGATCTGCGGCTCGGTGAGGCTGCTCGCATGCACGCGCTCGAACAGGCCGATGAAGCCGTTGATCAGCACCGGCGACGCGGCCATGGCCGCCGCGATGTTCGGGATCATGCCGAAGGTTTGCTGGAGCTGCTGGAGGACGGGCTTCGATTCGGCCGGCGCGGAGTCGATGGTGTGAAGCGGATAGGCGGACATGATGTCTCCGGGGCGATGAGCGCCGCCGGAATGGCGGCGCGACAGCCGAAGCGTAGGAGCAGTCGTGTCGTGCGCCAATTACATGGGATGTAATCACCTGGCGTGATGGGGCTGCGAACGGCGCGAATCGATCGCGCGGCACACCCGGGTTCAGCGGGCCGATTCGCGTGGCGCGCGCATGCGATCGTATGATGTGCGAGCATCCGTGGCGCGATGCTGGCGCCGGTGGCCGGAAAGGGCGGGCGATCGTTGGCCGGTGCTGGGGGGCGGACGCGGCCGCGTTGGCCGTTTGCATGCGCGGCGCGGCGGGCTTCCCGGATTTTTCTACGCAACAACTGCATTCGTGAATGCGCTTGGCTCAATGAAGACGGTAATCAACTTCAACTATCTGTCGTCGCTGTACACGTGCTTGCTCATCATGACCGATGACGAGCTGGACGATTTCTACATCAACTCCGATGACGGGCGGGCGTGGCTGCTCCAGCAGATGAAAACCCGATTCGGGCAATACGGCGCCGAATCCCGGTCGCGCGTCGTCGACGCACTGGAGTATGTGCTGGTGTCGGGTTCATGGCTGGCGCACTGGCGTGGCATCGTGCCGCACGCGATTCCGCTGGACGACGTGACCGACAAGGAGAAATATGTTCGCGATCTTTTTCAGGTGCTGGCCGGCAGGGTACCCGATCCCGCATTCGACGTTCGCGAGATCGAGTTCGACGATACCGTCGGGCGCAACGGTATCGACGTCCGGAAATAGCGAGGCAATCGACGCATGCGCACGACGGAACGCGAGATGAAGAAGGATAACGAAACGATCGAACTGTCCGGCGAGGAGGCGTTGCGTGTGCTCGCGGAGATCGAGTACATCCTCATCTCGTTGCGCAATATCGGTCGCTACTATCACGCTGGTCCGGCAGCCGCTGCCGGCCCGGATCCGGACTATGCGCGGGAAACCAACCGGTTCATCGACGAGGGCCGCGTGACCCGGCGGCTGGCGGAGGTGCGAAAGATCATCACCGCGAAATTCGATCGGTCGCTCGGCGCCGACGACATGGACGACGTCGAGCGGGCGATGGAGCACGTCAAGGTCTGGGAGAAACCCGGCGATCTGTGACGGCCGGTGCGGCTTGCGGCCGGCATCGCGATGCCGGCCGGCCCTGGATCGCGATGAGACTCGCGTCAGCCGCCTTGCCTGACCATCTCCGCCAGCGTCTTCATCGCCTGCAGGTACGGATACGGCCCGTGGCTGATGCGGGCCACGCCGTATTCCGCGAATTCGGCGAGCGTCGGCGTTTCCGTGACGCGCATCACGTTCACCGGCAGCGGCGACGCGGCCGTCAGCGCGCGAATGAGCGCCGGTGAGCGCAGCCCCGGCACGAACAGGCCATCGGCACCGGCCGCGGCATAAGCACGCGCGCGGGCCAGCGTGGCATCGAGCAGGCGCTCGTCGTGCGTGTCGGCCGGCGCCGTGAAGAACACGTCGGTGCGCGCGTTGATGAAGTAGTCGGCGCCCGCGCGATCGGCAGCCTGCCGTGCTGCCGCGAGACGGGCCGCCGCTGCGTCGACGTCGCGCAATTCGCCCGTCGCCGGGAAGCTGTCTTCGAGGTTGCAGCCGATCGCGCCGGCCTTGATGCTGAGCGCGATCGTTTCGGCGACATCTTCCGGCCGCTCGCCGTACCCGCTTTCGAGATCGACGGTGACGGGCAGGTCGGTCGCGCGCGTGATCCGCTCGAGTACTTCCATCATCAGCGCGCGCGGCATCTGCTCGCCGTCGACGAAACCGTTGGCCGCCGCGACCGACCAGCTGCCGGTCGCCAGTGCGACGGCGCCCGCGTCGGCCGCCGTGCGCGCGCTGCCGGCGTCCCACACGTTGAACAGCGCCAGCGGCTGGCCCGCGCGGTGAAGCGACCGGAAATGCGCACCCTTTTCATTGCTGCTCATGCCTGTGTCTCCTGGTTGAAAACCGGATCGGTTGTCGTGCCGAACGATACTGCCACCGAATCGAGCGCCGCGAGGAAATCGCGCGCGTCGAACAGCTCGCCGAGACTGCGCACGCCGCCCGACACCACGGTGTCGCCCGCGATCAGGCGCACGGCTGCCTCGACGATGATCGGTGCGCTGACCGCGTAGATGTCCTGCCCGGACGCCGTCGCGCGGTGCGTCGTGCCGCCCTGCACGACGATCGCGTCCATCACGAACTGCTGCGCCGAGCGGCCCATCTCGTCGGTCGGCGCGGGCGGCGGCGTGGCGGCATCGCGCACGTCGCGCAGCGCGACGGTGGCGAGCCACGATTCGATCGTATCGATGCGCAGGTGACGCGACAGTGTCATCACTTCCGAAAACGGCAGCAGCGTCACGTCGACGCGGCCGATCGGCGACGGAAACGGCCATACGCGTTCGCGTGCGGTCGACGGCACCGGCGTCGGCTTCCCGTCCTTCTGAACGAGCCGCACCGCGCGATTGCGTTCGCCCGTCACACGCGTGCCGCGTGTCGGATGCCAGCGGTCGAGCCCGGTTGCGACATCGACGCGCTCGATCGGCTGGTGCGGGTCCACGACGGCCGTGACGAGCAGGTCGGCCAGGCCGCCATAGAACGCCGCGGCCGGCACGAGGGTCACGCCCGCGGCGCGCGCCCGCGCATCGCTGTGTTCGGCCAGCGCCAGCACCGACGGCTGCTCGGCGGTCAGGTCGAGATAGGGGATGCCGGCCCGCAGCGCAGCATCGGCCAGCGGCAACGCGGTATCGAGGTACGGGCCCGCGCAGTTGATCACCGCATCCGCGCCGCGCAACGCGGCGTCGAGCGCGGCCGGATCGTCGATCGTGGCGACGCGTGCGAGCGCGAGCGCCGTATCGCCGCCGTCTTTCGCGAGCCGCGCGGCATCGCGCCCGATACGGATCGCGCGCAGGCCGCGCCGCGCCAGTTCGGCGACGACGAACCGCCCGGTATGACCCGTGGCGCCATAGACTGCAACCGTCATTCGATCGTCCATGATCCACTCCGCTACAGAACGGTCTGTTTTATAGTACAGACCTGTAGCGTCGTCAAGCGCGCGGTGCTATGATCCGATCACTGTTGCGGTAGGGGCGGCCAGCACGGCCGGGTCGGGATGAAAAAGGAAACAGGCACACCAGGGAACGCGCCCGATACGCGCGAACGCATTCTGCAAACGGCCAGCGAGCTGTTCTATCGGGAGGGTACGCGCGCGGTCGGCGTGGACCTGATCGTCGCGCAGGCGGGCGTGGCGAAGACGAGCCTCTATCGTTACTTCACGACGAAGGACGACCTGATCGAAGCGTTCCTGCTGCGCGAGGACGCCGATTTCTGGGCGCATTGGGATGCGGTGGCCGCGCAGTACCGGCGCACGCCGCGCGAGGAACTGGATGCGCAGCTGCAATGGATCGGTGAGCGCATTGCGCGCCCCGGCTATCGCGGCTGTCCGCAGATCAACATCGCCGCCGAATACGCGGACGGCAACCATCCGGCCCGCAAGGTGGCCGTCGCGCACAAGCAGGAATTGCGGCGCCGGCTGACCGAGCTGGCGGATGCGATGGGTGTCGACGAGCCGGAAACCTTCGCGTTGCGGCTCGCGACCGTGATCGACGGCGCGCTGAGCAGCGGGCAGGCGCTGCATGCGCATGGGCCCGTGGCCTTCCTGCAGGAATTCGCGCAACTGCTGCTGCCAAAGAAGGGCCGGAAGTAAGTCGCCTCGCCGCAGCGAACCGCGCGCCGGTTCGGTTCAATCGCGCGCGGCCGGATCGACCGACAGCGCGCGCAACTGGCCGCGCAACTGATCGACTTCCCCCGGCGCGAACGGCCGTTCGATCTCGGCATGCGTCTGCTGCCACAGCGGAAACGCTTCGGCCAGCAGGTCGTGGCCGGCCTGCGTCAGTTCGAGCAGGCGGCTGCGCCGATCGTCCGGATCCTGGATGATCGTGACCAGGCCGCGCCGCTCGAGCGGCTTGAGCGCGGCCGTGAGCGTGGTGCGGTCCATCGCGAGCAGCGACGCGACCGATTTCATCGGCGCCGGCTGGGGCCGGTTCAGCGACATCAGCAGCGAAAACTGGCCGTTGGTGAGATCCAGCGGGCGCAGCACATCGTCGAAGATCCGCGCAAGATTACGCGCCGCGCGCTGCATGTGCAGGCACAGGCAGCAATCGCGCACCATCAGCGTCGTTTCGAAAGGGAGCGTTTCTTTTCGTGCCATGTTGCAATTGTGTTGATATCAACCTATCTTGTCAAGGTCGAGGCGCGGCAGCCCGTCGCGTCCGTCACCGGAGGGGGCAGCATGAGTGCGCAACAGCAGTTGTATCTCGCGGTATTTCTCGGGACCAAGGACAGCCCGGCGATGAAGGCGTGGATGGCGATGCCGGACGAGGAGCGGCGCACGCGCGAGCGCGACGGCATCGCTGCCTGGCATGCGTGGGTCGACCGGCATCGCGACGCGATCGTCGAGATGGGCGGGCCGCTCGGCAAGACGAAGACCATCGATGCCGCCGGCGTCAAGGACACGGCGAACGCGATGAGCGGCTTCACCGTCGTGCGGGCGGCCTCGCACGAAGCCGCGGCCGCGCTGTTCGAAGGCCATCCGCATTTCACGCTGTTTCCGGGCGTGGCGATCGACGTGATGCCGGTGCTGGCGATTCCCGGCGCGTGAACGACGCGCGAGGCCACGCGTCGTGTACCGGCGATGCGCCGTGGCCGGCAGATGGAAGTTTTCCCGACATTCTGGATGGAGACTGGCGATGAAGCTTTACGGATTTGCCGGCACCCGCTCGCAACGCGCGCTGTGGGGGCTGAAGGAACTGGATGCCGATTTCGAGTTCATCTCGGTGAACCTGCTCCAGGGCGAGCACAAGCGCCCCGAATTCCTGCGCCTCAATCCGGCCGGCAAGGTGCCCGTGCTGGTGGACGGCGACCTCGTGATTCCCGAATCGGCCGCGATCGTGCTGTATCTCGCGGACAAGTACCCGGAGAAGGCGCTGCTGCCGGTCGATCCGGCGCTGCGGGCCGAGGCTTACCGGTGGGTCATGTTCGCGGTGACGGAGCTCGAGCAGCCGCTGTGGCGGATCACGCGGCACTCGTTCATCTATCCGCCGGAGAAGCGCTCGCCGGCCGACATCGAACTGGCGCGCGAGGATTTCAGGACGATGGCCGCGATCCTCGACAAGCATCTCGAAGGGCGCGAGTTCATCGTCGGCAACACGCTGACGGTGGCCGATTGCGTGACGGCTTACCTGATCGACTGGGCCGGCGAGTGCAACCTGATCGAACCGTTTCCGCAATTGCGTGCGTATCTCGAACGGTTGTATGCGCGGCCGAAGGCGCCGCAGCGGATCGCGGACGCGCGCAAGGCGGCGTGAACGGGCGGAGGCTGGTCATGCGTTGCATCGGCGGCATGGCCGACCCTACGCGTGTGCAGTCGGCGAGCGGCAGTCTCGCCGCGTTTCAGGATGGTGAAGCGTGCGTCGCGAACGCGGCGCACGCAGGTGCTCACGCCATGTCGTCAGGCCCGCCGAGCATGCGGCACAGCATCGACAGGTCGCTGAGCGTGACGTGCGGCGTCGCAGCCTGCTGCTGCACACGCTCCGTTTCCGGATGCGTATCGCGCACCACCCACGCAGCCTGAAGCCCCGCGTTCAATGCGCCGACGATATCGAGGTGGTAATCGTCGCCGACATGCAGCAATTCCGCCGGCTGAACATCGAGCGCTTCCGCCGCGGCATGAAATATCCCGGGCTCGGGTTTCGCGACCCCGAACGCCTGCGCGCTGAGCGTTGCACGAAAGAATTCGCCGCCGCCGGTCAGCCGCAGATCCGCGTTGCCGTTGGTCACCGCGATCAACGGAAACCGTGCGCTCAACCACGCGAGCGCCGGCAACGCATCGTCATAGAATTCGACCCGGTTGCGCGCGGCATAGAAGGCCGCGTACGCACGGTCGGTGAGCGTGACGTCTTCGTTCGCCCGCTCCAGCGCAAGCCGGATCGAGCCGATTCTCATCGCACGGAAGTCGCCGGCGAGGTCGGGGCACAATCGTTCGTATTCCTCACGCAAGTCGCTCAGCGCCTGCTGCGTGGGCAGCACACGCTCGGTACCGGGCGCGTGCTCGATCAGCCACGTGCGAAGCTCCCCTTCGGCCCGTACGACGGATGGCCCGAACGGCCACAGGGTGTCGTCCAGGTCGAACGAGAGCGCGGAAACTTGGGTGAGACGCATGGAGGTTGACGGGGAGTTTCGTTTACCAGGGCCACGGAATGGAGATTCCGGTGCCGTTTTCGAGGGCCTGCCGATACAGGAAGCGTGCGACGGTCAGATCCTGAAGCGCGAGCCCGGTCATGTCGAAGACGGTGATCTCGTGCGGCGCGCGGTCGACCGTCGCGGTTCCGGCGAGGATGTCACCGATTTCCGTGCGTGGCAAATCCGGTGCCCACTGGCATTCGCCGATGCTGCGCGCCTGATCGTGATCGTCCACGAAAATGCGCGCGCGTTCCAGCACGCCTGCCGGCAGCTCACGCTTGCCTGCGGTGTCGGCGCCCACGCAGGTCAGGTGGGTGCCCGGCTGGACCGCATCCGCGTCGAACAGCGGGCCGCCGCCAGGCGTTGCCGTGATGACCACGTCGCTATCGGCCACCGCGTCGTTCCGGTCGCGCGCCACGCCGATCGTGCATCGTTCCCGGAAGGCCGATTCGAACACCGGGTCGGGCTCGCCGCTGACGTTCACGTACTGCACCGTGCACCGTTGCGGCAGCAGCCCGAGTGCGTAGTCGAGCTGGACGCGCGCCTGCACGCCCGTGCCGAACACGCAGATTCGCGCGCTGTCGCGACGCGCGAGCAGTTGCAGCCCGAGGCCGCCGGCGGCGCCGGTTCGCGCGGTGGTGATCGCATTGCCGTCCATGATGCACAGCGGTCGGCCCGTGGCCGGGTCGAACAGCGCGACGGTGGCCTGATGCGGTTCGCCGCCGAGCCCGCGGTTGCCGGGCCAGAATCCGGCCGCCTTGAAACCGAGCAGATCCTGATTCGCGACATCGCCCGACTTGATGCCGAACACGCCGCCGGTGTGCAGTTTCTCGCGCACCACCGGGAACACGCGTCCGGCCCGTTGGCTATGCAGCACGAAGGCTTCGCGAACGGCCGCCGTCACTTGCGCGGCCTGGAGGGCGGGCGCGACGGTATCGCGGTCGAGAAGCAGGAGTCGGTCGTCGGTCGGCATGTTCTGGCAAGCGCTTTCGGCGCCAGGCTAATCGGGGTGGTTTAAATTCTGTCCAGATTTGGACGAATAGTCAATTCGTCGAAGGAGCGACGCGGATGCGCGGCCGGGTTCACCACCCGTAGAAGCGCGGCCACGTTTGCGCGCCGCCGTCTTCGCCGATCGCCTGATATTCGGGATGTTGCGCACCGGTGGCGCACGCGTGATTCGGCAGGATGCGCAGGCGGGTGCCGATCGGAAACCGTTGCGCGATGCCGGCGTCGGGCGAGCCCGAGCACGACACGATCCCGTGCTCCTGGTTGGCGGCGCTCATGACATAGTCGCCGAGCACGTCGCCGTGTTCGGTGCACACCTGCCCGTAGCCGAAGTCGTGCGCCTGGCGCTGCGTGCCGCGGTCGCGGCTCATCGCCATCCAGCCTGCGTCGACGATCGCCCAGCCTTTTTCTTCCTGGTGCCCGATGACGGTGGTCAGCACCGACAGCGCGATGTCGGACAGATCGCACACGCCGATGTTGTGCATCACGAGATCGAACATCACGTAGACGCCGGCGCGCACCTCGGTGACGCCTTCGAGGTGTTCCGCCGCGAGCGCGGTGGGTGTCGACCCGATGCTCACGACCGGGCAGGGCAACCCGGCGGCCCGGAGGCGCTCTGCCGCCCGCACGGTGCGGCTGCGCTCCTGCTCGGCGATCGCCGCCAGCGCGTCGGGTGTGCTGTATTCGTAGCTGGAGCCCGCGTGTGCCAGCACCCCGCCGAGCACCATCCCGCCGTCGACCAGCGCGCGGCCCACGTCGATCAGCAGGTCGGCGTCGGGCGGAATCCCCGAGCGGTGGCCGTCGACGTCGACCTCGATCCACACGTCGAAGCGCTCGCCGTGCGCGCGTCCGAATTCGGCGATCGCGTGCGCGGCCGGCAGGCTGTCGGCGACGAGCTTCAGGTCGCAGCCCTGCCGGCGCAGCGCGAGCGCCTGGCCGAGTTTCGCGGGCACCATGCCGACTGCGTAGACGATGTCCCGGATACCGTGCGCGAAAAACTGTTCGGCTTCCTTGAGCGTCGACACGGTGATGCCCTGCGCGCCGGCCGCGATCTGGGCATCGACGACGTGCGTGCACTTGGTGGTCTTGACGTGCGGCCGGAACCTGACGCCGAGCGCATCCAGATGCGCCTGCATGCGGCCGATGTTGTGTTGCATGCGGCCGACGTCGATCAGGGCGGCCGGGGTGTTGAGGGTTTGAAGGTCCACGA
Source organism: Burkholderia sp. HI2714 (assembly GCF_002223085.1). NCBI lineage: Bacteria > Pseudomonadati > Pseudomonadota > Betaproteobacteria > Burkholderiales > Burkholderiaceae > Burkholderia > Burkholderia sp. HI2714. Next base: position 222,380 of record NZ_NKFM01000055.1, on the reverse strand, counting down.
TGCGTTGCCTCGGAGGGTTGCCGATGCAAACACTGTAGGGCCGTCGATGAGTCTCGGGTTTAACGCGCTGCTAATCCGGCATTAAAGACTGTTTAATCGAAAGAATCGCGTGGACCGTGGCGCGGCTCAAGCGTCGCCGCGCCACGGCGGCGGGCTGAGAAACCGCGTCGCGGCTTCGAGGAACACCCGTTGCCGCGCGGAGCGGCCGGTGCGCGACGGCAGCAGCGCCGTCACGGGGGCGGGCGGCAGGTGCCAGTCGGGCAGCAACCGGACGAGCCTGCCGTTCGCCAGCAGCGGCGCGACGTCCCACTCGGAGCGCTCGACGATCCCGAGGCCGGCCAGCGCCCATTCCGTGATGACGGTGCCGTCGTTCGACGACAGCGCGCCGGTAACGCGGATCACGGCGGACCGGCGCGGTTCGCCCTTGACATCGCCGCCTTGCGAGAAGCGCCAGCGCGGGATGTCCTCGTCGTTCTCGCGCAGGCACAGGCAGTCGTAGCGGGCCAGGTCGGACGGATGGTTCAATTCCTTGATGCGGCGCGCATAGGCGGGGCTCGCGCACAGGAAGCGTTCGTTGGGCGCGAGCGGATACCCGATCCACGACGACGACTTGAGGCTGCCGACGTGAACGACCACGTCGGCGCCCGACGCGCTGGTCAACGGGCTCTCCGACAGGTGGAGCGCGATGTCGAGCTTCGGATGCGCGCGCAGCACGTCGCGCACGATCCGCGCGACGTACTTTCGGCCGAAGCCGAGCGGGGCGACGACGCGCAGCGTGCCCCGCACGTCGCCGTGGTCGCCTGAGATGCTGACCGGCAGCGCCTCCACGCGCTCGAGGATGTCGACGGCTTCCTGGTACAGCCGCTGCCCTTCGTCGGTCAACGTGATTCCTTTCGGTTGCCGCACGGCGAGCCGTGCGTTCAATCGCGCTTCCATTCGCTGCAGGCGGATCGTGACCGCGGGCGGCGTGAGATCGAGCAATCGCGCGGCAGAAGCCAGCGAGCGCGACGTGCCGATCGCGCGTACGAGTCGAAGGTCGTCGAGGTCGAGCATTTCATGTCTCTTAATGCCGGATGTGTCGAGCATTAAACCGCACATCGCGACGCGAATCCATCGTTGCAGCTGTGGATCGCGTCGGTCGCGCATCGAATCGGATTGCCTGGCCGCTTCGAACGACACGGCCCGCGACGCCACGCACCGTTACCGGCCGAGCCCGAAAATCAGCGACCGGTGCGCGGCGACCCCGGCCATCACGCCCGACGCCGACGCGAACGTCGCGTTGCTCATCGGCGTCGACGCGTCGCCGGCTGCGAATACGCCGTCGACGCTCGTCTGCTTCATTGCATCGACCCGCACGACCGGGCCGAGCCGCCCGTCGTCGAATGCACAGCCGAGCTGCTGCGCGAGATCGCTCGCCATCGCCGTGTGCGCGCCGACGAACAGCGCATCGATCGGCACGACTTGCCCGTCGGCGAGCCGCAACGCATCGATCCGCGGCGCATCGCCGAGGATTTCCACGACCGGCGACGGCTCGATACGCACGCCGCGCGCGTCGAGCAACGCGGCTTCTTCTGGATTGGCTTCGACCACGCCCTGCGTGAACCACGTCGTCGGGCCCCAGTCCGGAATCAGGATCGCCTGATGCACCGACAGCGGATGCGTGGCGAGCACGCCGAGCCGCTGGCCGCTCACCTCGTACCCGTGGCAATACGGACAATGCAGCACGCTGATGCCCCAGCGTTCCGCAAGCCCCGGCAGCGCGGGCAACGCGTCACGGATGCCGGTTGCGAGGATCAACCGGTCGGCGCTCGCGCGGCTGCCGTCGGCCAGCGTCACGTGGAAGCGGCCGTCCGCATCGCGCTCGACCGTGCGCACGTCGCCTGCGATCCGCTGCACGGTGGGGTACGCGGCGAGCTGCGCGGCGGCTTCGTCGACGATCTGCGCGGGCGGCTTGCCGTCCTGCCCGAAAAAGCCGTGCGCGTGCGCGGCAAAGCGGTTGCGCGGCCGGCCGGCGTCGATCACGAGCACGCGGCGGCGCGCCCGCGCAAGCTGCATCGCGGCCGACAGCCCCGCAAAGCTGCCGCCGATCACGATCACTTCATGATGGTCATGCATGCACCCACTCCTTTCCTGAACCTGCGTGAATGACGGACGTGCTCCGAGGGTGGCCAACTCAACTCAATGCAACTCACGAAACACGAGAAGTTGCATGATAGGGCGATGGTATCATTCACGCAACTTCAAAAGTTTCGAGAGAAGGGAGCACCGCTCGTGAGAACCGATAGCCGCTTGTCGCGCATGCTGCATGCGCTGATCCACCTGGATCAGGTCGACGGCCCGATGACGTCCGAAGCGATCGCGACGATGCTGTGCACGAACCCGGTCGTCGTGCGGCGCCTGCTCGGCGGCTTGCGCGACCGCGGCTACGTGCAGTCGGAGAAGGGGCATGGCGGCGGCTGGGTGCTGAGCGTCGCGCTCGACGACATCACGCTGCTCGACGTCTATCGCGCGGTGGGCGAGCCGCCGCTGTTCTCCGATCTGGTGACCGACGACGAGGCCGAATGCCTGGTCGAGCAGGCCGTCAATGCGCACCTGTCGGCCACGCTGAAGGAGGCCGAGACGACACTGCTCGCCCGCTTCGGCGAAGTCACGCTCGGCATGCTGTCGCGCGATTTCGAGGCGAAGCACGCGAAGCGGCGCAAGCCGCGCTGACGCGCCGCAGCATCGCGGCCGATCGCGCCCGACGTGCCGTCCTGCGTGGCCGAAAACGCCGCGCCGCGATGTTCTGTCCCCCAACTTCTGCCCCGTTCGCCCGCCACAGGGCAAAATACGGGTTTTCCGCACCCGAGAGGGCGCGACCGAATCACGCGCCGGGCGGCGGCAGTGCGCAATCCGCACGCCGCCGCCGGGCGCCCAGGCAAGAAACGCTCGCCATGTCGCGAGCCCACAGGAGTCCAGACCTCATGCCCGAATCCAACCTGTCCTTCTTCGGCCGGCTGTCACTGGCCGTCGGCACGTTCTTCTCCGTGCTCGGCAACCGCGAGTTCGCGGCCGGTGTGCTGCGCGTGCGCGATGGCGCCCCGGCACCGGTCGCGCCGGCACCCGCCGCCGCACCGGCCCCGGCGCCTGCCGCCGCGCCCGTGAAGGCGCCGGCGCCCGAGCTGCGCGAAGCGAGCCCGCAGGCTGCGCTGCAACTGCTCGGCCTGCTGCAGCGCGATGCGCGCTTCATCGACTTCGTCGAGGAAGACATCGCCGGCTACGCGGACGCCGACATCGGTGCGGCCGCACGCCTCGTGCACGACGGCTGCCGTGCCGCGCTGCGCGAACACTTCACGATCGTGCCGGTGCGCGACGAAGCCGAAGGCAGCCGCGTGACGCTGCCGGCCGGCTTCGACGCGACGGCCGTGCGCGTGACCGGCAACGTGGTCGGCGCCGCGCCGTTCACGGGCACCGTCAGCCATCGCGGCTGGCGTGTCGCCGACGTGCGCCTGCCGAAGCTGACGGGCAGCCACGACGCCTCGGTCGTCGCACCGGCGGAGGTGGAACTGTGAGCGATCCGCGCTATTCGATCGGTATCGATCTCGGTACGACCCACTGCGCGCTGTCGTACGTCGACAGCGCCGCGAGCGACGGCGAAACCATCACGCAGCAGGTGCTGCCGATCGCGCAGCTCACCGCGCCCGGCGCGCTGGAGTCGCGCGACCTGCTGCCGTCGTTCCTCTACCTGCCGCATGAAAGCGAACTCACGCAGGGCGACCTGACGCTGCCGTGGACGGCCTCGCGCGGCTTCGCGGTCGGCGAGATGGCGCGCACGCGCGGCGCCGGCACGCCGATCCGCCTCGTGTCGAGCGCGAAGAGCTGGCTGTGCCATCCGGGCGTCGATCGCCGCGCGGCGATCCTGCCGAGCGATGCGCCGCCGGAAGTGTCGCGCGTGTCGCCGCTGGAAAGCTCGATCCGCTACCTGACGCACCTGCGCGAAGCGTGGGACCACACGCATCCCGACGCGCCGTTCGCCGACCAGGACGTGACGGTGACGATCCCCGCATCGTTCGACCCGGCCGCGCGCGAACTGACGGCCGAGGCCGCACGCGCCGCCGGCTACTCGCGGATGACGCTGCTCGAGGAGCCGCAGGCCGCGCTGTACAGCTGGATCCAGAAGAGCCAGGGCGGCTGGCGCAAGCAGGTGCAGGTCGGCGACCTGATCCTGTGCGTCGACGTCGGCGGTGGCACGACCGACCTGTCGCTGATCGCGGTGGTCGAGCGTGACGGCAATCTCGAACTGCATCGCGTGGCCGTCGGCGAGCACATCCTGCTCGGCGGCGACAACATGGACCTCGCGCTCGCGCATATCGTCGCGCGCAAGCTCGCGCAGCAGGGCACGCAGGCCGATCCGTGGCAACTGCGCGCGCTCACGTACGCGTGCCGTTCCGCGAAGGAAACGCTGCTGTCCGACCCGACGACCGACGCGGTGCCGCTCGTCGTGCCGAGCCGCGGCTCGAAGCTGATCGGCGGGTCGATCCGCACGGAGCTGACGCGCGCGGAACTCACGCAGACGATTCTCGAAGGCTTCTTCCCGCAAGTCGACGCAGCCGCGCGCCCGGTGAGCCGCGCCCGTGTCGGCCTGACGCAGCTCGGCCTGCCGTATGCGCAGGACGCGGGCATCACGCGCCATCTCGCGGCGTTCCTCGGCCGCCAGGTCGCGGCGCTCGACTCGCTCGAAGGTGTGCAGCGCACGCTGCCGCAGGGCGCGACGTTCCTGCATCCGACCGCCGTGCTGTTCAACGGCGGCGTGTTCAAGTCGACGCTGCTCACGCAGCGCGTGCTCGATACGCTCAACAGCTGGCTCGCCGCCGAAGGTGCGCCGCCCGCACGCCTGCTCGAAGGCGCGGATCTCGATCTCGCGGTTGCGCGCGGCGCCGCGTACTACGGCTACGTGAAGCGCGGCCGTGGCGTGCGCATTCGCGGCGGCACGGCGCGTGCGTACTACGTCGCGATCGAATCGGCGATGCCGGCCGTGCCGGGGCTCGAACCGCCGGTGCAGGCGCTGTGCGTCGCGCCGTTCGGGATGGAGGAGGGCTCGGATGCGGCGCTGCCGCCGCAGGAGTTCGGCCTCGTCGTCGGCGAACCGGTGCAGTTCCGCTTCTTCGGTTCGTCGGTGCGCCGTCAGGACCAGGTCGGCACGCTGCTCGACTACTGGTCGCCGGAAGAGCTGCAGGAGCTGGAAGAAATCCAGGCGACGCTGCCCGCCGAAGGGCGCACGGTCGGCGAGGTCGTGCCCGTGAAGCTGCATGCGCGCGTGACCGAAGCCGGCACGCTCGAACTCGAGGCGATCCCGAGCGGCACGGACGAGCGCTGGAAGGTCGAGTTCGACGTGCGCGGCGCCGCCTGAGCGCGATGAAGCGCTATACGGTCGGGATCGACCTCGGCACGAGCAATACGGTCGTCGCATACGTCGAGGCCGGTTCCGACGCGATCCGCGTGTTCGACGTCGAGCAGCTGGTCGGCCCCGGCGCGGTGGCGGCACAGCCGCTGCTGCCGTCGGTGCGCTATCACCCGGCGGCGGGCGAGCTGCCGCCGGACACGCTGCGGCTGCCGTGGGCGGCCCACGCGAAAGCGAGCGCGGCCGGTGCGACGCCGGCCGTGATCGGCCGCTACGCGCGCACGCTCGGCGCGCAGGTGCCGGGCCGGCTCGTCACGAGCGCGAAGAGCTGGCTGTCGCACGCGTCGGTCGACCGGCTCGCGGCGATCCTGCCGTGGGGCGCAGCCGACGGCGTCGACAAGGTGTCGCCGGTTGACGCGAGCGCGAGCTATCTCGCGCACGTGCGTGACGCGTGGGATGCGCGCTTTCCCGACGCGCCGCTCGCCAAACAGGACGTGATCCTGACGGTGCCCGCGTCGTTCGACGACGGCGCGCGCGCACTGACGGTCGAAGCCGCGCGGCGTGCGAAGCTGCCCGCGCTGCGGCTGCTGGAAGAGCCGCAGGCCGCGTTCTACGACTGGTTGTACGGGCAGCGCGACACGCTGCGCGCGTCGTTTGCCGCCGCGCGCCGCGTGCTGATCTGCGACGTCGGCGGCGGCACGACCGACCTCACGCTGGTGGATGTCGCGCCGGGCGACGACGGCGAGCCTAGCTTCACGCGTGTCGGCGTCGGCAACCACCTGATGCTCGGCGGCGACAACATGGACCTCGCGCTCGCGCGCCTGGTCGAGTCGCGGCTGACCGAGCCCGGCACGCGGCTGTCCGCCGCGAGCCTGTCGCAGCTCGTCGAGCGTTGCCGTGCCGCGAAGGAGCGGCTGCTCGGCGACGATGCACCCGAATCCGTCAACGTCACGCTGCTCGGCGCGGGCAGCAAGCTCGTCGGCGGCGCGCGCTCGGCCGAGCTGACGCGGCAGGAAGTCGAGCAGATCGTCGTCGACGGTTTCTTTCCGCAGGTCGAGGCCGGCGAACTGCCGCGCCGTGCGCGCGCCGCGATCGTCGAATTCGGGCTGCCGTATGCAAGCGACGCGGCCGTCACGCGGCACGTCGCCGCGTTCCTGAACCGTCATGCGGAAGGCCCGCTGCCCGATACGCTGCTGCTCAACGGCGGCGTGTTCCGCGCGGGCGCGCTCGCCGGCCGTCTCGCGCAGACGCTCGGCGCGTGGCGCGGTGCGCCGCTCGACGTGCTGCACAACGCGCATCCGGACGTCGCGGTCGCGCGCGGTGCGGTGGCCTACGGGCTCGCGCGCGCCGGTCATGCGCCGCGCATCGGCGGCGGTTCCGCGCGCAGCTATTTCCTCGTGCTCGACGATGGTGCCGAAGGCGCGGCCGCGCGCGGCGTGTGCCTGCTGCCGCGCGGCACGGAGGAGGGCCACGAGATCCGGCTCGACGATCGCACGTTCGCGCTGCAACTCGGGCAGCCGGTGCGTTTCCACCTCGTGTCGACGGTGGCCGACACCGCGTATCGGCCCGGCGATCTCGTCGATCTCGACGGCGGCGATTTCGTGCGGCTGCCGCCGATCGCGACAGTCGTCGACGCGAAAACGGGCGGCGATGCGCGCGAAACACCGGTGAAGCTCACCGCGTCGCTGACCGAGGTCGGCACGCTCGAAATGCACTGCATCGCGACCGACGATGCGGCGCGCCGCTGGCGGCTCGAATTCCAGCTGCGCGGCGACGCGCCGGTTCACGGCGACGATGCCTCGCCTACCCGACATCCGCGTGTCGACCAGGCGATCGAGCTGATCGAGCGCTCGTTCGGCAGCAAGGTCGCGGGCGTCACGCCGAAGGACACGCGTCGGTTGCGCGCGCAACTTGAACAGGTGCTCGGCGCGCGCGAAGAGTGGGACGTCGCGCTCGCACGCGAACTGTTCGATGCATTGCTCGCGCGGGCGCGGCGGCGGCGCCGCTCGGCCGATCACGAGCGCGCGTGGCTGAACCTTGCCGGCTATTGCCTGCGCCCGGGCTTCGGCCATCCGCTCGACGCGTGGCGCATCGAGCAGCTGTGGCCGTTGTTCGACGACGGGATTCAATACGTGACCGACGCTCAGGTGTGGTCCGAGTGGTGGACGCTGTGGCGGCGCGTGGCCGGCGGCCTCGACGACGATGCGCAGACACAGGTGCGCGACGCGATCGCATTCCTCGAACCGACCGACGACAAGCGGCGCAAGCTGCCGTTCGATCCGGCCAAAGTCGGGCCGGCCGACATGACGCGGCTGTCCGCGTCGCTCGAACGGTTGCCCGTCGAGCGCAAGGTCGAGCTGGCCGAGCGGCTGATCGTGCAATTGCAGAAGCCGGCCGAGCGTGCGCTCTGTGCGTGGGCACTCGGGCGCATCGGTGCGCGCCGGCCGTTCTACGGCAGCGCGCACTGTGTCGTGCCGGCGGAAGTCGCCACCGGCTGGCTCGATGCGCTGTTTGCGCTCGACTGGAAACAGGTTGAACCTGCCGCGTTCGCGGCGGCGCAGATCGCGCGGATGACCGGAGACCGTTCGCGCGACCTGCCGGACGACACACGCGAGGCCGTGATCAAGCGCCTGTCGGCCGCGAATGCATCGGCGGCGTGGATAGACATGGTGCGCGAGGCCATCGCGTTCGACGAAGCCGACACGGTGCGCGTGTTCGGCGAAACGCTGCCGGCGGGGTTGAAGCTGCTCGCGGGGTGAGCGCGTACCGCTACACGTTTAGGCGTCGTTCGGACAGGGTAGTGAAGATGCAAGCAACTTAGCTGGGCCGGTCCGGCCGCCTAGCCGCTAGCCAACTATGCGCTTGAACAGGGCGCGATACTCGCAGACGAATTCTGTTCCCGCCTTGTATGCCCCGGCCGGGTTTTTCTTTCGATTCTTTCAATGCCGCTAAAGGGTATTAGCGGCATTTGTTTAACGTGTCAAAACGCGTAGACCGCGTTCTGAACCTTGATAGCCGGTGGAATTGTACTGACAACGTCAGTACAATATGGGTATCCAAGAACTCTTGTTGACCGGAGGCTCCTCCATGTCCGCTACCCATAGCCCCCCGACCAAGCGCGACACCCTGAACTTGCGCGTGCAGCCTGACGAACGCGACCTGATCGATCGCGCGGCCGCCGCACGCGGGCAGAACCGCACCGACTTCATCCTGTCCGCCGCTCGCGCGGCCGCCGAGGAAACCCTGCTCGAGGCGACGCTGGTACGTGCCAGTCCCGACGCGTATGCCGCGTTCGTCGCGCGGCTCGAGGCGTCACCGGCGCCGAATCCCCAGTTGCGGCGCACGATGCAGACGCCCGCGCCGTGGGACGGCTCGGCCGGCCCCGTCGCATGACGCTGCGCGCGCCCACCCCGATTACGCTGGAACATGTGCAGGCGGGCGCCCTGGACGCCTTCGATTCGGGTGAGCCGAGCCGGGACGATTGGCTCAAGCGGAGAGCCCTGCGTAACCATGTGAGCGGTGCGTCACGTACCTTCGTGGTGTGTGATGACCAGCGCGTCGTTGCCTACTACGCGCTAGCGTCTGGTGCGGTGGATGTCGCGGCCGCGCCCGGATGGTTTCGCCGCAACATGCCGGACCCCGTACCGGTCGTTGTGTTGGCCAGGCTCGCGGTAGACCGGGCCTGGCAGGGCCGCGGACTGGGCCGCGGGCTGCTGCGTGACGCCGGGCTACGGGTCATGCAGGCGGCCGACACCATCGGGATTCGCGGGCTGCTCGCACATGCACTGTCGGCCGACGCGCAGCGCTTCTATCTGCAGGTCGGATTCGAGCCGTCGCCGCTTGACCCTATGACAGTCATGATCACACTGACCGATTTGCGCGCGTCGTTGACGTGAGCGCGCATCGAACATGTCCCGACCGACCATGGCATTGCGTACCAGCTTGCTCCGGCTGATCGACATGACGCCTGCCGAGGACGGAGCCTGATAAGCCCACCTGCTCGACCAACTGACCGCGACGGCCGCACAGACGTGCGTGTCGGTACCGGTGGCAGCGCCGTTTGCTGCGCTCGGTGGCAGCCGTACCGAGACTGCTCCGCACTGGCGTATCAAACAACAAACGTTGCGGGCTTTTCGCCTCTCAATGTCAGGTCCGCGGTTCCCGCGCACGCTGCGGTTTGGCCAATTCGATTGCAGGCACGTCCAGTGCGTTCTGCATGGCCGCCCGCCGCGCCAGATGAATCCCCGCCAGCATGCAGCGCACCGAGCCGCCGGCCAGTTCGATCGTCGGCACGTCGAGCGGCAGCAGCCGTGCCGAACGCTCGATCGTCGCGCGCTGCACCGGCGTGAGGCAGTCGTACGCGCGCCGCGACAGCGCGAGCACACGCCCTTCCTTGCCCGACAATTCCAGCGTATTGCCCGCAAAATTCGCGATCTGCGATGCATCGAGCGCGATCACCGTGCGGCCCGTTTCGGCGAGCCGCTGCGCGATTTCGTCACGACGGCGGCTGTCGGCGATGAGTTCGAGGCCGACCATCGCGAACTCGGTCGCGACGCTCATCATCACGTTCGTGTGATAGATCGGGCGTCCGGCGGCATCGGCCGTATCGAAACAGATCGGCTCGAAATTGAAGTTCGTGCAGAAGCGTTCGAGCGCGACCGGGTCGGCACGGCGCGAACGCGCGGTGTACGCGATCCGCGCGACGTGGTCGAGCACCATCGCGCCGGTGCCTTCGAGGAACACGTCGTCGTATTCGAGGCCCGAGTAGTCGATCACGTCCTGCACGCGGTACTCGGCCTTCAGCATCTCGATCACGTCGGCGCGCCGCTCGCGGCGGCGGTTCGGGCTGTGCATCGGATACAACGCAACGTGGCCGCCCGGATGCGTCGAGAACCAGTTGTTCGGGAACACGGAGTCGGGCGTGTCGCGCTCGCCGTGGTCGTCGAACACGTGCACGCGCACGCCTGCGTCGGCGAGCGTTTGCGCGGCGGCCGTGACTTCGTCGCGCGCCGCGGCCGACACCGACGACGTGTCGTTCGCCCCGCCGCCGGACGTGCGCTGGAACGCATTGTCGGCCGCGGTCTGCGGGTTCGGCAGGAAGCGGTGCGGCCGGATCATCACGACGGCGGCCGGCGCCTGGATCGATACGAGATTCATGGAAGGCAGGAGCGAAAGGCAAGGGGCCGGGCGGCGCACGGGCCGCCCGGGGAGGACGGTCAGCGCGCGAACGCGGCGACGGCTTCGGTCACGTACGCCGCGTGGCCCAGCGCGATCGCGGCCGGGTCGTCGATCAGCGCGAACAGGTTCTTCGGGTCGACGGCCGGCGGAATCAGCGCGATCTCGACGCCCGCGTTGTGCTGCTGCGCGAGCGCATACAGGTAGCGCAACGCCGAGTAATCCTCGAGCGCGAAGCCGACCGAGTCGAACACCGTGACTTCATCCGCGCGTTCGCGGCCAGTCGTCTCGCCCAGCAGCACGCGCCACAGCTCGGTGACGGGGAAGTCGGCCGGCATCTGCTGGATCTCGCCCTCGATGCGCGACTGCGGCTCGAATTCGACGAACACGCGGCCCGCACGCAGCACGCCCGCTTCGAGTTCGGTCTTGCCCGGGCAATCGCCACCCACCGCGTTCAGGTGCATGCCGGGCTCGATCATGTGGGCCGTGACGATCGTCGCGTACGCCTTGTCGGCGGTGACGGTCGTCACGATGTCGGCGCCGCGCACGGCGTCGGCGGTCGATGCGGCGCGTACCACGCGCAACGCGGGGTAGGCGGCGAGGTTCTGCACGAGCTTGTCGGTCGCGTGCGGATCGACGTCGAACACGCGGATTTCGTCGATGCCGAGCAGCGTGTGGAACGCGATCGCCTGGAATTCGCTCTGCGCGCCGTTGCCGATCAGCGCCATCGTGCGCGAATCGGGGCGAGCGAGGGCTTGGGCGGCGAGCACCGACGTCGCGGCCGTGCGCAGCGCGGTGGTCAGCGTGAGTTCGGCGAGCAGCAGCGGGTAGCCGGTATCGACTTCGGCGAGCGCGCCGAACGCCATCACCGTGTGCATCCCGCGCGCGGCGTTGACCGGGTGGCCGTTCACGTACTTGAACGCGAACAGCGACGCGTTCGCGACAGGCATCAGTTCGATCACGCCGTCGCGCGAGTGGCACGCGACGCGCGGCGACTTGTCGAAGTCGGCCCAGTGCAGGTAATCGGCGCGCAGCGTGTCGACGAGTTCGCGCAGGAACGTCGTGACGCCGGTTTTGGCGATCAGGCGGGCGGTGGCGGGAACGTCGAGGAAGCGGGTCATACGTCTGTCTCCAGTTTTCTCAGTGCCGGTACGGGTGTCCCTGGCGTTCTGGTCGACCGGGCGGTGCATCGGCGCGCGTCCCGGCTTCCTGGAAAGCGGCGGCGCGGCATGTCCCGCCGGTCGATGGAGTCATTATTTCCGCGAGTCGAGCCAACAAAAAGACGGCAAAAGTGGCAGATTTATCGATAGACTTGGCAAATTGCTGGCCAGATATGGCACTTTGACCAAGTCGCACGGGTCGGCATGCAAAGGCTCCGGCACACTGCGGCCGGTTCACGTTCAACAGGAAGCTCCGCTCATGATCACCCTCGACGACGTCGACCGGCAGCTCATCGCGCTGCTGCGCGACAACGCGCGACTGCCCGTCGTCGCGCTGGCGAAGGCATTGCGCGTCGCGCGCGCGACCGTGCAGAACCGGCTGACGCGGCTGGAGAAGAACGGCGTGATCGTCGGCTATACGGTGCGGCTCAAGCCGGCGGCCGAACGGCACCGGATCCGCGCGCTGATGTCGATCGCCGTGCAGGGCAATCGCGGCGCGGAAGTGGTGAAGGTGCTGCGCGGGTATCCGAACGTCGCGTCGATTCACAGCACCAACGGGCGCTGGGATCTCGTCGCCGAGCTGCATGCCGATTCGCTCGAGCACTTCGATCGCGTGCTCGGTGCGATCCGGCTGATCGACGGGATCGCGAATACCGAGACGAGTATTTTGCTGTCGACGCACAAGGCGTGACGCGGGCAGGCGGCGCCTGCGTCAGCGCTCAGGATTGCGCGGGCGTCAGGCGCTGGTCGCCGATTCTGGAAACACCGGCTCGCCCAGCGTCAGCATCAACCGGTTCGCCCACGCGAAGATCGCGACTGCGTGCGACAGGTCGAGAATCTCCTCACGCGTCAACCCTTCGGCTTCCAGCGCGGCGATATCGCTCGCGTCGACCGTATCGGGCCGCTCCGTCAGCGCGATCGCATAGCGGATGATCGCGCGTTCGCGCGCCGTCGTGCCGGCCGTCGACGGATCGTCGAACACCTGCTCGATCGCGTCGGTGCGCTTCGCGAGCTGGGTAAAGCGCTGCGCATGCACGGACGCGCAGTACACGCAGCCGTTCACGCGCGACACGGCCGTGCTCGCCAGTTCGCGCTCCGCGCGCGACAACCCGCCGGGGCCGTACATGATCGCGTTGAATACGCCCGAGCGTTGCCGCAGGATCTCGGGACGATGGACGAGCAGCAGGTAATAGTCGGACGTCTTCGCTTGCGGGTGGCTCGCTTCGAGCACGGCCAGCTGGTCGGGCGTCGCGGCATCGAGCGAAACGGTGTCGAGCCACGCCCGCCAGCCGAGCGTGTCGGATGTGAAGCCGTGAGTGGTCGTCGTCATGCGGCCTCCGTTGCAGCACGTGCCTGAAGCGCCTGCGCGGCCACCGCGACGCGCAACTGATACGCGACGAACGCCACGAGCTGCGACAGCGCGACGATCGCGGGCGTCGTGAGTCCGGCCGACTTCAGCGCGTCGAGATCGGACGGGCGTGCATCGACGGGGGCGCGCGTCAGCAGGCGTGCATGCGTCAGGATCGCGCCGGTGCGGCGGGGCAAGGTGTCGAATGCATCGGCGTCCGCGCGTGCGATATCGTCGAGCGTGCCGCCTGCATCGATCAGTCGTGCGCGATAAGTGTCGGCCAATGCCCGCGCATTCGATTGGTGTGCGACATACCGCGCCGCATGCAGTCGTTCGATCAACGAAAGATCGGGCAACGCGGGATCGAACAGCGCCGCTTCGCTCAGCCGCGTATGGAGCAGCACCTTGTCGCGTGCGCGACGCAGTGCGGCGACGGCGTCGCCATCGCGCAGGCCAGCCACCGCATCGATCGTGTCCGGCGCATCGGCCGGCGTGATGGATTCAGTCATCGTTTCGGGTTCCCTTCGTCGTCAATGTGATCGATGGACGTGCGCTCATGCGTCGGCGTCGCACCATTCGTCGCCTTGCAGTTCGGCGTTCGCGTACGCGACGAGCGCGTCGTAGTGGCGATCGCGGTCCGCGTCGAACAACCGGCCCGCGATTCCGCGCGCGAGCCGCTTGGCGCCCGCGCTGATGGCGGGGATATCGCCGGACAGCTTGCCGTGGCTCAGGCTCGCCGCATGGTTGAAGCAGTGAATTCGCGTGATGGCCGCACATGCGCCGGGCTCGCGCTCCTGGAAGGCGAACGCAGGGCCGAGGTCGGGCGACTCGGCGAGCTCGTCGATCCACGTGCCCGGCTCCGGTCGGTAGCGATCCTTCCAGCGCCGCACCTGCGCGCCGAACGACGCGAATTCCGCGCGTGTCGTCCAGTCCGAATGAAAGCCGGTCGCGAAGATCAGGAAGTCGACGGTGTAGCGCCCGCGCGGCGTCGTCACGTCGAGTCCGTCGGCGTGTTCCGCGAGCGTCTCGATCGGGCTGCCCGCATGAAAATGCGCATGTTCGTGACGCGACACGCGCAGCACGCTGTCGCGCGGCGGCGGCGTCTGCGACGTCAGCGCGTAGTGCATGAAGCGCCATTTCGTCGCGTCGTCGAGATCGGCGTAGCCGTGCACGAGGCCCGGGCTGCCGATGCCCGTCAGCTTGTTGATGCGCGGAATGTCCGTGCGGCGGAAGAACAGGTCGACGCGTGCGGCGCCGGCTTCGAGCGCGGTGCCCGCATTGTCGAACGCGGACGCGCCCGCGCCGACCACGCCGATGCGCTTGCCCGCGAGCGCCGCGAAGTCGATCGGCTCGGACGAATGGGCCCAGCGCGTGCGCGGCGCGCGTTGCGCGACGAGGGGGACGTACGGGCCGCCGAGCCCGTCGCGGCCGGTGGCGAGCACCACGTGCCGCGCGAGCAGCGTCTGCGCTTCGCCGTTGCCGCGCACGTCGAGCGCGAGCAGGCCGTCGTCGCGCGGGCGCAGCGCGACGAGCGTGGTGTCGTTGCGCACCTGCAGGTCGAGCACGCGCCGGTACCAGCGCAGATAGTCCATCCATTGCGTGCGCGGAATCTTGTAGAGCGCGTCCCATGCGTCGCGACCGTATTGTGCTTCGAACCACGCGCGGAACGTCAGCGCGGGCAGGCCGAGCGCGGGGCCCGCGAGCTGCTTCGGCGAGCGCAGCGTGTCCATCCGCGCGAACGTGACCCACGGGCCTTCGTAGCCGGCCGGCGCGCGGTCGATCACGCACTGGTTGTCGATGCCGAGCAGGCGCAGTTCGGCGGACGCCGCGAGCCCTGCCATGCCACCGCCGACGATCGCGACGTCGAGCACGCGTGTGCCGTCGGCCTCGCGCGGCGGCACCCACGACGGCGCGGGCAGGTCGAGCCAGCGCAGGTCTTGCGCGAGCCGGGCTTCGAGTGCTTGCAATTGATCGGGCGTCGTCGTCATGCCGCCTCCGCGCGTGTCCGGCGTGCACGTGTCGTGCGGGCTGCACCACGCGGCGCGCGCTCGGCGCGCAGCCGGTCGCCGCGCAGCAGCGCGTCGTGCGCGGCCGCGTCGTGAAAGATCACGTCGTCGAGCAGCGCGCGCGTCGTACGGTGCAGCGCGTCGAGCAGCGCATCGACGGCCGACGTGCGTGCCTTGCCGGCCGGCGTCGCGACGCCGAACGCGAACGGGATGTCGACATCGAGCGGGCGCGCGACGACGCCATCCACCGGCAGTGCCACGCCCGTTGCCGGATCGACGATGCCGATCCCGATGCCTGCACGCGCGGCCATCACCGCATTCAGCGACGCATTGGTTTCGATGAACACGCGTGCATCGACCCGCGCGGCCGCGAATGCCGCATCGATCCGCTGGCGCAGCCGGTGCCGGTTCGCGACCGTCACGATGCGGCGCCGCGCGAGGTCGCGCAGCGCGATGCGCGGCTGCGCCGCGAGCGGGTCGCCGGCAGGCAGCACGGCGACGCACGGCGTCTGCGCGATCCAGTGCACGTCGAGCCCCGCGTGCGCCATCGGCAGCGTGACGACACCGATATCGGCCGTGCCGGCCAGCACCTCGTGCACGACATGCTCGGCCGATTCGCTGCGCAACTGGTAGTGCGGTGCCTGCGCGCCGTCGGGCAATGCGGCGAGCGCGGCCGGCACGAGCGTGGCCGCGAGCGAAGGTGTCGCCGCGATGCGCACGGGTTCGGCGGTTTCGTCGCCGAGCGCCCGGGCGCGCGCCTCGATCGCACGCAGGCCGACCAGCGAACGTTCGACTTCCTCGTAGAGCAGGAACGCGCGCCGCGTCGGCGTGACGCGCGGGCCGTGCCGGTCGAACAGCGCGTAGCCGAGATCGGCTTCGAGCTCCTGGATCTGCCGCGTGACGGCCGGCTGCGAGCGGCCGAGCAGTTCGCCCGCGCCGGTCACGCTGCCGGCGGACATGACCGCGGAAAAGGCTTCGAGTTGATGCAGCTCCATGACACCTTCCGATGATGCGATTTGCGCATTGTAGGAGGGTGATCATGCGCGATTCATATAATGTTTTTTGCTATCGACAGCGCGAAAACTGCGAACGGCCCGATCGTTGCGATAGACGATTACGCGTGCTTGAACGTGGGTTTCGATCGGCGCCGTGAACGAAACGCCAATCGAATCAAGGTGATGCGATCTATGCCGATACATCGCGCGATGCGGGGTGTGCGGAGGGTCGTTCGCGGGCCTCACCCGCTTCGCGCCGCGCACGATATCGATATGCGCAAAACTTCGTTGGATCGTCCTGAACCGGATGGTTACATGCCCTCACTCTTTTCGACTGACTGAAGCTGGGGGACGCATGAACGTTTCGGGGA
The DNA here is from genome assembly GCF_002223085.1 of Burkholderia sp. HI2714. Taxonomy (NCBI): domain Bacteria; kingdom Pseudomonadati; phylum Pseudomonadota; class Betaproteobacteria; order Burkholderiales; family Burkholderiaceae; genus Burkholderia; species Burkholderia sp. HI2714. The sequence continues at coordinate 205,945 of NZ_NKFM01000055.1, read as the reverse complement.
ACGACGCACGCGGCGCATGGCGACGCGTGCTGGGCACGGTGGCGGCGCTCGCTGCCGCATGGGGCTTGTCGGCGGGCGGCGCGCTCGCGGCGGGCGTGTCGGGCGAGCCGGTGGTGATCGGCGTGAGCGGGCCGCTCACGGGACAGGATGCGCAGTACGGCGAGCAATGGAAGCGCGGCTTCGATCTCGCGCTCGACGAGATCAACGGCAGCGGCGGCATTCATGGCCGCCCGCTCGCAGTCGACTTCCAGGACAGCCGCAGCGACCCGCGCCAGGCCGTGGCGATCGCGCAGAAGTTCGTCGCCGATCCGCGCATCGCGATCGAGCTGGGCGACTTCTCCAGCGCGACGTCGATGGCCGCGTCGCCGATCTACCAGCGCGGGCAACTGATCCAGTTCGGCTTCACGAACTCGCATCCGGACTTCACGAAGGGCGGCGACTATCTGTGGAGTACCGCGCTGAGCCAGGCCGAGGAACAGCCGCTGCTTGCGCGCTACGCAGTAAAGGAACTCGGCTTCAAGCGGATCGCGGTGCTGTACCTGAACACCGACTGGGGCCGCACCAGCAAGGACATCTTCGCGAAGGCAGTGACGGGGCTTGGCGCGCAGGTCGTCGCGGCCGAAGGCTATCAGCCGGCGGAGAAGGATTTCCGCTCGACGCTCGTGCGCATCGGCGCATCGAAGCCCGATTCGATCGTGCTGATCTCGTACTATGCGGACGGTGCGCAGATCGTGCGCCAGGCGCGCACGTCGGGGCTCACGCTGCCGATCGCGGCGGTCGGTTCGGTGTACTCGCCGAAGTTCCTCGAACTGGGCGGCACAGCCGTCGAAGGCGTCTATACGGAATCGAACTTCTTCCCGGCCGAACCGCGCCCCGAGGTGCAGGCATTCGTGCAGCGCTATCGCGCGAAATTCCATGCCGATCCCGATTCGTTCGTCGCGCGTGCATACGACGCGCTGATCCTGTCGGCGGAGGTGCTGCGCCGCTACGGCACGACGCGCCAGGCCGCGCACGACGGCTTCGCGAAAATCAGCGACGTGCCGAGCGTGATCTTCGGCAAGGTGCGCTTCGATCCGCAGACGCGCCGCGTCGCGGGCGCGCGTACCGTGTATCTGGTCGTGAAGCAGGGGCAGTGGGCGCTGTGGGACGGCGCGAAACCGCAGCTCGCGGCACGCTGATTCCGCATGAACCGCTTGCAAGTGACGGACGCATCGTGATGGCTTCCTGGCTCGACTACACGCTCAACGGCCTCATCGTCGGCAACATCTACGCGCTGCTCGCGGTCGGGCTTGCGCTGATCTTCGGCGTGTCGCACCTGATCAACTTCGCGCACGGCTCGGTCTACATGGTCGGCGCGTTCATCGGCTGGCTGTGCCTGACGCGCTTCGGGCTGCCGCTGCCGGTCGCGCTGGCGGCGGTCGTCGTCGGCTGCGGCGCGCTCGGCATCGCGATCGAGCGAATCGGCTTGCGGCCGCTGCGTCACGCGGCACGCATCGCGCCGCTGCTCGCGACGATCGGCATCAGCTTCATCCTCGACCAGCTCGCGCAGCTCGCATTCGGCGCCGACCCGCGCGCGGTGCCGACGCCGCTGCCCGACTGGCATCTGCGGATCGCCGGCGCGACGCTCGGCTCGCTCGACCTGTTGATCGCGGGCATCGGTATCGCGGCGGCCGTGCTGTTGTACGGCTTCCTGCGCTTCACACGGCTCGGCTGGGCCGTGCGCGCGACCGCGCAGGATCGCGACGCGGCGCTGCAGATGGGTGTCGACGTCGATCGCGTGAACCAGACCGTGTTCGCGATCGCGTGCGCGCTCGGCGGCGTGAGCGGGCTGCTGGTCGGCATGTACTACAACAGCATCGATCCTGCGATGGGTTTCCAGGCCACGCTGAAGGGCGTGGTCGCGCTGCTGATCGGCGGGCTCGGCAACGTGCCGGGCGCGATCGCGGGCAGCCTGCTGCTCGGTCTCGTCGAAAGCTACGGCGTCGCGCTGTTCGGCACGAGCTACCGTGACCTGTTCGCGTTCGGGCTGCTGATCGTGTTCCTCGTGTGGCGGCCGAACGGGCTGTTCAGCGCGAACCGCGCGCTGCCGCCCGAGCCGATGACGGGTACTTTCCTCGCGGCCGCGAAGGCCGTGCGCGTGCCGCGCCCGGTACTCGTCGCGCTGGTCGCGCTGGCGGCCGTACTGCCGTGGCTCGGCGCATCGCCGTACGTGCTGCAGACGCTGACCAACGCGTGGCTATACGGGCTGCTCGCGCTGAGCCTCACGCTGGTGGCGGGCACGGTCGGGCAGATCTCGCTCGGCCACGCGGCGCTGCTGGTGATCGGCGCGTATGCGTCGGCGCTGCTGTCGTCGGATCTCGGCTGGTCGCCGGCCGTGACGATTCCGTGCGCGGGCGTGATCACCGCCGTGCTCGGCACGCTGCTCGTCTATCCGGCGTTCCGGCTGCGCGGGCACTACGTGTCGATCGCGACGCTCGGCATCGGTGAAGTGGTGAGCCTCGTGATCCTGAACTGGGACGGTCTCACGCGCGGCCCGCTCGGCATCACCGGCATCGCGCCGCTGCCGTGGGCGACGAGCGCGCGTGCCGCGTACTGGTTCACGTTCGCGGTGCTCATCGTGTTCGCGCTCGTGCAGGTACGGCTGCTGCGCTCGCATCTCGGTCGCACGCTGCGCGCGGTGCGCGAGGACGACGTCGCCGCGCGTGCGCACGGCATCGCACCGAACCGCTACAAGGCGATCGCGTTTGCCGTTGGCGGCGTCGCGGCCGGCGTGAGCGGTGGGATCGCCGCGCACCTGTACAGCTACATCAATCACCAGACCTTCGATTCGCAGGTGTCGATCCTCGCGCTGACGATGGTGATCCTCGGCGGGCTCGGCAACGTGCTCGGCGGCATCGCCGGCGCGATTGCGCTGATCGGCCTGCCCGAGCTGTTCCGCTGGGCGGCCGACTACCGGATGCTGATCTACGGCCTCGTGCTGTTGCTGCTCGTCCGGTTCCGGCCGCAGGGCCTGCTCGGCACCGTGTGAGGAGGAATGCGATGACCACCAAGCGACCCTTGCTCGACGTGCAGGGCCTGACGCGCCGCTTCGACGGCGTGACCGCGCTCGACGGCGCGAGCCTGTCACTCGCCGAAGGCGAACTGCTGAGCGTGATCGGGCCGAACGGCGCGGGCAAGTCGACGCTGTTCAACCTGATCGCGGGCGCCGACCGGCCCGATGCCGGCCGCGTGACGTTCGACGGCCGCGACATCACGGGCACCGCGCCCGAACGCCTCGCGGCGCTCGGCATCGCGCGCACGTTCCAGCACGGCCGCGTGTTCGGCAACCTGAGCGTGCTCGACAACGTGCTGATCGGCGCGCATGCGCGGCTGCGCGCGGCGCGGCCGGGCTGGCCCGCGCTCGGCGCGGCGGCCGAGGTGCTGCGCGCGCTCGTGCGGCCCGCATCGGTGCGGCGCGAGGAAGCCGCGCTGCGCGACGAGGCGCGCGCGATCGTCGCCGGCTTCGGCGAGCGGCTGACGCCGCGCATCGATCATCCGGCGCACAGCCTGTCGTATGCGAACCGGCGGCGCGTGGAGATCGGCCGCGCGCTCGCGCTGCATCCGCGCCTGCTGCTGCTCGACGAACCGACGGCCGGGATGAACGAGACGGAGACGGCCGAGATGCTGCAACTGATCCAGTCGCTGAAGGCACGCGGCCTGACGATCCTGCTGATCGAGCACAAGCTCGAACTCGTGATGCGCGTGTCCGACCGCGTGATGGTGCTCGACAACGGCGTGAAGATCGCCGAAGGCGCGCCGCGCGACGTGCGGCACGATCCGCGCGTGATCGAGGCGTACCTCGGCCGCCGGCACGCGGGCGGCGCGCCGGCCGGCCGCACGGCACAGGCGGCCGCATGACGGCACTTTCTTCCGGACCCGACACGACCATGACCGACGTGCTGCTTAAACTCGAACACCTCGACACGTTCTACGGGCCGGTGCAGGTGCATTTCGACGTGAACTTCGAAGTCGGTCGCGGGCAGATCGTCAGCCTGCTCGGCGGCAACGCGAGCGGCAAGTCGACGACGATGAAGCTGATTCTCGGGCTGATGCGGCCGCGCCGCGGCGTCGTGCGCTTCGACGGCGACGACGTGACGGCGCTCGCCACGCCGCAGCGCGTGCGGCGCGGGATCGCGGCCGTGCCCGAGGCGCGGCGGCTGTTCGGCGACATGAGCGTGCGTGAGAACCTGCTGATGGGCGCGTACACGCGCAGCGACCGCGCGGCAGTGGCGGAGGACTATGAGCGGGTGCTCGACCTGTTTCCTCGGGTACGCGAGCGGCTGACGCAGCGCGCGGGCACGCTGTCGGGCGGCGAGCAGCAGATGCTCGCGATGGCGCGGGCGCTGATGGCGCGGCCGAAACTGATCTGCATGGACGAGCCGACGATGGGGCTGTCGCCGCTCTATGTCGACAAGGTGCTCGAACTGATCGATGGGATCAACCGGCAAGGGGTGACGGTGTTCATGGTCGAGCAGAATGCGAGCCTGGCGCTCGAGATCGCGCACTACGGGTACGTGCTGCAGACGGGGCGCGTCGTGCTCGAAGGGCCCGCGAAGGCGCTGCTCGACGACGAACGCGTGCGCGATGCGTATCTTGGCGGGGAGGCGGTGGCGGCGTAGGGGGCGCCTGGCACTTCGTTTCACGCGCGATTCGCGTGCGTCGTCACCGCGCGCGGAAACGTCAGCACCACCGCGAACCCGCCCGCCTCGGGAAACGCAAACCCGACGCGCCCGCCGTGCGCCTTCATCACTTCCTGCACGATCGCGAGCCCGAGGCCCGACCCCGTGCGCCGCTCGCTGCCGTCCGGTGCGATTCGCACGAACGGTTGCAGCGCGGCATCCCAGTGCTCGCGCGGAATCCCGCGGCCGTTGTCGGTGACGGTCAGCGTCACGGCATCGCCGGCGTTGCCCTGCGTCGCGACCGAGACGACGATGTCGTCCGCATGACCGTGCAGCAGCGCGTTGTGCAGCACGTTCGACAGCGCTTCCTGCAGGCTGATCGCGTCGCCGTCGATCCACGCGAGCGGCGCGTCGCTCGCGAACGCGACGGCGACATCGCGCTCGCCCGCGAGCGGAATCGTGCGGCCGAGCACCTCCTTCGCGAGCGCGACGAGTTCGACGGGTTGCAGCGGCACGGCCTCGGTGCGATGAATCACCATCGCATGATTGAGCAACTGCCCGGTGAGCCGGCCGACGTCCGAAGAGGTCGCGCGCAGTGCATCGAGCCGCGCCGCGTGACGCGCGGGATCGGATTCGCCGTCGAGCAGTTCGATCTGCGCGTCGAGCCGCGCGAGCGGCGTGCGCATCTGATGCGCGGCGTCGGCGATGAAGCGCTGCATCGCATTGATCCGCTCGGCGAGGCGGCGCATCAGCCCGTTGATCGACCCGATGATCGCGTCGATTTCGCTCGGCGTGTCGACGGCCACCGGCCGCAGGTCGGCCGGGTCGCGCGCGGCGATGATCGTGCCGATCTGCGCGAGCGGGCGCAGGCCGCGCCGGATCGCGAGGCCGCTCGCGCCGATCGCGAGCACGCTCATCAGCAGGATCAGCGTCCATACCTTGATGCTCATGTCGTTCGTCAGTTGCTGGCGCGCATTGGTTGTCTGCGCAACGGTGACGAGCGCCCAGCCCGGCGTGCTTTCCTCGGGCATGTAGCGTGCGATGGTCGCGGTGCGGACCCGGTGCCCCTGGTAGATGGCATTCGCGAACGCGGGGCCCTGCTTCGCGGCGGCGAGCGTCGTGGGGCTCGCGAGATCGTTGTAGCCGGCCACGACGATGCCGCGCGAATCGACCACCTTGTAATAGACGAGGTCATAGCGCGACAGCGTCGACAGCGCGGCCACCGGCGGATTCAGCGCGAGCACGCCGCCCTGCACGTAGAGGTTTTCCGCGACCTGGATCGATGCGCCCGCAAGCAACTGGTCGTAGGCGCGTTCTGCCGCGACGCCCGCGTAGTAGCGCGCGATCGCCGCGAGCGCGAGTGCGCCGGTCGCGACGACGAGCGCGATGAAGAGCAGCGTGCGCCCGAACAGCGTCTTCGGGAACCAGTCAGTGCGCCGCAATCTGATACCCCATCCCGCGCGCGGTACGGATCTCGACCGAGCTGCCCTGCAGCTTCTTGCGCACGCGGGTCACGTATTGCTCGACCGCGTTCATGGTCGGCTCGTTGCCGAAGCTGAACAGCTGGTTCAGCAGTTCGTCCTTCGAGAAGATCCGTTGCGGGCGACTCGCGAGGATTTCGAGCAGCGCGAACTCCTGGCGCGACAGCGACAGCGGCTGGCCGTCGAGTTCCGCGAGGCGGCTGCTGCGGTCGATCACGAGGCCGCCGAGCGTCAGCACGTCGTTCGCGTGGCCGCTGTTGCGGCGCAGGAGCGCCTGCACGCGCGCATCGAGCTCGCGATAGTCGAACGGCTTCACCAGGTAGTCGTCGGCGCCGAGGCCGAGGCCGCTTACGCGGTCGTCGATCGCCGAGCGCGCGGTGACGAGCAGCACGGGCGTCGTGCTGCCCGATGCGCGCAGGTGGCGCAGCACCGTGAAGCCGTCCATGCCGGGCAGGTTCGCGTCGAGCACGACGAGGTCGAAGCGCTCGACGCGCAGCAGCCCGTGCGCGGTCGCGCCGTCGGTTTCGAGATCGACGGCATGGCCGAGCCGCGCCAGGCGGCTGCGGATCGCCGCGCCGATTTCGGCATCGTCCTCCACGACGAGAATGCGCATGGTGCCGTTTCGCAGGTGGGTGGGTTAGGGGTTTTCCCGAGGCCGGGATGTCAGCATTTTCTCAGACTCGCTCGATAACCTGTGTCGAGCCGGATGCAGCACGCAAGGACGGCATTAATACCAGAAATATTCAAGGAGACGGCAACATGCAGCATGTCACGGGCACGACGAACGCGCGGCATGGCGCGACGCGGGCCTTCGCGTGGCCGTTTGCCGCCCGTTGCACGGCGGTGCACGCATGACGATGTCGCCGCGCCGCCGCGCATTGATCGCCGCCGGCCTCGGCGTGCTCGCCGCGCCGTCGCTCGTGCGCGCGAAGCCGCGCACGGTGCGGATCTCCAAAGGCTATGGCGTGCTGTACCTGCCGCTGCTCGTGATGGAGAAGCAGCGGCTGTTCGAGCGGCACGCGGCGCGCCACGGCGTGCGCGACGTCGCGGTCGACTGGGTGCTGCTCGACGGCGGCAATTCCGTCAACGACGCGATGATGGCCGGCACGCTCGATTTCGCCGGGGCCGGCGCGCCGGGTTTCATCGAGCTGTGGGCACGGGCGCGCGGCATTCCGAACGTCGAGGTGATCGGCATCAGCGGGCTGTCGACTACCTCGCTGTCGCTGAACGCGAACCGGCCGGGCCTCGTGTCGCTGCGCGACTTCACGCCGGCCGACCGGATCGCGGTGCCGGGCATCCGCACGTCGTTGTCGGCGGTGGTGCTGCAGATGGTCGCGAGCCGGCAGCTCGGCCCGAAGCATTTCGCGCAGCTCGATTCGATCACCGTGAACCTGCCGCATCCGCAGGCGATGCAGGCGCTGATCCGCCGCGAGAACGGCGTCACCGCGCACTTCACGTCGCCGCCGTTCTCGACGCTCGAGCTGCGGCAGCCGGGCATTCACCGCGTCGTGAATTCGGTCGACGTGCTCGGCCCGATGACGCTCGACGTCGTGTTCGCGCCGAAGCGGCTCGTCGATACGGAGCCCGCGCTGGCCGTCGCGTTTCTCGGCGCGCTCGACGAAGCGAACCGCCTGATCGCGCAGGACCCGCGCGCGGCGGCCGCGCTTTATGCGGCGTCGTCGGGCGTCGGCGTGTCGCACGACGACGTGATGCGGATGCTCGCGGCGCCGGACACGCGCTTCTCGGTGCTGCCGAACCAGCTGATGGACTACGTCGAATTCCTGTACCTCGCCGGCACGATCAAGGCGAAGCCGCGGGCGTGGCACGAGATGTTCGCGCCGATGCTCGACGACTACCGGTCGGGTTGATGCCGCCGCGCCCTTTCATCGACATGCCCCGCGCCCGCGCGATTGTCGCGCGCAGCGCCGATCCAACCGCTATGCAACCGTTTCACGCAAGGAGCCTCAAGTGAACGCCACCGAAACCCTGGACCCCGCGTCCGCCGAAGAGCAGCGCATCATGTCGAAGATGGCGCGGCGCCTGCTGCCCATCCTCGTCGTGATGTTCCTGATCGCGTTCATCGACCGGCAGAACGTCGGCTTCGCGAAGCTGCAGATGGTGCACAGCCTCGGGATGACCGAAGCCGCGTTCGGGCTCGCGTCGTCGCTGTTCTTCATCGGCTACCTGCTGTTCGAGGTGCCGAGCACGCTCGCGCTGCATCGCTACGGCGCGCGCGTATGGCTCGCGCGGATCATGCTGACGTGGGGGCTCATCACCGTGCTGATGGGCTTCACGACGTCGATGCCCGCGTTCTGCGCGCTGCGCTTCGTGCTCGGCATCGCCGAGGCCGGCTTCTATCCGGGCGTGATCTACTACCTGACGCTGTGGTTCCCGCAGAGCTATCGCGCGAAGGTGCTCGGCATCTTCACGCTCGGCAGCGCGCTCGCGAACATGCTCGGCTCGCTGGTCGGCGGCGTGCTGCTGAGCCTGAACGGCGTGTGGGGGCTGGCGGGCTGGCAGTGGGTGTTCGTGGCGACGGGCATCCCGGCGGTGATCGTCGCGGTCGTCGTGTTCCGTGTGCTCCCCGCGTCGGTGCGCGACGCACGTTTCCTCGACGACCGCGAGAAGCAGATCGTCGAGGCCGCGCTCGAACGCGAGAAGCCCGCGCAGGCCGAGCATGGGCAGCCGTGGAAGGCGCTGCTCGATCCGCGCGTGATGCTGTTCGCGGCAACCTACATGCTGATGTCGACGTCGCTGTATGGCGTGACCTACTGGCTGCCGACGCTCGTGAAATCGTTCGGCGTGTCGAGCAGCATGAACGGCTTCCTGAGCATGCTGCCGTGGGCGCTCGCGGTGTTGCTGCTGCTGTGGCTGCCGGCGAAGCTGCGCCGCGCGAAGAGCATCCTGCGCACGATCGCGATCGTCGCGGCGCTCGGTGCGCTCGGCTTCCTGCTGAGCCTCGTGCTGCCGTCGACGCCGCTGCGCTTCATCGCGCTGGTGCTCGGCGGTGCATGCATCCCGCTGCTGTATCCGTGCTTCTGGTCGATGCCGCCGCGCTACTTCACCGGCGCGCGGGCGGCGGCGAGCGTCGCGGCGATCAACTCGATCGGCAACCTCGGCGGCTTCTTCAGCCAGAACCTGATGCCGTTTGCCGGCAAGGTGACGGGCACGGCGTTCGGCCCGATGATCGTGCCGATCGTGTGTCTCGCGCTGCTCGGGATCGGCGCGCTGGTCGCGTGGACGCGGTCGGAGCGGGGGATGGTGGCGGCGCGCGCGTGACGGCGCGCGGCGTTACCGCTTCATCACCTCGTTCCCGACGACCGTGAAGTTGGCTGTGGCGTGCGTGTTCGACAGCAGGTATTTGAGCGCGTGGATGTCGGGGGCGGTCGTCGTGAAGTCGTCGCCGTCGAAGATGAAGTTCCATGTGATGATGCCGCGGCTGGTGCCGGGATTGTCGACACGGATCTCCTTCAGCGACGCGAGCGGATACGCGCGCTCGTGCCAGTCGAACAGGTGTCGCACGTAGAGGTGGTCCGGTGTGACGATCTCGTAGCGCCGCAGGAAGGGCGTTGCGATGACGAGGAGCACCGTCGTGAAGATCAGCCACGAGCGGGCGCCGCGCCACAGGACAGCCCGCGCCGACGGGCGGCCGGGCACCATGACGCGGTAGCGTGCGTAGGTAGGCTGCAGGATGAGTGCCGTGCCGAACCACCACGCGATCGCGATGAACCCGAGCGGCATGTTCATGAACGGCACCGAAAACGCGCCGACGAAGCTCGTCGGAAAATCCAGGAGCCGCGCGGTCGATACGAACCCTAGCCCGATGTAGCTGCCGGCCGGATGCGGGATGAATACGATCGTCGCAAGGGCCTGCAGCGCGAGCAGGATGGGCCAGCACAGCAGCGATACGGCAAGCCAGCCGCCTGCGACCGCGCAGAAGATGAGTGCGTAGCTGCGGAGTGTTTTCATTGTGGCGAAGGGGATGCGATCGGCTGGCGCATTGACGCGCAAGGAACGCGGGATGGTGACGGCGAAGGATTGTAGCGCCATGCGGTTGCCGTCACCGGGCGTAGTGCGCAGGGATTGGCGGATGGGGCAGGGGCATTTCACAAGCTGACGGTCTGAACGGCTGACGCTTCACGATCCTGGCCGATCGTCATCAACGCGACGACGACTACCACTGACCGGCCAGCGGCGGGGCATCATTGCGGCACCCGATTGCAGCATCGTCTTCGCCAGAACCTACCCGCGCGCCCCCCCAACCCCACCATGCGCGGCCGTCACCTTCACGGGCGACAGCGGAATCTCCACCTCGACCGTCGTCCCTTCGCCGAGCGTCGTCGCGATCCGCAGCGTGCCGCCGACGAGATACGCGCGCTCGCGTAACCCGACCAGCCCGAACGATCCCGACTTGCGCGGCACGCCGGGATCGAATCCCGCGCCGTCGTCGCGAATCGTCAGTTCGATCGCATTGCTCGCATGCACGAGTTCGACGTTCGCATGCGACGCGGCCGCGTGCCGCGCGACGTTCGCGAGCGCTTCCTGCGCGATGCGGAACACCGCCGTCGCGTAAGGTTCGTCGAGCTGCAGCTCGGGCGGCTCGACATGCAGCGTGCATTCGATGCCGTGACGGTGCCGGAAATCCTCCACGAGCCACTGCATCGCCGCGGCGAAGCCGAGATCGTCGAGCATCAGCGGGCGCAGGTCCGATGCGATGCGGCGTGTCGCGGCCACCGCGCCGCGCGCCAGCGAGTGCATCGCCGCGATCTTGCGCGCCAGCTGCGCATCGTCCTGCGGCACGCGGTCGATCAGCCATTCGAGATCGTTCTTCAGCGTCGCGAGCGTCTGCGCGAGTTCGTCGTGCAGCTCGCGCGCGATGCGGCGCTGCTCGGCTTCGCGCGCGCTCGCACTGATCGCGGCGATCTCGCGCAGCTCCTCGCGCGACGCCTGCAGCGCCCGCTCGGCACGCACGCGGTCCTCGACTTCGCGCCGCAGGTCGCGGTTCGACGCGCTCAGTTGCGCGGTGCGCGCGGCGACGCGTTGTTCGAGCCGTTCGTTCGCGTCGTTCAGCTGCGCGCTCTTCTGCGCGACGAGCAGATGCTGGTAGCGCGCGCCGGCCAGCGCGCGCACCGTCTGCGCATGCAGCCGGCCGTTCTCGAACAGCATCGCGAACAGCACGACGCCGGACGCGACGAGGCCATACGCGCGTCCGGCGTAGAAGCCGAGGTCGTAGCGCCCGTGATTCAGCATCGACGACAGCGCGATGTCGAACAGCCACGCGACGAGCACCGTCATCACCCACAGGTCGAGCACGGAATGGCGTCGCCGCCGCTGCCACATCAGCATCAGCGCGGCCAGGTTCAGCCCCCAGACGATCGTGATCGCGTTCGTCATCGTCGCGGCCATCCGGTTGCCGTTCATGATGCGCGGCAGCAAGTCGTGGCCGGCGGTCGCGAGCAGCGCGAGCGCGACCGTCGCTCCGCTCGCGGCCGCGATGCACAGCACGATGGGGATCGCCGCGCGGCGCTGCGGGGCCGGGATCGGGCCCAATGCACGCGACTTCGCGCGCAGCAGTGCGTACGCGGCGACCGCCAGCGGAAAGCCGCCGTGCCAGAACAGGTACAGCCAGGCGGTGGTCTGGTCGCCGGCGCCGAGCAGGCCGGTCGGGGCGAACAGCCCGGGAAAGGTCAGCATGTGGGTGCCGGCCATGAAACCCGTGAACAGGTAGCCGCCGGCGAGCACGAGCAGCGGCTTCTCGCGCAGGATCGCGTACTGGCCGAGCAGCAGGCCGGCCGTCACCATGTCGTTGACGACGATCGCCGACTGGTACACGGGAATGAACGCCCAGCCCGGCGCAAGCGGCCTGCCCGCGAACGGCGCAAGCGCGGCGAAGATCACGGCGGAGATGAGCACGGTCGCGAGCGCGAGCCGCCGCTCGCGCCGGCCCGGCGGCAGCGAAGACATGAACAGGCGCGACGCGTCCGGGTCGTCGTCGTCCGGGGGCGGGAAGCCGAAGGTGGCGGTCATGCGTCGCCGCCCGGGTCGAGTTCGTGGCGCACCGCGTAGCGGACCAGCGCGGCTTCGTGCGGCAGCGCCATCTTTTCGAGGATGCGCGTCTTGTAGGTGCTGACCGTCTTGGCGCTGAGCGCGAGTGCGGTCGCGATCTGCGTGACGGTCTGGCCCGCGACGATGCGGCGCATCACGTCGAACTCGCGCGAGGACAGCCGTTCGTGCGGCAGCGTCGCGGCCGGCGTGCGCAGCGTGAGCGCGAGGCTCTCGGCCGCCGACGGGCTCACGTAGACGCCGCCCGCGGCCACCTTGCCGACCGCCTCGACGAGCTCGGCGGTCGCGCTGTCCTTCGTCAGATAGCCGGTTGCGCCGGCCTTGAACGCCCGCGCCGCGTATTGCGCCTCCGCATGCATCGTCAGCACGAGCGTGCGCAGCGACGGCGCGTGGCGTTTCACCAGCCGGATCAGCTCGATGCCGGTCGGCGCGGGCATCGACAGGTCGAGCAGCAGCACGTCGGCGGCGCCGCGCTCGACCAGCGCAAGCGTGGCCGAGCCGTCGCTCGCCTCGCCGACGATTTCGAAACCGCCGGCCGTTTCCAGGATGTAACGCAGTCCGTCCCGCATGACTGCATGATCGTCAGCCAGAATTACCCTGATCATCTAGCGATCCTCTTCGGGATGACGCTGCGCACTGTTGTCCGGTAGTCGCCGCGGCCGTTCTTCTGATCAATATATTCCGCCGAATCAAAAAACGGTACACATCCGGGAAATTTTCGAGATATCCGGTCGCGGAATGTGTACTGAAACGAAATAATTACGGGGAAAAGGGTTGCGACGGAGCTGGCGAAAATAAGGGTATTCCCTGATTATTATTGAGACGGTGAAGAGGCGGCGCGGCGCGTCGCGAGCCGCGCCGCGAACCGTCGCGATTCGGGACTAAACTGGTGCCCGATGCCACTGCAATCCCCTCGAGGAGCCCCGTCATGATCGATCTTGCCGATATCCTGCCGTCCGCGCTGCCCGCCGCCGTCGCATGGGCCGAAGCCGAGGCGGCGCGCGGGATCGCGCAGGGTGCGCCGCTGACGCCGGCGCAAGCCGACGACGCGCGCACGGTGGGCGTCGTGCAGCCGGAGCGGATCCGCGTGGTGACCGTCGACCGCATGCCGTTCCCCGAGGTGCCGTCGCTGGCCGCGATTGCTCGCGACTCGGGGCTCCTGGCGCCCGGGACGATCGGGCTCACGCTCGGCCATGCGGTGTATGTGCTGCGCGGGCAGGACACGCGCCGCCTGCTGACCCACGAATTTCGCCACGTGCATCAGTACGAGGCCGCCGGCTCGATCGGTGCGTTTCTCGCGCGCTATCTGCAGGAGATCGCGACGGTCGGCTACCACGACGCGCCGCTCGAGGCCGACGCGCGGCAGCACGAGTTCGATTGATCCGTCACGCCGGCGCGACCGCGCGCACCGCCCGATGAACATTCCCCATGCCATCACCGGCCCGGTGTTCGCACACCGGGTCGCTCCGCCGAGGCGCGTGCGATGAGCGACACGATCCACGCATGGATCGGCACGATCGGCGCACATCCGCTGCTCGTGCTCGCGATCGTGTTCATGGCGGCCTGCGCCGAGGCGATCGCGCTGATCGGCACGGTCGTGCCGGCCGGCGCCGTGATGTTCGCGGCCGGTGCGCTGATCGGCGCGGGCGCGCTCGACGCCTGGACGACCATCGGTGTCGCGGCGGTCGGCGCCGTGATCGGCGACGGGATCAGCTATGAACTCGGGCGGCACTATCGCGGCGTGATCCGCAACGCATGGGCGCGCTTCGGCTATGCGGCCGCCTTCGCGCGCGGCGAGGAGTTCGTGCTGCGTCATGGCATGAAGAGCATCGTGCTCGCGCGTTTTCTGGCGCCGGTGCGCGCGGTCGTGCCGGTCGTGGTCGGCTGCGCGACGCTGCCGCGCCGCTCGTTCTATCCGGTCAACGTCGTCTCGGCGCTCATCTGGGCGCCCGTGCACGTCGCGCCGGGCATCCTGTTCGGCGCGTCGGCCGCGCTGGCCGCGGCGATCAGCGTGCGGGTCGCCGTGATCCTGCTGGTCGTCGCGGCGCTGGTCGCACTCGTGTGGATCGGCGTGCGGGTCGCATTGCGGCGCGGCTGGCCGCTGCTGCGCCGTGCGCTCGTCGACGGCGTGCACGCATGCGCGCACCGCTGGCCGCGTTTCGGCGCGCGGCTGCACGACGCGATCGCTTACGTGCGCGGCCTGCCGGGTGCGGTGCCGGTGCTCGCGCTGCTGTTCATCGGCTGCGTGTGGCTGTTCGCGGGGATCGTGCAGGATGTCGTCGCGAACGATCCGCTGATGCACGCGGACATCGCGCTATATGCGTTCCTGCAGAACCTGCGCACGCCACCGGTGGACGACACGATGCGCGCGCTTGCCGTGCTGCACGGGCACGATACGGGGCTGATCGTCGCGGCCGCGTTTCTCGTCTGGCTGATGATCCACCGTTGCTGGCTGACGGCCGCGTGGTGGCTCGTGACGGTCGGCGTCGCCGTCGTGCTCGTGCCGGTGTTCGGCGCGGGCATACCCGGCGCGACGCCCGCGAGCCTGCCGCCCGGCGCGTTGCACGTGCCGCTGCCCGATGCTGAAGCCGCGTTCGCGATTCTCGCGAGCAGCGGCCTTGGCTGGGTGCTCGCGCAAGACCGGCCCGCGCGGTGGCAGATCCCGGTCGTGACGGCGGTGGTGCTATGGATCGTGCTTGGCGGCTTCGCGCGGCTGTATGTGGGCGACACGTGGTTGTCGGGCCTGCTGGGCGGCTGGAGTCTCGGGCTCGCCTGGTTCGCGCTGCTCGCCGGCGCCTATGCGTACTGGCGCGTGCGCGAGCACGTGCAGCCGAGGGGCGCGCTCGTTGCGGTGACGGTGGTGCTCGCGACGGCCGGCGTATGGACGGTTCCCGCGCAATGGCAGCTCGACCGCGCGGCGCGCCCGCATGTCGGTGACGTGGTCGCGATGACCGTCGACCAATGGCTGCGCGGCGGGTGGCAGCGCGTGCCGGTGCGGCGCACCGAGATCGGCGGCGACCGCGAGGAATATCTGCCGCTGCAATGGAGCGCGACGTCGGACACGCTCGACCGGCATCTCGCGCAGGCCGGCTGGCAGCGCGCGGCGCCGTGGTCGCCGGCCACCGCGCTGCGCTGGCTGCTGCCGCAGGCGCCGGCCGATGCGCTGCCGGTGCTGCCGCGCTACACGCACGGCGAAAGCACGCGCCGCGTGTTCGTGCGCGTCGATCCGGGGCAGCCGGAAAGCCGCCTCGTGCTGCGGCTGTGGCGCTATCCGTACGTGTTGCAGGACGCGCTCGGCATGCGGCCGCTGTGGTACGGCGCGTTGTATCGCGAGACGCTGCACCGGCCGGCGCGGCTGATGACGATCGTGCGCACGACGACGATCGATGATGCGGCGACGATTGCGAAGGCGCTGTCGGTCGAGCCGGCGATCGAGCGTTCGCCGGCGGGGATGACGAACGCGCCGGCGGAGATGCTGCTGGTGTGGATGGTTCGGCCGTGAGCGGGTGGTGTGCCGCTTACGCGTGCGCCGGCAGTGCAGGGACGACGGACAGGCGCAGGCCGACGGTCTTGAGCACCGCGAGCAGGGTTTTCAGTGTCGGGTTGCCATTTGGCGAGAGCGTGCGATACAGCGATTCGCGGCTGATGCCGGCTTCGGCCGCGACGGCGCCGAGCCCGCCGTACGCTTCCGCGACCGTACGCAGCGCGAGCAGGCCGGCCGCGCGGTTGTCGGGATCGTCGAGCGACTCCATCGCGACGCGCAGATAGGCCACCGCGAGTTCGCGGTCGGCGCCGAGTTCGGCGACTTCCGCGTCGTGGTGCGATACCGCACCTTTGAGCTTGGTCATGTTTGCCTCCGTTTCCAGTTCGACCAGTGTTCCTTTGCGCGCCTGATGTCGTCGGGTTGACTGCTTTTGTCGCCACCTGAAAGCAACAGCACCAGTGCGCCGCCGTACCGCCCGAAATACACGCGATAGCCGGCGCCGACGTGGACGCGCAGTTCGATCACGCCTTCGCCGACGGGCTCGCAATCGCCGAAGTTGCCTGTCTGCACGCGGCGCAGGCGTTCGCGAATCCGTGCCTGCGCAAGCTTGTCGCGCACGGCGTTCAACCATTCGGTGAAGGGCTCGCGACCATCGTCGCGCCGATAGCGAAGAAGTTCGAACTTGGAGAGCATTGTAACTTATAAGCTACAAAAAGGAAGTAAGGTGAATGGCGTGGTCGTGCGAGCTGCCGGGTGGTGCGCGCGGGGGCGTGCGCCCATTGCCGAGTGGGGGCAACACACGACACCGCATGCGCGTTGCTGCGCATACGGTGCCTTCGAAGTGCGGGATGTCAGGCCGCGAAGCCGGCTTCCCGGACGAAGATCATTCTTTCATCCGGTGCGCAGGGTGACGATTCGGCCGGATGGCCAAAGTCAATGGCCCGGTGAGGGGCACGCGCGGTGGCGGGGGTGTAGGGGAACAACGTGAACAGCAAACCTGTCGGTGCCGGCGCGTCGCGCGAGGCGAGCCGACAGGCCTCCTGACATTACTGCTTCGCCGGCGCGGCCGTCGCGATCTTGTCGAGCGCCGCCGGGATGTACGTGTCGAGCTGCGCAGTGACCGATTCGTAGAAATCGATCGGCTTGCCCCACGCGTCGGGTACGTCGACGTGCTTTCCGGACGCATACTCGGCCAGCGTGAACACCTTGCCGGCGGCCGACGGATAGAGCGCGAGCACCTTCTCCTTGTGTTTGTCGGTCATCGTCAGGATCACGTCGGAATGCTTGATGTCGTTGGCGTTCAACTGCACCGAACGATGCGCGGACGTGTCGATGCCACGGCGTTTCATCAGGATCACGCCGTTTTCTTCGGGCTTTTCGTCATACGGATCTTCGTCGACCGCACGTGAGATCACCGCGATGTGCGCGTGGCGCTGCGCGATCAACTGGCCGGCGATCGCTTCGGCCATCACGCTGCGCCCGGTGTTGCCGGTGTCGACGAACGCCACCTTTTTCGGCTCGTCGGCGAACGCCGACGTCGCGCACTGGATGCCGACGCAACAGAGCAGCGCCAGCGTGTTGAGGGTGTGCCTTCTTTTCATGATGTCTCCTCGAGGGGGAAACCCCGGCGGCGCGCCAGGGCTTGCGGGAGATCATGACGGCCGCATGCGACGGAAAAAAATAAACAGCCGGTTTTTGCAAGACGGTGTCGCTTCGCGGCAAGCGGGCCGGGTGACGGCGCGTGCACCGTGCGCCCGATCGGGGAAGCCGCGAACCACGGCCCCGATCGCGGCGCATGACTGTTTCATCGTCACGCCATCGCCGCCACCCGCTCCGCCGCAAACCCCGCCAGCGTCCGCAACGCCTCCCGTGCCGACCGCAGGTAAAACGCCTGCAGATGAAACACATGCCAGCGCGCCGCATGAACCTCCAGCCGGCACGGCACGCCACAGGCCTGCGCATGACGGGCCAGCCGCTGCGCATCCGACAGCAGCACCTCCTGGTCGCCGGCCTGGACGAGCATCGGCGGCAGGCCGCGCAGGTCGGTGTCGAGCGGGCCGCGGGTCGTAGCCGAACCGGCGCCGTGGTACCAGCGCAGCCCCTGTTCGAGCCAGCCGCGACGGATCATCGGATCGTCATGACGGCGCGAAGCCAGCGTCTCGCCGCCGAGCGCGGGATCGGTCACGGGCGAGATCAGCAGCAGCGCGGCGGCGGCCGGCTCGCCGCGCTCGCGCAGCGCGATGGCCAGTGCCAGCGCCAGCGCACCGCCGGCCGAATCGCCGGCGATCACGATCCGGTGCGGCGCGTGGCCCTGCGCGCGCATCGCGTCGTAGACGGCCAGCGCATCGTCGAGCGCGGCCGGGCTCGGATGCTCGGGGGCCAGCCGGTAGTCGGGCACCCACACCGGCAGGCCCGCATCATTTGCGAGCCGCGTCGTCACGCCGCGATGCGTATGTGGGCCGCCGAGACAGAATGCCCCACCGTGCAGATAGAGGATCGCGCCGCCCGCGTCGCCGCGTTTCGGCGCCACGACTTCGACCGGCACGCGATGCGCGGACGTGCGGTAGCGCAGCGTGCCGCCCGTACCCGGCATCAGCGGCGACAGCAGCGCGACGACGCGGCGTTGCATGCGCGCGCCGAACGGCGGCCCGATCAGCGGCCGGAAGGCCAGCCGCAGGAAGCCGCGCAGCGATGCGGCGGTCAGTGCCTCCAGCCGGCCGGCGGGCGGCGCGATCACCACGTCGCGCGCCGGTGCGACCGACTCGGGCAACGGATGCGTGAAGCGGTAGGCGGACATCCCGGTGAAGCGCGTGATCCACCGGTAGGTCAGCGTGAAGCCCGGCCAGTTCGTGCTGTTGTGTCCCGACGCGTCGACGTACCAGCTCTTGCAGTTGCTCCACACCGATCCTTCGAGCCGCTGCTGCACATGGACGTTGAAGCGCCGGTAGCGGCGCGCGTCGACGTCGATCTCGCGCGCACCGTCGCACCGCATCGTGCGCAGGCAGCGCATCACGTGCGCGATCTGGCTTTCGAGCATGTAGACGATCGAGTTGTGGCCGAGGTTGGTGTTCGGGCCGTACAGCATGAAGAAGTTCGGAAAGCCGGGCACGGTGAGCCCGAGATACGCCTGCGCGCCGCGCCGCCATGCGTCGTTCAGGTCGAGCCCGTCGCGGCCCGTGATGTGCATCGGCGACAGGAACTCGGTCGCCGCGAACCCCGTGCCGTACACGATCGCGTCGACCGGATGGTGCACGCCGTCGACGGTCTCGATGCCGTCCTCCGTCACGCGCCGAATGCGCTGCGTGACGAGCTCGACGTTGTCGCGGCTCATCGCGGCAAGGTAGTCGCTCGACAGCAAGATGCGCTTGCAGCCGATCGGGTAGTCGGGCGTGAGTTGCGCGCGCAACGCCGGGTCCGGCACATCGCGTGCAAGCAGTGTGTGGAACGGCCGGCCGACCGCGACCTTCATCAGCTTGTGCAGACGCGTGAACGCGATCGCGCGCGATTCGTAGCGCAGGTAGATCGATGCGCGATGCAGTTTCATCGCCCACGGCAGCCGGCGGAACAGCGCCTTCTCCCACGGGCGGTACGCGCGGTCGGGGCGCGGCATCACATAGGCCGGCGAACGCTGGAATACGACCAGCTGCTTCACGTCGCCAGCAATCGCCGGGACGAACTGGATCGCCGACGCGCCGGTGCCCACGACCGCCACGCGCTTGGCCGTAAGCGAATAGTCGTGATCCCAGTGCGCGGAGTGGAACGCGCGGCCGCGAAACGTGTCGATGCCGGGCAAGTCGGGCATCGCGGGGCGGCTCAGCTGCCCGGTGCCGCTGACGAGCACGGCGGCGCTGAGCGTCGTGCCGTCGGCGAGCGTGACGCGCCACAGCGCGGCGGTTTCGTCGTAGCGTGCGTGCGCGACTTCGGCGCCGAAGCGCAGGTAGCGTGCGAGGCCGTACTTGCGCGCGCAATGCTGCAGGTACGCATGGATTTCCGGCTGCGGCGCGAACACGCGCGACCACGCGGGATTGGGCTCGAACGAGAACGAGTACAGGTGCGAGGGCACGTCGCAGGCGGCACCCGGGTAGCGGTTGTCGCGCCACACGCCGCCGACGTCGTGCGAGCGTTCGACGATCGCGAAATCGTGGATGCCGGCACGTTGCAGCGCGATCGCCATGCCGATGCCGGCGAAGCCGGCGCCGATGATGATCGCCGCAAGCGGTGCGGCGGATTCGGCGGCGCGAGAGGTATCAGGCGACAACATGGCGGGTTTCCTCGGGCTGGATGGTATCGTGCGCGGCGCACGGGGCAGGAACGGTATTGAGATCCGTCGCTGTCCTGACGGTTTCGCCTTGCGGTTGTGCGGACGTGCGGCACACGCCGCGAATCAGGTCGATGGCCTTCTCGGCGATCATGATCGTCGGTGCGTTGGTGTTGCCGCCGATGAGTGTCGGCATCACCGACGCATCGACGATGCGCAACCCCTGCAGGCCGCGCACGCGCAGTTGCGGATCGACGACGGCGAGCGCGTCGTGCCCCATCCGGCATGTGCCGACCGGGTGATACACGGTGTCGGTGCGCCGCCGCAGCACGTCGCGGATTTCATCGTCGGTGTTGACGTTCGCGGTGAACAGGTCGCGCGTGGTCCAGCCGGCGAGTGCCGGCGCTTCCATCAGCCGTCGTGTGAGGCGGAAGCCCGCGACCATGTCGTCGAGGTCGCGCGGGTCGTCGAAGAACGCGGGATCGATGCGCGGCGCCGCGAGCGGATCGGCGCTGTTCAGCGTGACCGAGCCGCGGCTGCGCGGCCGCAGCAGGCACACGTGGCACGACAGCCCGTGGCCGGTGTGCAGCTTGCGCGCATGATCGTCGACGAGCGCGACGACGAAGTGCAGCTGGATGTCCGGCGCATCGAGCCCGGCGCGCGTCTTCAGGAAGCCGCCGCCTTCCGCGAAATTCGACGTCAGCATGCCGCGCCGTTCGCGGCGAAAACGCGCCAGCTCGCGCAGCATGCGCAGGCCGCCGCCCGCGGACACGCCCATCGTGTCGACGCTGCGCGTGCGGTAGCCGAAGATGAAATCCGGATGATCCTGCAGGTTGCGGCCGACGCCGGGCAGGTCGGCGTGCACGGCGATGCCCTGTTGCCGAAGTTCGCGGCCCGGGCCGACGCCCGACAGCATCAGCAACTGCGGTGTTTGCAGCGCACCGGCCGCGAGCACGACTTCACGCCGCGCGCGCAGCGTGCGGACCTCGCCACGCTGCCGCACCTCGACACCGATCGCGCGCGTGCCGTCGAACAGGATGCGCAGTACCTGCGCATGCGTCTCGACCGTCAGGTTGTCGCGGCGGCCGACGTGCGGCAGCAGGTACGCGCGCGCCGCGCTCCACCGTTCGCCGTGCTTCTGCGTGACCTGGTAGATGCCGATGCCTTCCTGCTGCGCGCCGTTGAAATCGTTGGTGAGCGGCAGGCCGGCCTGCCGCGCGGCTTCCAGGTAGCGCGCATGGAACGGGTTGCCGGTGCGCAGGTCGCTCACCCACAGCGGGCCGTCGCGGCCGTGCCACGCATCGTCGAAGCGCTCGTTGTGCTCGCTCAGGCGGAAGTACGGCAGTACGTCGTCGTAGCTCCAGCCTTCGTTGCCGAGCGCGGCCCAGCCGTCGTAGTCGACGCGATGGCCGCGGATATAGACCATCGCGTTGATGGCCGACGACCCGCCCAGCACCTTGCCGCGCGGCTGGTAGCCGATGCGCCCGCCGAGGCCCGGCTGCGGCACCGTGTCGAAGGCCCAGTTGTTGATGCGGGTCGGCATCATCGCGACCGCGCCGGTCGGCACGTTGACGAGCGTGCCGTCGCCGCGGCCGCCGGCCTCGAGCACGCAGACGGTCACGGCCGGGTCCTCGGTCAGCCGCCCGGCGACGACGCTGCCGCCCGAACCGCCGCCAACGACGATGTAGTCGAAAGTCTTGCTCATGGATTCGTCCTCCGAGGGTCGATGGGTCAAGCGGGGCGCGGCAGCGTGCACGAGCGGCCGGTGCGCGGCAGGCGGGGCGCGAGTGGCGAGGCGGGGTCGCGGGCGAACGCGGCGAACGCGGCGAAAGCGTCGCGCCGGCATGCGAAGCGGGCTGCGGGATCGGTCGGGCGACTCGGTCGCATGGTGTCTCCTCCGGAGGGCGATGGCGTCGTTCGGATGACGACTGGATGACGCCGATGGTGCTGGCCGCATGGGAAAACACCAATGCTGCTTCGGGACAATTGCTTTAGTATTTGGGCCAAATCGGCGCTTCGAGGGTTTCTCCGCATGAGCTTCTGGGATTTCACCCGGAGTCCGGCCAGCGCCCGGTTGCTGGTCGATTTCGGCGACGAACGCGGCGTGCCGCACACGACGCTGCTGGCCGGCACGGGCCTCGCGGACGCGCAGCTCGACGATCCGAAGGTCGAGGTGACGGCCGCGCAGGAACTGCGGCTGACCGGCAACCTGCTGCGTGCGCTCGGGCGCGCGCCGGGCCTCGGGTTCGAGGTCGGCCAGCGTTATCACTTCTCCGCGTACGGGGTGTGGGGCTACGGGCTGATCGCCAGCGCGACCGCACGCGACGCGCTCGCGCTGGCGCTGCGCTTCCTGCCGCTCACCTTTGCGTTCACGATGATCACGTACCGCGAGGAAGGCGGCACGTGCATGCTCAATTTCGGCGCGCCGGAACTCGATGGCACGCTGAGCCGCTTTCTCGTCGAGCGCGACATGACGGCCGCGGCCGTGCTGCTGCAGGAAATCGGCGACGACACATTCGCGTTGTCGCGCTTCTCGGTGCAGGCGGCGCGCACGCCGACCATGCCGGTGCCGCGCATCGCCGGCGTCGAGCCTGCCTTCTCGGCGCGCGCGAACAGCCTCGCGTTCGACCGCGTGTTTCTCGACCGGCTGCTGCCGCATGCGAATCCGCTGACGGTGTCGATGTGCGAACAGATGTGCGGCCAGCTGCTCGAAGCGCGGCGCGCGCGCGTGGGCACGTCGGAGATGGTGCGCCAGTACCTGAGCGCGACGCCCGGCCACGCGCCGTTCTCGCTCGAGGACATGGCGCGGCTGATGAACACGAGCCCGCGCACGCTCAAGCGCCGGCTGCAGGAGGAGGGCACGACGTTCCGCGCACTGCTCGCGCAGGCGCGCGGCGCGATGGCCGAGACGCTGCTCGGCGACGCGCGCCTGTCGCTCGCGGAAGTCGCGGAGCGGCTCGGCTTCAGCGACCTGTCGAGCTTCTCGCAGGCGTTCAAGCGCTGGTACGGCGTGCCGCCGGGCGCGTATCGCAGCGCGGCGCAACGGGACAGCGGCCGTTCCTGAATCACGGTACGATCGCCGACATTCCCATCACGAGAGCCTCCGCATGATCACGATTCGCCCGATGACCGACGACGATTTCCCGCGCTTCTGGCCGACTTACCGCGCCATCGTCGCCGCTCAGGAAACCTATGCATTCGATGCGGCGCCGACACAGGAAGCGGCGCGCGCACTGTGGCTCGATGCGCCGCTGTGCACGTGGATCGCCGAAGAGGACGGCGTGGTCCTGGGCTCGTACTACCTGAAGGCGAACGCGGGCGGCCCCGGCAATCACGTGAGCAACTGCGGTTACATGGTGAGCGAGGCCGCGCGCGGCCGCGGCGTCGCGCGCCTGATGTGCGAGCACTCGCAGCAGGTCGCGCGCGAGCGCGGTTTCCTCGCGATGCAGTTCAACTCGGTGGTGTCGACGAACGAGGTGGCGGTCGCGCTGTGGCAGAAGCTCGGGTTTGAAATCGTCGGGCGCCTGCCGCGTGCGTATCGTCATGCACGGCTCGGCTTCGTCGACAGCCTCGTGATGTACAAGTGGCTCGGCGACACGGCGGCCGCCGAAGCCTGAGCACGCGGCCGCTTCGTCAGACGGCGAACGCGCCGTCGAACACGATCCGGTCGTCGAGCGCGAGCGTGCCGCGCGCGAAGATCAGGTCGAGATGATGGCTGCCGTTTTCGCCGCCGCCGAGCCCGAGGTGCAGGCCCGGATGGCGTTCCTCGAACCCCGCGTTGCGGCCGTACAGCCCGCGAATTCCGAGGTTCGTGCCGATGCCGAATTCCTCGATCCGCCGGTGATTCGGATGCCGGTCGAGATAGGCGGCGAAATCGCGGCGGAAGCCATCGTTGTCCGTGTCGAATCCGACGATCATGCTGTTCTCGACCCGCAACGTGGCGAGCTGCTCGGCCACCTTGTACTTGATCGCGAACGGCACGGTGCCGAGAAACGTGCCGCTGAAGACGACCGAGCCGTTGAGATCGGTGACGTGCGTCGCGATCTCGCCGGGCACGACGTCGAGGTTGCCCATTCCGTCCACGCTCGTCCATTTCTGGTCCGGCGCGAGCGAGCCCGTCAGCGTGTTGCCCGCTTCATCGATGAAGCGGATCTGCGATGCGCGCGCGGCCGCGGCGATCAGCCGGCCGTTGCGCGCCGCGATGTCGTCGAGCGATTCGGCGAATGCCTCGTCGAGATGCGGGCCGTAATCCTTGAACAGGACCGACTTGCTCCAGTGCTCGACGATCGCGGGGCGGATCGCGGCGAGGAACGGCGGCCCGCTCGGCGACGGTGTCGGCAGGCACGACGAGTCGTACAGCAGCACGAACAGATCGGCGCGATCGAGCGCGGCGGCGATATCGGCGGGCGGGGTGCTTTCGAGGCAGAGTGTGGTCGCGTCGAGCGAATCGGGCAGGGCGGAAAACGCGCGCAACGCGATGTCGCGGTTGCGGGTGTCATGGCCGACCAGCAGTTTTCCCGACTCGCCGCGCGCCAGCTTGTCGCGCAGCGCGGGGTGGAAGCCCAGTGCGCGGTGCAGGTTCAGCATGCGTGTCTCCGGAAACGGCGGAAGGGCCGAGGCCCTTCCGCGAGAACGGGTGGCCCGCTCAGACCGGCCAGAGCGCGGTGCCGAACGGCACAACGGCGTCCTCGACCATCATGTCGACGGCCTCGGGGTGCGTGTCTTCCTGCATCCAGTCAAGCAATTCGATCTGCTGGGTGTCCTGCATGTCAATTCTCCTGTGGTGAACATGAGTGATTCAACATGAAAGCGCGGCTAAAAAGTTGCCACTCCTCATCACGCATTTCGTGAATGCGCGACGAGTGGCGTTGATATTAGTCTGAGGAATTTACGAATGCAATGCGTTGCAAGGTTTTTAGCCGAGACGTGCTAAACACGGGGGATTTGCGGGTCGCGTGCGCTAAAACACGGATAAAGCGAATGACGGATTCGATGGCTTTTTTTCAATGACCGGAATCTCATGCGGTGCATTGCATTCGGCGATTTTTCATCAGGAATTCAATCGCCGCGACCAGTGGTGTTGGCGGTGACCTTGCATGCGCGCGAACGCGTCGCCGGTCATCGGCGGCGCGTCAGCGGCCCCGATGCCCGTGTCAACCGAGCAGCGCCTTGCCGAGCGGTTTGGCCGGCTCGGATCGCAGCACCAGCGACGTCGTGACCGCGCCGAAGCGGGCAATCGCATCGATGATGGTTTCGAGTTGTCCCGGCGTCGGCACCAGGACCTTCAGCAGGAAGCAATCCTCGCCGGTCATCCGGTGGACCTCGATGACGTGCGGCATCTCCGCGAACGCGCGCAGCGCGGGCTTGATGTGTTCGTGCGTCGTCTTCAGCCGGATGATGGCCATCATTCCCAACCCCAGCGCGGCCGGGTCGATCCGTGCGCCGTAGCCCGCGATGATGCCGCGTTCTTCCAGCCGCTTGACGCGCTCCGACGTGGCCGGCTGCGACAGGCCGATGCGGCGGCCCACTTCGGACAGCGGCATCCGCGCATTTTCCTGAAGCGCCTCGAGGATCGACAGATCCAGGCGATCGAGCTCTCCGTTCGACATGTCCGCTTTCCCGCTCCGTTAATTCATCGGCATATTGTCTCAATATCCGATGATTTACCATTCCCGGCCGGTTTCCGGCAGGCCAGACTGCGAACTCGCTTATTCATGGAGACGGAGATGGACCAGACGATCGTGATCGTGCCGGGGATCGGCAACTCGGGACCGGATCATTGGCAGAGCCACTGGGAGGCCGCGCTTCCGGGCGCCGCGCGCATGGCGCCGGCGTCATGGGATGCGCCCGACCTGCGCGACTGGATGGCGGCGCTCGATGAAGCCGTTGCGCAAGCCGCGACGCCGCCGGTGGTGGTCTGTCATTCGCTGGGGTGCCTGCTGTTCGCGCACTGGCGTGCGGCGTCGACGCGCGTCGTGCGCGCTGCGTGGCTCGTTGCGGTGCCCGATCCGGGCGGCCCGCGCTTTCCGGCTGCGGCCAGGGCGTTCGCGCATGTGCCGCAGGGCGATTTCGGCGGCTTGCCGGTGCTGGCGATCGCCAGTTCGGATGATGGGTACGACCCGGCCGGGCGCGGCATTGCATGGGCAAGCGAGCGGGGTGCGACGCCGTTGCTGCTCGGCCCGCGCGGCCATCTGAATACGGAAGCGGGATTGGCGGAATGGCCCGAGGGACGCGCGTTGTTCACCGCCTTCATCGCGGGATTGCGGGGGTAGCGCGGGCAGGCGGCCGACGTGCGCCCGCGATGGCTTGCGGCGCGCGATGCATCGACGATCCGGCTGCCGCGGCCGGGTTCCTGCCGCCAACGCATGCCGGCCCGCGACGGCTCAAGTATGATCGTCGACAGAATCGGAAGCCTCGACAGTCGGGGTTGGCGCGTGCGGAACACCGGTTCCGCCGTCACGACTTGCCGCGGCTTCGAACGACCAAGGAGACACGCGATGCGCGCAGCGCCGCAACCGGAGCAGGCCGGCCCGTCGCGGCCGGACACCGGCGTGACCGGCACCTTCCCGGAACGTGATCCCGATCGCATCGCCGCGTGGCGGCTCGCGATCCGCCTGTCGCTCGGCAGCGCGATCGCGCTCGGCCTCGCGCGCTTTTCGTATGCGCTGCTGCTGCCGCCGATGAAGGCCGATCTCGGCTGGACGTTCGCGCAGGCCGGCGCGCTGAACACGGCGAACGCGGCCGGCTACCTGGTCGGTGCACTCGCGTTTCCGTTGCTGTCGCGGCGCTGGCGAGCAGGCTCGCTGCTGGCGGCCGGATGCGTGCTGACCGCATTGCTGATGGCCGCGTGCGGGCTCACGTCCGGCATGCATGCGCTGCTCGTGCAGCGGCTCGCGACCGGTGTCGGCAGCGCGCTGATCTTCATCAGCGGCGGCGTGCTGGCCGCGCGGCTCGCATCGGCGTCGCCGCGCGATGCGGGGCTGCTGCTCGGGCTCTACTACGGCGGCACGGGGTGGGGCATCGTCGCTTCGTCACTGCTCGTGCCGGCCACGCTTACGCAGGGTGTCCATGGCTGGCAACCCGCGTGGTTCGCGCTCGCGTTCGCGTGCGTGCTGTTCTCGGCGGTGGCCGTGTCGGCCGCACGCCGCATCGAGCGCGTGCACGCGGCACCGACTGCGCCGCGCGGCGATGCGACGGCGGCCGCGACCGCGAGCCCCGTGCGCTTCGCACTCGCGCTGGCCGGCTACGGCCTGTTCGGCGTCGGCTATATCGGCTACATGACCTTCATCGTCGCGCTGCTGCGCGGCGCCGGGATGAGCGGCACGGTGGTCGCCGCGTTCTACGTGATGCTCGGCGTCGCGACCGTCGTGTCGGCGCGGCTGTGGTCGGGGCTGCTCGACCGGATGCGCGGCGGCCAGGCGCTCGCCGTGCTCAACGCGCTGCTCGGCATCGCGACGCTGATGCCGGCGATGTTCGTGCATCCGGCGGCCGCGTTCGCGTCGGGCGTGCTGTTCGGCGCGACGTTCCTGTCGGCCGTCGCATCGACGACGGCGTTCGTGCGCCACAACCTGCCGCCGGACGGATGGGCGAAGGGGATCAGCGCGTTCACGACGGTCTTTGCGTTCGGGCAGATCGCCGGGCCGGTCGCGATCGGCTGGGTGTCGGATAGTGCAGGGCTCGCGCGCGGGCTCGTGTATTCGGCGCTGACGCTGTTCGCGGGCGCCGCGCTCGCGGCCGGGCAGCGTGCGTTGCGAGCCGCCGCGTAGTCACGCGCCAAACGCGCCAGTCACCGCACGCACGCCGTGCGCGACACGCGATGAAACGCACGGCTGAAGTAGATCAGGCTGTCGCCGTCGTCGCGCACGCGGATCGACGTCGCCTCAATGAACATCACCGAATGCGAGCCGACCTCCTTCATGTCGGCGATCGTGCCCTGCAGGCTCGCGAGCGCGTCGCGCAGCACGGGCACGTCCTGCTCGCCGCGATCCCACACGGGCAGGTCGAAGCGCCGCTCCATCGGCAGGTCGGTGAGCCCCGCGAAATGCCGTGCGAGTTGCTCGTGTTCGGCCGGCAGCACGTTGATGCAGACGTGGCGGTTGCGTTCGAACGTCGCGCGCATCGCGCTCGACCGGTTGAGGCACACGAGCAGCGTCGGCGGCGTGTCGGTGACGGAGCACACGGCGCTCGCGGTGATGCCGCAGCGGCCGTGCGGCCCGGCGGTGGTGATCACGTTGACGGCCGCGCCGAGGTGGGCCATCGCTTGCCGGAAGGCCTTCTGCGCGTCGCTCGGCTCGACGCGTGCCGGTCGCTGGATATCGGTCGTGGAAGACATGGGCGCTCCTGGTTGGACGAAAGCGGCGATCGCGTAGCGCTGCCGGTGCAGCGCCGGATCGCCGACGATGACCCAAGCGTACGACGCGAAAATGCCGGCGACCATTCGCACGATTGACGATGGAGATGGCGTTCTCGCCAACACGTCTAAAGGTTCTACCTAGATGCGCGGCGCACCGCGCGAAAAAAATCGGGATTGCGCGGTCATGCGGCACGTGAAGGGGTTTTCAGCGGGTTTTCGGCTCGTTATGATGTGCCGCACATTCCCTGCGAACGACGCGCGCGACGCGCCGGCACCCGGCCCCGTACGCGGCGCGTGCGATACCGATACCGATATTCAGTGAGACACCCGCGATGACGTCACCCGCACCGATCGTATACATCGTCGACGACGACAACGGCATGCGGACGTCGCTCGCGTGGCTGCTCGAATCGGTCGGCATCGCGTCCGAAGGATTCGCGAACGCCACGGATTTTCTCGCGCGCTTCGACGTGAACCTGCCCGCGTGCCTGGTGCTCGACGTGCGGATGCCGGAGAAGAGCGGCTTCGACGTGCAGGCGGAACTGAACGCGCGCGGCGCGACGCTGCCGGTGATCTTCGTCAGCGGGCACGGCGATATCCCGATGTCCGTGCGCGCGCTGCAGAACGGCGCGATCGATTTCGTCGAGAAGCCGTACAACTCGCAGCAGATGCTCGAGCGCGTGCAACGCGCGCTGCGGCTCGCGCAGCAGCGGCATGCGGTGAGCCAGCGTCACCGCGAGCTGCGCCAGCGGCTCGATGCGCTGACCGCGCGCGAGAAGGAAGTGCTGCGCGGCGTGGTGGACGGCAAGGGCAGCAAGCAGATCGCGTCGGATCTGTCGATCAGCGTGAAGACCGTCGACGTGCATCGCGCGAGCATCAAGGAGAAGCTCGGCGCGACGTCGATCGCCGCGCTTGTGCGCGACGTAATGGTCGTGTGGGGCGACGACGGGGAGTCGTCGCGATAGGGCCTTGCCGGGGTGCGGCGAGGCGTTGCATGCAGTGCTCGGTGCTTGGCGCTCAGCGCATGTACAACCCGCCGTTGATGTCCCAGCACGCGCCGTTCGCGAAATGCGCGTCGCCCGATGCGAGCAGCACGGCCGCCTCCGCGACGAAGCCGGCCGACCCGAGCTTGCCGCCCGGCAGGCTCGCGAGCACCTGGCGCAGCTTCTCCGGCGCGACGCTTTCATACACGATCGGCAAGTCGAGCGGGCCCGGCGAGATCGCGTTGACGGTCACGCCCTGGGCGGCGAGATCGCGTGCGAACACCTTGGTCAGCGTCAGCGTGCCGCCCTTCGCGGCCGCGTAGTGCGCGCCCGTCGCCGAGCCGCCGTTCTGTCCGGCGAGCGACGCGATGTTGACGATACGGCCCGCGCCGCGCGTCGCGAAGTACTGGCCGAACACCTGGCAGCCGAACAGCACGCTGCGCAGGTTCACGTCGATCACCTGGTCGAACTGCTCGGCCGTGATCTCCATCGCGGGCACGACCTTCGATGCGCCCGCGTTGTTCACGAGCACGTCGATCGTGCCCCAGCGTGCGACGAGCGCATCGCGCGCGGCTTCGAAATCGCGTTTCGACGTGACGTCGAGCGGCAGCGCGATCGCCCGTTCGCCGCTCGGGTCGAGCTCGCGTGCGTGCGCCTGAATGGCGTCGGCGGCGATATCGGCCAGCGCGACGCGGTAGCCGGCCGCATGAAAACGTTCGGCGATGACGGCGCCGAGCCCGCGCGCGGCACCGGTGACGAGGACGACTCGGTCTGACATGGTGTGTGCTTCCGTGGTTCGCGAGCGCGTGCCGGATGCCGCCGCGCCCGCATCGTGGTTCATGCGGCGAGTGCCGCTTCGAAGTGTGCCGCGATCGCGCAGACCTGCTCGTCCGCACCCGTGCGCCCGACGATCTGCAGACCGGCCTTCAGCGGCGAACCGGCGAGCGGCAGCGGCAGGCTGAGTGCCGGATGGCCGCTCAGGTTGAACGGCCGGATCAGCGACGACATCGCGATCACCGATACGCCATCGCGCGCCTGCTGCAGCGTGATCGGCAGCGCGGGCAGCGTCGGCAGCACGAGCACGTCCGCGTGTTCGAGCGCGGCGTCGACCTGTGCGGTGAAGCGGGCGCGTACGGCTTCGGCTTCTTTCAATGCCGCAGGCGCAGTCGTTGCGGCCGCACGCAATCGCGCATCGAGGTCGGCGCCGAGCTTGCCGGTTTCGACGAGATGGCCGAACGCGCGCGACGTTTCCGCGTTGATCACGGTGAGCCCGGCGGCGAACGACGCCGGCATGTCGTCGAGCACGGCCGCGTGTGAGTGCAGGCCCGACGCGCGTACGGCCGCGTCGAGCGCGGCGGCGATGGCCGGATCGGCATCGACCGTGATGCGCGCGATCGTGCAGCCTGCGGCAGAGGCTGTCGCTTGCGTACGATCGAAACCCGGTGCAATCGCGGCCATCACCGCAACCAGCGTGCGGATGTCGCGCGCGAACGGCCCGACGCAATCGAGCGTGGTGTCGACGGGCGCGACGCCGCGCCGCGACACGCGGCCGAACGTCGGCTTCAGCCCGGCCACGCCGCAGCAGGCAGCCGGCCCGCGAATCGAGCCGCCCGTGTCGGTGCCGAGCGCCGCATCGACCGTACCGAGCCCGACGAGCGAAGCGGAGCCGCTCGACGAGCCGCCCGGAATGCGCGTCGCGTCCTGCGGATTGATTGGCGTGCCCGTGTAGTCGTTGATGCCGGTCATGCCGAACGCAAGCTCGTGCATGTTCGCCTTGCCGGCGATCTGCCAGCCCGCGTCGAGCAGCAGGCGGACGACGTCCGCGTGTTGCGTGGCGGGAGGTGCGTCGGCGAGCGCACGGCTCGCCGCCCGGGTCGGATAGCCTGCGATGTCGATCGTGTCCTTGATCGCGATCGTGGGGCCGGGGCCGCCGAGCGTGAAGGTGTCGATGAAGCCTGTCATGGTCGGTATCGTGAGCAAGCGGTGGAAAGGAGCAGGAATCAGGACCGTGGCGCGGTTGCGAGCGGCCACGGGCCGTCGAGCACGCGTTCGGTGCGGAAATGGCGGATCAGCCACGCAGAACCGTTAGCGGCCGGCGCGAAATCGACGGTCAGCCGCGCGGCGATCAACTCGGCCGAGCCGTCCGCGTAGCGCGACGCCTGCAGCATGATCCAGCGGCCGCGCGCGCTTGTGTTGCCGGCGCCGATCTCGATCGACTCCGACGTCAGGAAGTGCAGGTTCGCCGAGAAGTGCGGATCGGGCGGCAGGTAGCGACCCAGCATCGCGACGATCGCGTCCGTGCCTTCGAGGCGGCCGAACTTTTGCGCATACTGCGGGCCGACGCCTTCCCACACGGCATCGGGCGTGAACAGACCGGCGAGCGACGGGCCGTCGCCGGCATCCTCGGGCACGTCGCACAGCGCCATGTAGCGCGTGATCGTCGCGCGCACCGCGCGCTCGGCGTCGAGCGCCGCCAGGCGCTGCGCGAGCGCATCGATCAGGCCGGGGGACAGGTCGGTCATCGCGCGCCTCACGCCGCGGGCTTCGCAGCCGGCGGCACCGTCAGCGCACGGCCGACGCGCGCTTCGATCTTGCCGTAGCGCCACAGGTTGTATTCGCCGACCGGCGTCGTGCGATACAGGTTGCATACGGCGACCGTCGTGTCGAAGTCGGCGACGTCGGCCATGATGTAGAAGGTCCACGGTGCGCCGTCGGCCTGGCCGACCACGAGGCGGTCGTCATCCATCACGCCGAGCACGCGCACGCCGGGCATCGCTTCGACGGCGGCGAGCATCGCGCCGTACGCCTGCCACACTTCGCCGATCTTCTCGCGCGGCAGGTCGAAGAAGTTTTGCGACACGCCGCAGCAGAACAGGACGCGCAGCGGCAGCGGATTCGAATCGGACATATCAGGTTCTCCAGAGGAATCGGTGGTGCGCATGAACCGGCCGGCGACGGCGCTTCGGCTTCATGCGTGTTCAAAAACAATTCGGTCGATGCGGGTTACAGATAGCCGGGAAACGGCGTGACGCCGGTGAACACCGCGCCGGCGCCGTCGAAGTTGCCTTCGCCGAGAAACGCGTGCTGCGTGACGACCATCGCGTCGCGCAGCAGCCGCTGCAGCGGGTGCGTGCGATAGATCGCCGCCGTGCCGCCGAGGCGGTACGCGCGTTCGACGACGCTCGCGCCTTCGCGTGCGATCTGCGTGGCCGCGAGCCGCAACAGGCTGACCTGGTCGGGCGTCACCGGATTGCCGGCGAGGATCGATTGCCACACGCCGTCGGTCGCGTCGTAGAAGAATGCGCGCGCCGAGCGCAGTTGCGCTTCGGCCTTCGCGAGTTCGATGCGGTAGTACGCGCGATCGGCGAGGCGCGGCGCGCCGGTCGTCGTCTGCCGGCCACCCGACATGCGGTTCACGACGTCGAGTGCGGCGCGTGCGAGGCCGAGGTTCACGACGGCCAGCACCTGCGCCGCATACGCGACGGTCGGATAGCGATACAGCGGCTCGTCGACGGTCGGCTCGCCGCCGCGCATGAAGGTCCACGCTTCGGGCACGAAGCGGTCGTCGACGCGCAGGTCGTGGCTGCCGGTGCCCTGCATGCCGACCACGTTCCAGTTCTCGACGATCTCGACCTGGTCGGCGCGGAACACGGCCGTGCGCGGCTTGTTCGGCGCGGCGTCCTGCGCACCCGGCACGGCGATGCCGACGCCGAGCCAGTCGGCCCCCTTGCAGCCGCTCGCGAATTTCCACGTGCCGTTCACGCGCCAGCCGCCTGCTGCGGGCTGGGCCGGCTGCACCGGGAACAGGCCGCCCGCGAACACCTGGTCGGGGCCGCTCGCATACAGCTCGGCCTGGGTGTCGAGCGGCAGCGCGGCGAGATACACGTTCGCGGAGCCGAAGCTCGCGACCCACGCGGCCGAGCCGTCGGCGGTCGCGATCCGCTCGATCATGTCGAGGAACGCGGTCGGCGCGAGCGCATCGCCGCCGAACCGGCGCGGCGTGCCCGCGCGATAGATGCCGGCCTGCTTGAACAGCGCGATCACGTCGCGCGGTACGTGCGACAGGCGGTCGAATTCTTCGCGGCGCGCGGCGACGGTCTCGATCACGGCGTCGAGCGGCGACAGCCGGGCGGCCGGTTCGCTGGCCGCGTGGGGAGCGCTCGGTGCGGTGTCGAGGGCGAGGGCGGCGTGGGGCATGGCTGTCTCCTGGGGGCGGATGGGGGTTCGAATGCGGGGTGGTCACGACGATGCAGCCAGTCTAGAAACGCCGAAAACGCGCAGCAATTGGTGCGTTGGGCCGTGCGACTGGTGACGTTCCGTGCCGCACTAAAGAAATCTTCAGATGCGGGCGGCGCGCGCCGGTGCTATGTTGGGTTTCCGGTCGCGCGATGCCGCGCGACCTCATCCGAAGCCGATCATGAGTTTCCCCGACGAAGACGATTTCCACCGGCTGCTCGACGCGCTGACGACCTGCGTGCTGCTGCACGACGCGCACACCAAGGCGATCGTGTGGGCGAACCGCGCCGCGTGCATCGCGCTCGGTTTTTCCGTCGAGGAGCTGTTGCCGCTGAAGGCGCCGGACATGACGCGTCCCGAGCCGAAATACCAGCGCGAGATCGCCGTGAGCGCGTGGGATCGCGCGCTCGTCGACGGGCCGCAGGTGTACGAGTGGTGCTACCGGTCGCGCACGGGCGTCGACATGTTGTCCGAGGCGACCGCCACCTACGTGCCGCTGCGCGGGCGCGACGTCGTGATGGTGCAGTTCCGCGACATCAGCGCGGAAGAGGCGGTGCGCCAGCAACTGCGCCGCTACGAGGCGCGGCTGCGCGAATTCATGCAGGACCTCGACGAAGGCATCGCGGTCGTCACGCCGCACGGCGGCGTGCAGTTCATCAGCGAGTCGGGCCGCCGCGTGCTCGGGCTCGCACCCGACGAAGCGCTCGGCGAGGTGCTCGATTACTGCTCCGAGGCCGACCGCGACCGGCTCGTCGCGCAACTGCGCGATGCGCCGTCCGCGTACCCGTCCGCGCCGCAGCGCTACCGGATCGTGCGGCGCGACGGCTCGACGTGCTGGCTGCGCATCCTGTGCCGGCAGGTCGAGATCGAGGGCGATCTCGACGGGCTGCTGGTGCAGTTTCGCGACGTGAGCGATGAAGTCGCGATCGAGGACGCCCGCCGCGCGGAAGCGCGCACGCTTGAACACGCGGGCCGTTACAACGCGATGGGTGAGATGGCGAGCGTGATCGCGCACGAGCTGAGCCAGCCGCTCGCGGCCGTGCGCAACTTCATCGAAGGCGCGGTGCAGCGGCTGAACGCGCGCGGCGCCATCGACGACGCGATCTGGGGGCTGCGCAGCGCGGA
Source organism: Burkholderia sp. HI2714 (assembly GCF_002223085.1). Taxonomy (NCBI): domain Bacteria; kingdom Pseudomonadati; phylum Pseudomonadota; class Betaproteobacteria; order Burkholderiales; family Burkholderiaceae; genus Burkholderia; species Burkholderia sp. HI2714. The sequence continues at coordinate 171,304 of NZ_NKFM01000055.1, read as the reverse complement.
CCGGCAGGCCGAGCATGCGGCGCTGATCATCAAGAGCGTGCGCGAGTTCATCGTGAAGCGCGAGCCGGTCGTCGCCCTCGCCGACCTGCGCGACATTCTCGCGGACGTCGCGTATTTCATCGAGCTGCGCGCGAAGGAGGCCGGTGTGACGGTGACGATCGTGCAGGCCGATGCACCGCTGCCGATCCGCTGCGAGCGCGTGCTGATCGGTCAGGTGATCCTGAATCTCGCGTTCAACGCGATCGAGGCGTTCGCCGGTTGCGAACGTGTGCCGCGCACGCTGACGCTCGGCACCGCGAACGTCGGCGGGCATGCCGAGTTGCGCGCGATCGACAACGGCCCCGGTATCGCGGCCGGCGCGCACGACCGGCTGTTCGACGGTTTCTCGTCGTCGAAGGCCGGCGGGAACGGAATCGGGCTGTCGCTGTGCAAGAGCATCGTGACGCGCCACGGCGGCCGGATCGCTGCCAGCCCGGCCGAGGGCGGCGGGCTCGACTGCCGCGTGACGCTGCCGCTCGCCGGGATGAAGGCGGATGCAAGCGCATAGTCGCGGGGGCGTGCGCGATGCCGCCGCCACCCGGCGGTCGTCGCGCATGAGCGGGCAGGCTCGCACGCCGCGCATGGTCAGCGCCCCAGCGCCCGCGCGGTCTGGCCGCCGATGCCGAAGTCGGTGTTCGGAATGTCCTTGATCATCACGCGGGTGGCTTGCAGCGGTGCGTCGAGCACGCTGGCGCTCGTCTCCGATAGTGCGGCGATCAGCGCGCGTTTCTGTTCATCCGTGCGGCCCGCGATCAGGATCGCGACGATCACCGGCAGCGACGGCGGCGCGCCGTCCGCGGCGCTGCGCCCGCCCAGGCCGATGTGCGTCGCGGGCAATTCGGTCAGCAGCACGCGCACCGATTCGATCGGCGCACCGATCGAATCGACGGTCGCGCCGGTCAGCCGTGCGATCAGTTCGGCCTTGCGGGCTTCGTCATGGCCGGCGGGCAGGAAAACTTCGAGTGTGGGCATGGTCGTCCGGAAAGGTGAAGGTGACCGGCTCACCGTTGCGTTGGCGATGGGCGAACCGGTGGCCGCTTACAGGTGAAGGTGGCCGACTCACCGTTGCACTGGCGATGGCGAACCGGTGGCCGCTTACAGGTGAAGGTGGCCGACTCACCTTTGCGTTGGCGATGGCGAACCGGCGGCCGCTTACAGGTGAAGGTGGCCGACTCACCTTCGCGTTGGCGATGGCGAACCGGTGGCCGCTCACAGGTGAAGGTGACCGGCTCACCGTTGCGTTGGCGACGGCGAACCGGCGGCCGCTTACAGCAGGAAGCCGATCGCGCTGAGCGTTTCGGTCGAATCGATCAGGCGCACGACCTTCTCGGCGATCCGCATCTCGCCTTCCGCATCGACATGCAGCTTGTGCGTGACGTCGGCCGCGAACAGCGTCGCGACGCCGCGCTTGTACGCGACGACGACCTGCGCCGATTTCAGCTCGACGGTGCCGGCGCTGCCGCTTTCCAGCGTGAAGCGCGACACGGTGCGCACCGTGCGCGCCGCGTCGGTCGCCGACGCCGAATAGCCGGACATCATTCGCTGCACGCGCTTCTCGCGCATGTCCTGGTCGTCGAATACGTAGTTCAGCGTCGCGGCGAAGTCGGTCGTGTCGGGATCGATCGGCACCACGTAGTGGCCGGCCGAATCCCACAGGTCGAGCCACGCGCGATAGTCGCGGCGATCGAGCATCTCGGCTTCGCGCCACACGAATTCGACCGCGCGGGCGAAGGTCTGCTCGGAAAAGAGGGCGTTGCGGTCGTCCATTATTGTTGCTCCATCATCTTGCGCCATTGCTGGTAGGCCTCGCGCATGCCGGTCTCGTCGGTCGCATGCGCGGTCTTTTCGCCGTTCGCGGCAGTCGTCTCGCGGTTCAGCCCGCGATTCACGAGGATCGGCACGTCGCGGCCCGCATGCGCGCCGCGTTGTACACGCTCCCATGCTTCCGCGTCGTCGGGGCTACCGAAACCGAACGGGCCCTGGAAGTGCTCGTGGATGCGCAGCCGCTCGCGGTTCGCTTCGTCGGGGCCACCGTCCATCGCGAGCGCGACGTGGCGGATCTCGGTTTCGTTCGCGGAGATCGGCCGCAGCACGCGGAAGAACGCCATCGACAGCGCGAGGTTCGGGAACAGGTTCAGGTTGAAGCCGACGCCCATCAGCGAACGCACGATGCGGCGCACTTCGTCCGGCGTATGACGCTCGGCGAGCGTCGCCGCGAGCGGCGCGAAGCGCTCGGGCAGCGGCGCGCCGTCGTCTTCGTCGAGGTCGATCAGCTCGGGCATCAGCACCGCGAGGCTGTGGCCGTTGCCGAGCCCGCGACAGAACGCGTCCTCGCTCGTCATGAAGCTCGTGATCGCGGCGGCCGTCTCGTCGTCGATCGACTTCATCCACGACTTGTGCACGACCGGGAAGTGATAGAGGTCGGTCGTGTTCTCGAGCTGGATCTTCCAGTTGCCCTTGAACTTGAACTTGTGCTCGCCGTTCGCCTTGATCGGGTAGCCGGCGCCCTGTTTCATGAACAGGTCGATCCACGGCTTCGCGCCGCCGAGGAAATCCTCGAGCGGTTCGATCGCGTCGTTGAAGCTCGCGAAGATCAGCCCCCGGTACACGCCGACGCGCAGCTTCACGAGCGGCAGGTCGCCTTTTTCGCACACGCCTTCGTAGCCGTCGCCGTACGGCAGCGCGCGCAGCGTGCCGTCGAGCGCGTAGGACCAGCTGTGATACGGGCACGTGAAGCCCTTCGCGTTGCCCTTGTGCGACTCGCACACGGTCGCGCCGCGATGGCGGCAGCGGTTCTGCAGCACGTTGATTTCACCGGTCTTGTCGCGCACGACGATCACCGGCTGGCGGCCGATCGTCGTCGTGATGAAGTCGCCCGGGTTCGGCAGCTCGCTTTCGTGCGCGACCCAGATCCAGGTGCGGTAGAAGATGCGGTCGAGCTCGGCTTCGAACAGCGCGGGATCGTGATACATCGCGGGCGCGATGCGGTCGGGTTGCGCGAGGCCATGCAACGCGCTGGTGTCGATCGTCTGGTAGGAAATGTCGCTCATCGTTGTCGTGGGGAAAGAGTCGCGAAATCGGGCCGCGTCACGCGCGGTGTCGAGTACCCAGTCTCGTCTTCCACTACATATCCGTCAAATTGATCTAAAATTGGCCAGTCAATAAATACGGCAAATGATGGAGGCTACGATGACATCGGTCGATCATCTCGATCTGAACCTGTTGCGTGTGTTCCAGGCGATCGTCGAGGAGCGCAGCCTGACGAAGGCCGGCGAGCGGCTCGCGCTGTCGCAGCCGGCCGTCAGCTATTCGCTCGGCCGGTTGCGCACGCTGTTCGACGATCCGCTGTTCGTGCGCACGCGCTCGGGCATGCAGCCGACGCCGGTCGCGCTCGAACTCGCGGGCATCGTCGGCAAGGCGCTCGACATGGTGCGCGTGGCGCTGCGCTATGCGGAGCGCTTCGACCCGGCCACCAGCACGCGCACGTTCCGGCTGTCGTTGTCGGATGCGGGCGAGATGGCGTACCTGCCGGCGATCTGCCAGGCGCTGCGCGAGCGCGCGCCGCGCGTGACGCTGAGCGTGCAGCCGCTGCCGGTGGAGGAGATCGAGGAAGCGCTGCGCGCGAGCCGGCTGGATTTCGCGATCGGCAACCTGCCGGAGCTGATGCCGTGCACGCGCCACCAGGTGCTGTTCGAGGAAACCTACGTGTGCATGACGGGCCGCCGGCGCGGGGTGCCGAGCGGCGCCGCGCTGAGCCTCGAGCAATTCGTGCGCGCCGCGCACGTCAACGTGAAATCGGTCGAGCACAGCCACCACGCGCTCGACGATGCGCTGCGCGCGCAGGGCGTGGGCCGCAACATCGCGCTCGAAGTGCCGCACTTCGTCGCGCTGCCGAGCGTGCTGTCGGTCACCGATCTGTATGCGACGCTGCCGAAGCGGCTCGCGCAGATCCTGAACCGCGACAATGCGTTTCGCCTGTACGAGCTGCCCGTCACGCTGCCGCCCGCGCCGGTGACGATGCACTGGCACGAGCATTTTCACGAAGACGAAGGCAATGCGTGGATGCGCACGTTGCTGGCCGAGCTTGTCGAGCGGTTCGACGACGCGTGATTCATGGGGACGAGGGCGGCGCGCTGGATGCGTGCATTGCTGGGCGAGGTCGTCGAGCGATTCGACGACGCGTGACCATGAGGACGAGGGCAGCACGCTGGATGCGCGCGTCGCTGGCCGAGGTCGTCGAGCGATTCTGCGACGCGTGATTCATGAGGACGAGGGCAGCACGCTGAATGCGCGCGTCGCTGGCCGAGGTCGTCGAGCGATTCAACGACGCGTGACCCATGAGGTCGAGGGCAGCGCGCTGGATGCGTGCGTTGCTGCCCGAGGTCGTCGGGTGATTCGACGACGTGCGACGTTTTGAACGGACGCCGCGCGTACCGCGCGCATCAAAGATCGAGCACGAGCACCGCGGAGCGCGCACGCGACACGCAGCAGCAGATCACCGTGTTGCTCGCGCGCTCGGCCTTGCTGAGGCAATGGTCGCGATGATCGGGCTCGCCGTCGATCACGGGCACCATGCAGGTGCCGCACACGCCTTCGCCGCATGACGTGTCGACTTCGATGCCGATACGCGCGAGCGCGTCGACGATCGACGTGTCGGGCGTGACGCGTACCGATTGCCCGCTGCGCTGCAGGCGCACTTCGAAACCGTCGGCGGCCGGGCCGGCGCCGGCATCGGCGTTGCCCGTACCGGCGGCGGCCGGTTCCGCCGCGAAGCGTTCGAGATGGATCGAATCTTCAGGCAAGCGTGTCGCGGCTGCCGCAACGACCGCATCCATGAACGGCCCCGGGCCGCACGTGTAGACGTGAGCGTGCGCGTCGATCGATTCGACGCAGCGGCCCAGCTCGGCCGCGAGCGCGTCGGGCTCGACGCCGTAGTGGAACGTCACGTGCGACGCGAACGGCTCGGCCGACAGTTCGGCGACGAAGGCCGCGTGCTCGCGGCTGCGCGCGAAGTAGTGCAACCGGTAGCGCACGCCGCGCTGGCGTAGCGCATAGGCCATCGACAGCAGCGGCGTGATGCCGATGCCGGCCGCGATCAGCACGTGCTCGCTCGCGTCATCCGTCAGACGAAACAGGTTGCGCGGCGCGCCGATCGACAGCTCGGCGCCGACTTGCACGTCGTCGTGCAGCGAACGCGAGCCGCCGCGCGACCGCGCTTCCTTCTTTACCGCGAACAGGTAGCTGCCGCGCTCGTCGGGGTCACCGCACAGCGAGTATTGCCGCGTGATGCCGGACGGCGCGGTCACATCGATATGGGCGCCCGGTTCGTACGTGTCGAATGGCTGGCCGTCGACGCGCGAAACCCGGAAACAGCGGATGTCCTGGGCCGCGTCGATCAGCGCGTCGATCCGGACTTGGTGGCGGTTCGCTTGCATGGGTCAATCCGTGGGGTAGGGGAAACGCGGCGCGGCAGATACCGCGCCGTCATGCGATCGAGAATAGGGATGGGCATCGCATAAATCAAATCGATTAAAAAGCGATGCCTGAATCAGCGGGATGGATGATGGTCGGGTGGCCGATTGCTGCCGATTACGCCCGGTGTTCAGCGCGCGGCGATCGCGCTGCCTGCCTCGGCCGTGGGCGGCGTGGCTGCCGAGGCAAGGCCGCGTTCGCGGTCGAGGCTGCGGCGATAGTGCCGGCACCCGGCGGCGAGCAGCAGCGCGGCGAGCGTGGCCGCCGCGACGTTGACGATCGACATCGAATGGCCGACCGCCGTCGGCGCGCCGAACACGCGGTCGGTGAACAGCGCGACGACGGTCGTGCCGATCCCGAGCGCGATCAGGTTCGACACGAGCAGGAACAGCGCGGAGATCTGCGCGCGCATCTGGTTCGGCGCGAGCGTCTGCATCGCGGCGGTGGACGTCGGCATCGGGAATGACGCGAAGAACATCGCGACGACGAGCATCGCGAGCGACGCAGGCAGCGAGTCGAGCTGCGTGAACAGCGTCGCGGGGATCACCATGCATGCGGCGCCGATTGCACCGGCGCGCATCGGCGCATCGTCGCGGCCGCGCCGCAGCAGCCAGTCGTTGAGCCAGCCGCCGCAGAACACGCCGGCCGTGTTCGCGACCAGCAGCACGATGCCGAGCGTGTAGCCGGCTTCGACGGCCGTCATCCCGAAGTGGCGGATATAGAACGCGGGCGTCCAGCTCAGCAGGCAGTACAGCGTCATCGCGTAGAACGAGAAGCCGAGGTAGTGGCACGAGAAGGTCGCGCGATGCGTGCCGACGAAGCGCAGCGAATCGCGCATCGACACGCGCCGCACGGCGCCCGAGCGATCCTGCGCGAGCCCCTTGCGCTGCGGGTCGCGCACGGTCGCGGCGAACAGCAGCGCGACGAGGATCCCCGGCAGCCCGACGATCAGGAACGTGACCTGCCACGCATGCACCTGCCCGACCACCGGCAGCGTGAACGCATTCGCATGCTTGAGCAGCGCGATCACGTAGCCGCCGATCAGGAACGCGACGCCGCCGCCGATGAACGAGCCGAGCGAATACACGGCGATCGCGCGCCCGAGCTTCTCCTTCGGGAAGTAGTCGGCGAGCATCGAATACGCGCCGGGCGACAGCGCGGCTTCGCCGACACCGACGCCCATCCGCGCGATGAACATCTGCACGAAATGCTGGCTGAGCCCGCATGCGGCGGTCGCAACGCTCCACAGCGCGATGCCGAGGGAGATGATCCGCGGCCGCGCGTAACGGTCGGCGAGATAGGCGACGGGCAGTCCCATCACCGCGTAGAACAGCGAGAACGCGAAGCCGTTCAGCAGACTGAACTGCGTGTCGGACAGGTGCAGGTCGCGCTTGATCGGCTCGATCATCAGCACGAGGACCTGGCGGTCGACGAACGAAAAGACGTACGCGAGCATGCAGATGACGACGACATACCATTCGTACGTATAGCGCTTGCCGTCGGCAGCGCGGGCCGTGGATGCGGACATGCGGATTCTCCAGGAGCGGGCGGTGGAAACGCGCGGCAGCGGCCTGGCGGGCCGGGCGCCGTCGCGGCGCGAAAGCGTGCGTGGGCACGTGTCGGAGACGCAGCGTAGTCGGCCAAATTCGGCCGCCATAGCCGGAGTGACAGCCGCACCACACGGGCATTTACCGACCCGGATAAAGAAAACACCAGGGTCTCGCACGTCGACCGCCGCGCAGCGCGCGTGGGGCGGGGCGCACGTGCCTCATGCGGCGCATCTATAAGCGTTATAGAGCGCATTGCGTCGACGTCCGAAATTGTCGTTCCTAGACTCGGCCCGTTTTTGATCGGCAGCGTTGGCCCTTCGCGGCGAACGCGCTTCATGCCACGCGGCGCGACGCCGACCAGCGCCGAAAACTCTACGGGACGACGACGATGAACCAACCGAACGGGCGGGCCGACCGGCTTGCCGTACCGCTTGCCGCGCTGCTTGCCTGCGCGGCGCTGCCCGCCTTCGCGCAATCGAGCGTGACGCTCTACGGCCGCGTCGACACCGCGATCGAATACGCGAACGCCGGGCCGAACCACGTGACGCGCATGGGCAGCGGCAACCTGTGGGCGTCGCAGTGGGGGCTGAAGGGCGTCGAGGATCTCGGCGGCGGCTACGCGACGATCTTCAAGCTGGAAGATGGCTTCAACGCGGCAAGCGGCGCACTGTCGAACAGCAGCGCACTGTTCGGCCGCGAGGCGTGGGTCGGCATCACGGGGCCGTTCGGCGGCGTGCAGTTCGGCGAGCTTTACACGATCCTGCACACGACGCTCGTCACGTACAGCCTGCCGGGCCTCGGCGCGGGGCTCGCGTGGGGCAACGCGACGAACAATTTCTTCGGGCCCGCGTTCCTGCGCGTGCGCAACTCGATGCGCTACACGTCGCCTCGCTACGCGGGCTTCATGCTGCGCGCGATGGCCGCACGCGGCACCAACGGCGCGGCCGGCCAGCCGGCGACACTCGGCGATACGTACGGCGCGGGGCTCAACTACGTGCGCGGCGGCCTGTCGGTCGACGTCGACTACATGCAGCAGAAGTTCAGCCCGGTGGCTGCGTCCGCGCTCGGCGAAACGAGCCCGGCCGCGAACGGCAACTACACGCTGGGCGCGATTTCGTACGATTTCAGCGTCGTGAAGGTGGCCGCGCTGTACATGCGCCATCGCGGCGGCCCCGACGTCGCGACAGCGATCGACAGCCAGAGCGCGTATCCGCACAGCGACATCATGGAGCTGAGCGCGACGGTGCCGATCGGGCGTGCGTCGCTGCTGCTGAGCGTCGGTCACTACCGCAAGGTCGCGGACAGCGACGGCAACGCCGATTCGTACGGCATCCGCTTCGACTATCCGCTGTCGAAGCGCACGGTGCTGTACACGGGCGCCGCGATGGTGCGCAACGGCGCGCATGCACGCTTCGTCGTGAACGGCGCGGCGGGTGGCGGTGTCGCGGTCGCCAAGCCGGGCGCGACCGCGACTTCGATCGTCGCGGGCATTCTCACGGCGTTCTGACCGGCCCGCGCCGGTGCGCGCTTGCTCGGCTCGAGCCGTTCGCTTTCCTATGCGCAGGCGGGCGGCTGCGGCGCGAGCCATGCGTCGAACGGCGCCAGCTCGCCGATGTTGAACAGTTCGAGCAGCAGCGCACGCAGCCAGCGATGGCCGGGGTCGGCGTCGAAGCGCCGGTGCCAGTACGCGTTGACGGCCCATTCGCTCGCACCGGCGATCTCGTACAGCACGCACGGTTGGCGCGCCGCGAACGTGATCGCGATCGTCTCCGGCAGGATCAGCGCATAGTCGCCGTCCCGCAGCAGCGCGGGCACCACCATGAAATCGGGTAGCGCCGCGCGCACGCGCGGCATCAGCCCGTGCCGTTCCAGCAACTGCATCGATTGCGGATGCGATGTGACCGCGACGAAGCGCAGCGTATCGGGCGCGTCGCCATCGAGCACGTAGTCGTCGGGCAGCGCGACGTGCTGCGCGGTGCGGCGCGGCATCAGCAGCACGCAGCGCTCGTGCAGCAGCGCGGTGCGCTGGAAGTGGCTCGATGCGTCGGCGAAATGCCCGAGCGCGAAGTCGATACGCCCCGATTCGAGTGCGACATTGAGCTGGCATTCGTCGACGTGCAGCGTCTCGATCACCGCACCCGGCGCGCGGCGGTCGAAGGCGGCGAGCAGCGTCGGCAGGAACGCGCTCGCCGCGAAATCGCTCATGTGCAGGCGGAACACGCGCTGCGTACTGTCGGGCGTGAAGCGCGAGCCTTCGTCGAGCACGTCCTGCAGGATCGCGAGCGCCTTGTCGACCGACAGCGCGAGCCGCTGCGCGCGCGGCGTCGGCTCGACGCCGGTGCCGGTGCGCACGAACAGCGCGTCGCGGAACATCAGCCGCAGCCGGCCGAGCGCGTAGCTGACGGACGGCTGCGTGACGCCGAGCCGCAGCGCCGCGCGGCCGACGTGCCGCTCTTCGTACACGGCGCGAAACGTCTTCAGCAAGTTGAGATCGAGATCCTGCACGCGCAGTTCGGACGGGTCGTTGTCGTGCGGTGCGGATTCGGCGCGGGCCGGGGCCGCCGGGCGGCCGGGTGCGGCGTGCGTCATCGGGGTTGCCTCGCGGTGACGGAAGGCACGTGGCCGTAACGCCGCGCATACGCCTTCGCGAAATGGCCGAAGCCATGGATGCCGTGTGCGATCAGCACGTCGGTCACGCTGCGTGCGTCGCCGCGCTGCAGCGCCGCGTGCACGGCGGCGAGCCGGCATTCGCGTACGTAGGCGGCCGGCGTGGTGTGCAGGAACGCGCGGAACGCGTGCTGCAGCGTGCGCGGCGCGACGCCCGCGACGGCCGCCAGCGCGGCGAGTGCGAGCGGTTCGCCGAGGTGCGCGTTGACGTGATCGCACGCGCGACGCACGTGCGCCGGCAGCGGCGGCGTGCCGCGCGTGAGCGCATCGCTGTACGAATGCGGCAGGTGCGTGAGCAGCAGCGACATCAGCCACGTGGTGAGGTCGGCGCCGAAGGTCGTCGCGGCCGTGACGATGCCCGGCTGCGCGCCGAGCCGGCACAGGTATTCGAAGGTCGGCAGCAGCAGCGCGGCGCCCGCGCCGGCACCGCCGGCCGCGAGATCGAACTGCAGCGGGCGCGTGAGCGTGGCCTGCAGCATGTCCTGCAGCTTGCGTTCGAGTGCGCCGCGTTCCAGCCGCAGCACGAGGTTGCGGCAATCGGGGCTCGTGCTCAGGCGGCTCGCGAGCGCCGGGGACGACACGGTCAGCTCGCCGGGGCCGGCGCGCGCAATGGCGCTGCCGGCCTGCAGCTCGCATGCGCCGGCGAGCGTCAGCCGGAACAGGAAGTGTTCGGCATCGTCACCGAATTCGATGTGCGTTTCGCGGCCGTAGCAGAGTTCGAGCAGCGCGCCGTGATGCAGCGGCACTTCGTACAGCTCCGCATGAAACGGGTCGCGGCCGCGTGCGGCCATCCGGTGCGGCCCGAGCCGGTGCGCGACCGCGCGTTCGACTTCGTCGGGGGCGTGCAGCATGCCGAGCCGGTTCGGCGCATGGCGGGACAGGGCGATATCCATTCACGGACCTCGTAGCGGATGCGGCGGGCGTGGCGGCATGTGCATCGCCGCGATTGCGTTGCGCGAACGGGCGTGCCGTTGCGCGTTCTGAAGCGACGCGGCGGGGGCGGCCGCGTAGTTTCGGAAACACTCAATCACCGAGAGAAGACGATGAAGGTATGTGTTCTGGGCGGCGGCCACGGCTGCCATGCGGCGGCGATCGACCTGCTCGAGAAGGGCCACGACGTGACGTGGTGGCGGCGCGACCGCGAGCCGCATGCGCGGCTGCGCGAGCTTGGCGTGCTGAATGTGACCGACTATCGCGGCAAGCGTGCGGTGCCGCTCGGCGATGCGCCGGGTGCGATCCGCCTGACTGGCGATCTCGCGGCCGCGCTGCGCGGGGCGCAACTCGTCGTGGTGCCGCTGCCGGCTACGTCGCATGACGCGCTCGCCGCGCAGGTCGCGCCTTTGCTGGAGGACGGCCAGGTCGTGTTCCTGCCGCCCGGCACGTTCGGCAGCTTCGTGTTCGCGCAGGCGGCGGCCGATGCCGGCAACCGTTCGCGCGTCGCATTCGCCGAGACGGGCACGCTGCCGTACCTCGTTCGCAAGCATGGCGACAACGACGTCGTGATCAGCGCCTACGCGACGCGTCTGCCGACCGGTGTATTTCCCGCGAATGCGGCCGGCTGGGCGTTCGACGTGCTGCGCGCGGGCTATCCGTCGGTCGAGCCGGTCGAGGATGCGTTGTCCGGTGCGTTGATGAATGCGGGGCCGGTGATCCATCCGCCGCTGATCCTGATGAACGCCGGGCCGCTCGAACACTTCGACGCATGGGACATCCACAACGAAGGCACGCAGCCGTCGATCCGCCGCGTGACGAACGCGCTGGATGCCGAACGCATCGCGGTGCGCGAAGCGCTCGGCTATCGCGCGCCGCATTTCCCGCTCGCGGATCACTACGCGACCGAAGGCGACGAATGGATGTACGGGCGCGGCGCGCACGGCAAGCTGACCGATAGCGGCGACTGGCGCGAGAAGATCGATCTGCGGTCCCATCGCTACATGCTCGAAGACACCCGGCTCGGGCTGTCGTTCATCGTGTCGTGCGGGCGCTGGGCCGGTGTGCCGACGCCGGTTGCGCAGGGCCTGCTGAGCATCGCGAGTGCGGTCGCGGTGCGCGACCTGTATGCGGAAGGACGCACGCTGGAGCGGCTCGGCATCGCGGCGCTGTCGAAGGACGCGATGCGTGCGCTGCTCGACAACGGAGTCGCGGGAGTATCAGCATGAGCGCGGCCGCCGATGTGACGCGTGTACACGTGCTCGGCGCGGGACGCATGGGGCAGGGGATCGCGCTCGTGTTTGCCTTTGCCGGAATCGACGTGACGCTGATCGACTTCAAGCGGCGCGATGCGGCTGGCCAACGCGCGTTCGACGATCGCACGCGCGACGAGATCGCCAGGCCGCTGCACGCGCAGGTCGCGCTCGGCCGCGTCGATGCCGCGCAGGCCGATGCGGTCGTCGCGCGCATCGCGATCGTTTCTCGGGATGGCGCTGCCGATGCCGTGCGCGATGCAGACGTCGTGTTTGAGGCGCTGCCCGAAGTGCTCGACGCGAAGGCCGACGCGTTGCGCTGGCTCGGCGAGCGTGTCGATGCGTGCGCAACGATTGCGTCGACCACGTCGACGTTCGTCGTCACCGAATTGCAGCGTCATGTCGTGCACCCCGAACGGGTGCTGAACGCGCACTGGCTGAACCCCGCGTTGCTGATGCCGCTCGTCGAGATCAGCCGCAGCGACGCAACCGGCCAGGCGGTGGTCGATGCGCTCGCCGCGCTGCTCGAACGCGTCGGCAAGAAGCCGGTGATCTGCGGGCCGGCGCCAGGCTATATCGTGCCGCGCATTCAGGCGCTCGCGATGAACGAGGCGGCGCGGATGGTCGAGGAAGGTGTCGCGAGCGCGGAGGATATCGACACGGCGATCCGCACCGGTTTCGGCCCACGCTTCGCGGTGCTCGGGCTGCTCGAATTCATCGACTGGGGCGGCTGCGACATCCTGTACTACGCGTCGAAGTACCTGGCCGGCGAGATCGGCCCGCGCTTCGCGCCGGCCGAGAGCGTCGTGCGCAACATGGAAACCGGGCGCGATGGCGTGCGCACGGGTGCCGGCTTCCACGACTATGCGGACGTGGACGTGCCCGCGTACATGCGGCAGCGGCTCGGTGAATTCGCGCGGCTGCTCGATCACCTGGGATTGGCGCCGGTGTTCGACGGCGGGCGGCTCCACCTGCGCGATTAGCCCGGACGTCGCGGCCGCGCGCGTTCGCGGTGCCACGAAAGCGCGCACGTGGCACCGTGAGCCGGTGTGTCCGACATCCGTGGGCAAGAGCACGGGAACGGAGGCGGCCGCAGCGTGCAGCACGCTCACACCGTATCGCCGCGCGTGCCGATGTCGGGCGCGACGCGCGTCTCGCGCATCACGCACAGCGTCGCGACGGTCACGAGGCCGAGCGCGATGAGGAACAGCGAAACGGGCCACGACGCGTGATAGCGCGCGAGCAGCGCGGTCGCGATCAGCGGCGACATCCCGCCCGCGAAGATCGACGCGACTTCATGCCCGAGCGCGACACCGGAGTAACGCACCTCGGTGCTGAACAGCTCGCCGACGAGCGCGGGCAGCGTGCCGATCATCGCGCCGTGGCTCACCGCCGTGCCGACCGTGAGCGCGAGCCACACGAGCGGCGTCACGCGCGTATCGAGCAGCCAGAAGAACGGGAACGCGCACGCGACGAGGCTCAGCGCGCCGATCAGGTACACGGGCTTGCGGCCGATCCGGTCGGACAGCCGGCCCCACGCGAGCATCGCGCCCATCTCGACGATCATCGCGATCATCACGCCGGTCAGCATCACGCCGTTCGGGATGCCGACGTATTTGCCGTAGACGAGCGAAAACGCGAGGAAGATATAAGCGCCGCCGTTCTCGGCCACGCGCAGTCCCATTGCGAGCAGGATTTCCTTCGGATGGCGCCGGACGCATTCGACGATCGGCAGGTGCGTGTGCGCGCCGCGCTTGCCGGCTTGCTCGAAGTCGCGGCTTTCCGGCAGATGGCGGCGGATATAGATGCCGATCGCGAAGATCGCGATGCTCGCGAGGAACGGCAACCGCCAGCCCCAGGTGCGGAACGCGTCGTCCGGCAGCGCCTGCGCGGCGAGAAACGCGGCCGACGACAGCACGAAGCCGCCGCCCACGCCGAGCTGGCTCCACGCGGCGTAGTAGCCGCGCTGTTCCGGCGGCGCGTTCTCGCTGATCATCAGCACGCCGCCGCCCCATTCGCCGCCGGACGCGATGCCCTGCAGCAGGCGCAGCACGACGAGCGCGGCCGGCGCCCACACGCCGACCTGCGCATAGGTCGGCAGCAGGCCGATCGCGAAGGTCGATGCGCCCATGATCAGCAGCGTCCACACGAGCGATGCCTTGCGCCCGTAGCGATCGCCGACGTGGCCGAACACGATCCCGCCGAGTGGCCGCGCGACGAAGCCGAGCGCGAAGGCCGCGAACGCGGCGAGGCTGCCCGCGAGCGGCGATGCGCCGGGCGGGAAGAACACATGGCCGAACACGAGCGCCGCGGCCGTGCCGTACACGAAAAAGTCGTACCACTCCATCGCGTTGCCGGCGACGGACGCGATGACGATCCGGCGCAGCTGCCGGTCGGCGAGCGGCCGGACGGCGCTCGGGGATTGCATGATGTCGGTCGGAACCATGGCGGACTCTGAAGGGGGCGGCAGGCGCGTGCCGTCTGTGCAGCACTGCGGCCTAGTGTTGTCGGCACCGTGCCCCCGGTCAAATCCGCAGAAAAAGGGGAGTGACATCACTCCCGCTGATGATGGTCGCGGCGCTTTCCCGTGCCTACCCCACGCTTTCCCGCAGCAGCGCGATCATCCGCTGCGCCAGCGGCGGCACGTAAGCGCCCGCGCGATGCATCGCGCCGATGCGGCGGTCCAGTTCGAGTTCACCGGCCCGCAGGTCGAGTGCGCGCAATCCGGTCACCTGGTCGAGCGCATCCGCGCCGCCGACGCACAGCAGCGGCGTGCCGCGCAACAGCTGCAGCAGCGACGTGTTGCCGAAATCGGTCTCGATGCGCAGGCGCGGCGCGGGCAGGCCGCGTGCGCGGAACGCGTCGTCGATCCGGTGCCGCACCGGAATCGTCGCTTCCGGCAGCAGCCATTCCTGATCGGCGAGATCCGCGAGCGTGAGCCCGCGCTTGCGCTGCAGCGGGTGGGCGGCATCGGCGAGAACGGTCAGCCGGTCGTCGAACAGCGCGATGGTGTCGAGCCCGTCGTCCTGCTGCTGCGGTTCGGGCGCGACGACGAGATCGAGCTCGCCGGCCGCGAGCAGGTCGAGCAGTTCGCGCGCGAGCCGGCAGCGCAGCCGCAGCCGCGCGGCCGGCCGTTCGCGGATCAGTTGCCGGCACGCACCGAGCACCAATGCATTGGGCACGGTCGGCGAGTAGCCGATCCGCACTACGCCCTGCTCGCCGCCGCGGATCGCGCGCATCTCCTGCATCGCGTCGTCGAATTCGAGTGCGATCCGCTGCGCACGCGCGACGAAGCGTGCGCCGGCCGGCGTCGGCGTCATCCCGTTCGCGGTGCGCTCGAACAGCGTCACGCCGACTTGCGCCTCCAGCCGCTGCACGGCTTTCGTGAGCGCCGGCTGCGATAGCCCCAGTGCCTCGGCGGCCTTGCCGATGCTGCCGTGCCGCTCGACGGCCAGCAGGTACTCCAGATCGCGCGTGTCCATTGGGGGATTCCTGTCAGTTATGACTTTATATCCGGTAATGCATTGTGGTGATGCCTGGGCATCTTACAGACTGGCGGCACTGTTCGACCAGGAGAATCGTTTTGAGCTTCGCCTACTTCCTGCGGCGCGCGGCCCGCTACTGGGGCAGCCAGTCCGCCGTGATCCACCGCGACCGCGCCGTCACGTACCGCCAGCTCGACGAGCGCTCGACGCGGCTCGCGAATGCGCTGCGCGGCCTCGGCTTCGCGCCCGGCACCCGCATCGCCGTCCAGGCGCGCAACTGCATCGAGCTCGTCGAGATCGAATGCGCGCTTTACAAGGCCGGCCTCGTGAAAGCCGCGCTGAATCCGCGCTTCACGGCGGCCGAGGCCGCCGACGTCGTCGGCAACTGCGCGCCGGCCGCGTTCATCGGCGGGCGCGGCTACACGGATTACACGCCCGACTCGCCGGGCTTCGCGTCGGTCGAGCGGTTCGTGTCGATCGGCGGCGCGGTGGCCGGCTATCTCGACTACGACACGCTGGTCGCGAAGGGCAGCGATACGCCGCCCGATTATCTGCCGGCGCCGGACGATCTCGCCGTGCTGCATTTCTCGTCCGGCTCGACGGGGCGCATCAAGGCCGCGATGCAGAGCTACGGCAACCGGCTCGCGTCGCTGCGCAAGATCGTGCTGGGGATGGACCGCCCCGCGCAGCCCGGCGATCGCCTTGCGCTGATCGGCCCGATCACGCATGCGTCCGGGATGCTGATGCAGCCGTACCTGTTCTGCGGCGCGACGCTCGTGCTGTTCGACGCGTTCGAGCCCGCGCATTTCCTCGCCGAGGTCGCGCGCCAGCGCATCACGCACACGTTCATGGTGCCGGCGATGGTCAACATGCTGCTGAACGCGCCCGAGCTCGCGCAGGCCGACCTGCGCAGCCTGAAGGTGCTCGGCTACGGCGCGGCGCCGATGGCGCCGGCGCGCATCGAGGAAGCATGGGCGCGTATCGGCCCCGTGCTGTCGCAAGGCTATGGCGCGAGCGAATCGACGTCGGGCGTCACGCGGCTCGGCATCGCCGATCACGCGTACGCGCTGCTGCACGACCGCGAGCGGCTCGCGTCGTGCGGCCGGCCGCTCGGCGAAACCGAGGTGCGGGTGGTCGATGCCGACGGGCGCGAAGTCGAAGGCGACGCGATCGGCGAGATCGTGATTCGCGGCGCGGACGTGTTCCAGGGCTACTGGAATGCGCCGGAGCTGACGCGCGAGGTGCTGGTCGACGGATGGCTGCACACGGGCGACCTCGCGCGCACCGATCGTGACGGCTTCATCTATCTGGTCGACCGCAAGCACGACATGATCATCTCGGGCGGCTTCAACGTGTATCCGACCGAAGTCGAAGCGGCGCTCTACCGGCACGAAGGCGTGCTCGAGGCGTGCGTGGTCGGCGTACCCGACGACAAGTGGGGCGAGGCCGTGAAGGCCGTGGTCGTGCTGCGTGGCGGCCGTGACGCGCAGGCGAACGATCTCGTCGCGCACTGCCGCGCGCAGTTGGCCGACTACAAGCTGCCGCGTTCCATCGATTTCGTCGCCGAGCTGCCGAAGAACGCGAACGGCAAGGTCGCCCGCAAGCTCGTGCGCGAGCAGTACTGGCGCGGTGTCGCGCGCCGCGTCAACTGAAGGAATTCGCCATGTTCGATCATCTGCAACGCCCTGAATTCGTCGCGCTGCGCGCGGCCGTGCTGCGCTTCGTCGACGACGAACTGCGTCCGATCGAGCGCGAGCTGCGGCTCGACTCCGAAGGCGTGTGGCCGCGCGACGTGCTGCGCCGCGTCTGGCAACGCTCGGCCGCGCTCGGCTTCTATACCGCGAGCCTGCCCGTCGAGATCGGCGGACAGGGGCTGTCGATCGCCGAGGTGTGCGCGCTGAAGGCCGACCTCGCCGCGAGCGGCGCAGCGCTCGCGCCGCACGTGCTCGGTGAACTCGGCGGCCCGCCGCGCGTCGGCAACATGCTGAAGTACGCGACGCCCGCGCAGCTCGACCGCTATTTCAAGCCGGTGATGCGCGGCGAGAAATCGACGTGCTTCGCGCTGACCGAGCCGCATTCGGGCTCGGACGCGATGAGCATCTGCACGACGGCGATCGAGGACGGCGATTCGCTCGTCATCAACGGCACGAAGCACTACATCAGCGGTGCGCCGTTCGCCGATTTCGCGATCGTGATGTGCGTGACCGACGCCACCGCGACGCCGCCGCAGATCACGGCCGTGCTGGTCGATCTCGACCTGCCCGGCGTGAGCGTTCAGCACGAGTACGTGCCGATGTCCGGCCAGCATATCGACGCGGACATCCGCTTCTCCGGCGTGCGCGTGCCGCGCGAGAACGTGTTCGGCGGCGTCGGCAACGGCTTCCGGCTCGGCATGTCGCGCATCAACGTGAACCGGCTGCTGCATTGCCCGACGATGCTCGGCCTCGCGATGTCGGCGTACCGGGCGTCGCTCGATTACGCGCGCACGCGCCGGCAGTTCGGCGGCCCGATCGCGCGGTTCCAGGCGATTCAGCACATGCTCGCCGACATGGCCGCCGCGCTGTGGGCATGCGAAAGCATGATTGCGCATACGGCCGCGCTCGCCGATGCGGGCGCCGACCTGCGGATGACGGCTGCCGCCTGCAAGCTGTACGTGTCGGAGCGCTGCTTCGAGGTCGCGGACAAGGCCGTGCAGATCCACGGCAACGTCGGCGTCACGCGCGGCCATCCGGTCGAGCAGACGTTCCGCAAGCTGCGGATGTTCCGGATCCTGACCGGCACCAGCGAGATCCAGCGCAACACGATCGCGAAGGCGATTCTCGAGCCGGCCGGCGCGGGAGGCGGCGCATGACGACCCGCGACGACGCGGCCGACGCCTGGCCCGCCGCCGATCCCGATGCCGATGGGCCCGCCTGGTCGTGCCTGCGCGGCGTGCGGATCGTCGATGCCGGCCAGCTGCTGCCCGGCCCGCATGCGTGCGCGCTGCTGCGCCAGCTCGGCGCGGACGTGATCAAGGTCGAGCCGCCGGGCGGCGACGCGTTGCGGCAGTTCGGCGCCGACACGTTCGCGCAGTTCAACCGCGGCAAGCGCTCGATCGTGCTCGACCTGAAGACGCCCGACGGCCGCGCACGCTTTCTCGATCTCGTGCGCGACGCCGATGCGGTGGTCGAAGGCAACCGGCCCGGCGTGATGGCGCGGCTCGGGCTCGGCTACGACGTGCTGGCGCACGCGAACCCGCGCGTCGTGCTGTGCTCGATCAGCGGCTACGGGCAGGACGGCCCGTATGCGAACCGTCCCGGCCACGACCTGAACTTCCTTGCCGATGCCGGCTACTGGTCGGTGCCCGCGCAACTGCACGACACCGTCTCGCGGCCACGCGTGCGGCTGGCCGATCACGCGGCCGCGCTGCACGCCGCGCTCGCGCTGGCGGTCGCCGTGATGAGCGCCCGCGCGAGCGGTGTCGGCCAGCATCTCGACGTGTCGATCCACGACGCGATCTTCGCGTGGACCGCACCGGCCGCGTGGGCGCTGCGCACCGGCCGCGATACGCCCGACGCGGCGCGCTGGGTGATGCCCGACAACGACCTGTTCGAGACCGCCGATGGCCGGCACATCGTGCTCGCGACGCTCGAGGACAAGTTCTGGGCCGCGTTTGCCGATGCGCTCGGCGATGCGTATCCGGCGCTGCGGGAACCGCGCTTCGCGCAGCGCGCGGGCCGGCAGCAGCATCGGCACGCGCTCGGCGCGCTGCTGCGCGCGACCTTCGCGACCCGCACGCAGGACGACTGGATGCGCGTGCTCGGCGCACTCGGGCTGCCGGTGTCGTGCGTGCCCGACGCGGGCGCGGTGTTCGACGATCCGCACGTGCGCGCCCGCGGCGTCGCCCGCGAGGTGGCGGCCGACCGGTCGCTCGCGGTGCGCTTCCCGGTGAAGTTCTCGCTCGGCCTGCCGGACGGTGACGACCGGGTGCCGGCGCCCGGCGAGCACGGCGGCGGATAGCGCGACGCCGCCGGCCGCCGACGATAAATAAACAGGAGACAGCCATGACGAATGGTGCGCAGTACCGCCCTGGACGGGCGTGGTCCATCGCGACGATGCTCGCGCTGATGATGCTGGTGAATTTTCTCGACAAGGTCGTGCTCGGCCTCGTGTCGGTGCCGATGATGCGCGACCTGCATCTGAGCCCGACGCAGTTCGGCGTGATCGGCGGCAGCCTCAACTGGCTGTTCGCGGTCGCGGCGGTCGCGGGCGGCATCGCTGCGAACCGCTGGCCCGCGAAATGGCTGCTGTTCGCGATGGCGGCCGCATGGGCGCTGCTGCAACTGCCGATGCTCGCCGCCAGCTCGATCTGGGTCGTCATCGCGTGCCGCGTGCTGCTCGGCATCGGCGAAGGGCCGGCGTCGCCGGTCGCGACGCACGCGATCTACAAATGGTTTCCCGATACGCGGCGCAATCTCCCGGTCGCGCTGCTGCACCAGGGCAGCGCGCTCGGCCTGCTGATCGCGGGGCTCGCGATTCCGGTCGTCACGTCGCACTGGGGCTGGCGCGCGAACTTCGCGGTGCTGGCGGTGCTCGGGGCCGTGTGGTGCCTCGCGTGGGCGGTGGCCGGCGAGGAGGGCACGCTGTCGCGCGGCCCGCGCGCGTCGGGCGGCGAACGCGTGCCGTACGGGCGGCTGCTGACCGACCGCACGGTGCTCGGCAACTTCCTCGGCCATTTCGCGGCGAACTGGATTCTCGCGATGACGCTCACGTGGATGCCGACCTACCTGCAGCTCGGGCTCGGCTTCGGGCCGCACGAAGCGGGGCGCATGTTCGCGCTGTTCGTCGCGGTCACGTCGCCGCTCAGTCTCGCGCTGGCATGGCTGTCGCAAACCTTGCTTGCGCGCGGCATGCCGTCGCGGCACGGACGCGGCACGTTCATCGCCGTCACGCTCGCCATCGCCGGCGCCATGCTGGCGATGCTGCCGGTGCCCGAGCTGCCGCGCGCGGCGAAGCTCGTGCTGCTGACGGTCGGCAGCGGCCTGACGCTGACGATGTACTCGATCGGCCCCGCGATGCTCGCCGAGGTGACGCCGGACGCGCAGCGCGGCGGCGTGCTCGCGCTCAGCAACGGCTTCGCGTCGCTCGCGGGCCTCGGTGCGCCGGTCGTCACCGGGATGCTGATCGAGGCGAGCGGCGCGTCGGTCGCGCGCGGCTTCGAACAGGCGAGCGTCGTGTGCGGCGTCGTGCTGATCGTCTGCGGGGTGCTCGGCGCCTGGTGCCTCGATCCGCAGCGTTCGCTGCGGCGCCTCGCGGGCGACACGGAGTGCGCTGCGCCGCCGGTCGGCGCGTGCGGCCGCTAGCGCCTGCCGCGCACATCGTTTCGCATTGCATCGCATTCGGCGTACGGCCCGCCAGCCGGGCAGCGGCGCCTTTCGACGGGAGCAGTACCACGATACGCCGCGCGACGACGCGGCAGGAGGAGACATGAAGAAGATGATCGCGGCGGCGCTGATCGGCGCGCTGTGGGGGAGCGCGCACGCGCAGTCGAGCGTGACGCTGTTCGGCCGGATCGGCGGCGGCGTGCGCTGGGTCAACGGGCTGCCGGGCGGCAGCCAGGTCGGGTTCAACAACAACATCATCGCGGGCAACGAGTTCGGCATTCGCGGCAAGGAGGATCTGGGCGGCGGGCTGAAGGCGCTGTTCGTGCTCGACGGCGCGTTCAACAGCGGCACCGGTGCGCTGAAAACGTCCGGCACGCTGTTTTCTCAGGCCGCGTATGTCGGCCTGGCCGGCGATTTCGGCGGCCTGACATTCGGCCGCCAGTTCAACGTCGCGGAAGACCTCGGTATCGCGCTCGATCCGCTCGGCGGACGCGGGCAATCGCTCGCGGTCGAGCCGGGTGTGCAGTTCGACGGCAACTTCTTCACGCTCGACTCGCGTTTCAACAACACGATCAAGTATCTCGGGCAGGTGGGTGGCCTGCGGTTCGGTGCGAACTATTCGCCCGGCGGCGTAGCGGGCAGCTCGCATGCGGGTACCAGCTATTCGACTGCGGCGATGTACACGTATTCGGACCTGATGGGCGGCGTGTCGTATGCGAAGACGTACAGCCCGGATGGCTCGCAGTCGGCGCAGACGATCCAGGCAGGCGGCACGCTGCAGCTCGGCCGTGCGCGCTTCTACCTGAGCTACGCGTCGCTGAACGTCAGCGCGAACAAGGCCGGCGCGCGGTCGCGGCGCGACGATATCCCGTCGTTCGGCATCGTCGTGCAGCCGCTGCCGTCGGTGCAGCTGAGCGCGGCCGCGGTCTACGACCGCGCACGCAATCTCGGCAACGTGTCGGGCGCGGACGGACACAAGCTGACGACCTACGCGATCGCCGAGTACTTCCTGTCGAAGCGCACCGAGCTGTATGTCGAGGTCGACCGCAACGGGATGACCGGCGCGTACATGCGCGATCCGGCGACGATCGCGGCGCTGAACCTGCGGCGCGGGGCGAGCGCGACGACCGGTGTGTCGATCGGGCTGATGACGCAGTTCTGAGGTTTTTTCAACGATTTTTCAGGAGTGTGATTCGATCATGCGTACTTCATCCCGACTGATCGCGGCGCTGCTGACGGCGGCATGCTGGACCGTCGCCGCGCACGCGCAACCCGACGCCGCGAGCGCGGCGATTCAGGCATCGGCGGAAGCGGCCGTGCAGGCATCGGCGCAGGTGCCTGCGTCAGCTGACCTGTCGCCGGCGCAACGCAAGGCAGCCGATCGCAAGCTGAAACGCCGTGTCAGCACGGCGCTTGCGCGCACGAAGAACCTGAACGTCACGCGCATCCTCGTGCGGGTGCGCGACGGCAGCGTGACGCTCAGCGGCTCGGTCACGGATACGAACCAGGTGACGCTCGCGGCGGCGGTTGCGCGGCGCGTCGACGGGGTCGTGTCGGTGTCGAACCTGCTGCGCATCGACGGCCAGCAGCCGTGATTGCCGGCACACGTTCGTCCTCCTTCCACTACGAGACATGATTCGATGCGAATTCATCGACGTTTTACCGCTACCCGGCGCACTCGCCGGCTGGCCGAGACCTTCGTGCTGGCCGGCGGGCTCGCGCTCGCCGCGATCGCGCCCGCTGCGTCCGCTGCACTCGACGCCGTCACACCGGGCATGATGCAGGGCTTCCCGCCGCCGGCCGACCAGGTCGTCAACAAGGCCAACGCGTTCACGCCGGCGCGCCTGCGCTGGGCGTTGGGCAATACGCGGCTGCTCGCGCCGACGGCCGGGATCCGGCACGCGGCTTCGCCGATGCCGTTGCCCGAGCAGCCGGCATCCGGCCTCGACACGTTGCCCGTGACGATCGGCGGCGAGACGCTGACGCTCGACGCCTACCTGCGCGCAACGCATACCGACGGCTTCATCGTCGTGCAGCGTGGCCGGATCGTCTACGAGCGCTACTTCGACGGCTTCCGGGCCGACCAGCCGCACGCGTGGGCGTCGATGACGAAATCGGTGACGGGCCTGCTGGCCGCGCAGATGATCGAATCCGGCGTGCTCGACGCGGGCGCGCCGCTCGCGCGCACGGTACCGGAACTCGCCGACACGCCGTTCGGCGGCGCGACGCTGCAGCAGAACCTGGACATGGAAGTGCCGACCGCGTACGCACCGGGAATCCCGCCCGATCTCGGCCTGTTCGGCGCGGTCGGGCTGGTGCCGCACCGTGAAGGCGCGCCGGCCAGCATCGCCGAGTTCCTGCTGACCGTGCAGCGTGTGCCGGACGTGGCGCCCGGCAGCACGTGGTTCTACCAGAACGGCTCGCCGGAAGCCGTCGCGTGGGCGATGCAGCGCGCGACGGGACAGTCGTGGAGCGCGCTGGTCGAGCGGTGGCTGTGGCGCGATTTCGCGGAAGACGATGCGTACGTCGTCGTCGACCGCAATGCGATGGCGATGGCGAGCGGCGGCCTGTACACGACGCTGCGCGATGCGGCGCGCTTCGCCGAGCGCGTGCGCACGGGGCTCGGCGGCGCACGCGGTGCGCTGTCCGCCGCGACGATTCGCGCGGCACTGCAGCCCGCGCACAACGCGGCGCTGTTCGCTAAGGGCAACGTGATCGCGGGCAAGGACGGCTATGCGTATCGCGACTACTGGTACCAGGTGAACGACGGCGACGGCTCGGTCGCGGCGGCGGGGCGGTTCGGCCAGTCGATCCTCGTCGATCCGAAGCACGCGCTGACGATCGTCAAGTTCTCGTCGTCGCCGGACTTCGCGCCGCGCGCGCTCGACGCGCAAGGCGCAGCGACACGGCCGCGTGCGGCGCTCGAACGTGGCGATGCGTTGAGCATGGTGGCGCGCGCGGTCGTCGACCGGTTGCGCTAGCGCGCTGCAACCGGGTGTGCCCGACGAGAGGGGCGGCGTTGCGTCGCCGCTCCGCGATCGCGTCGGCTATCGGCCCGCTTCGCACCGCGATAGTGCGATGCGCGGGCTGTCAGGGAAAACCACATCGGCACATCGCCTGTCGCCGTTTCGTCAGCTTGCTTACGCACGCCATTCACGTCTGAGCAAAGCGCGCCGCGTCCAGCGGACATGCGCGCTTTCGTTTCTCTTGCAGCGGTGCACCGTCCCCGCTCATCTCCCCGCCATTCGATTTTCAACTGACGCTCAGTTGAACATTTCATTTCTTGATGTGATTGCGGCTGGATACCATCCAGCGACTGTCTATACAACCCGGTCGGCGCGTATGGGCGGGATCTAAAAAAAACACAACACATCGATGAACAGGTTTGGAGAGGAGAAGACGGAGATGGTGCGAATGAAGGGTGGGAAGACGGGCGCCGCAGGCGTGGGCGCAGCCGTTGCCATGCTGGTTGCCGGCGCCGCGCACGCGCAGTCGACGGTGACGCTGTACGGGATCGTCGACGCGGGTGTGACCTACACGAACAACGCGAAGGGCCACGCATTGTGGCAATTCACGGGCGGCAATGAATCGGGCCCGCGCTGGGGCTTGATCGGCACCGAGGATCTCGGCGGCGGCCTGAAGGCGAACTTCCGTCTCGAGAACGGCTTCAACGTCGCGAACGGCGCGCTCGGGCAGGGCGGCCGGATGTTCGGGCGTTCGGCGTGGGTCGGCCTGAGCGGCGCGAACTGGGGCGCGGTGACGCTCGGCCGCCAGTACGACTCGACGCAGGACATCCTCGGCTCGCTGCAGATGAGCAGCTTCCTCGCGCAGTACTCGACGCACCCGTTCGACAACGACGACATCAACAACACGTTCCGCACCAACAACGCGGTGAAGTACGTGTCGCCGACGATCGCGGGCCTGCAGGCGAACCTCGTGTACGGCTTCTCGAACTCGACCGGCTTCGCGAACGACAACAGCTGGAGCGCGGGCGTCACGTACGTGAACGGGCCGCTCAACGCAGGCGCCGCGTATGCGCGCGTGAACCATCCCGCGGTCAGCACGAGCGGCGCCGTTGCTTCGGACAACTACTATCCGGCGTCGGAATCGGTGTTCGGTGCGAGCCTCGGGAGCGCGATTCGCCAGCAGATCTGGGGCGCGGGCGGCAGCTATGCGATCGGGCCGGCCACGCTCGGCCTGCTGTACACGGGCTCGAACTTCGGGCAGGCGACGGGCGGCGCGCTGCGCTTCAACAACTACGAAGGCAGCCTGCGCTACATGATCACGCCGGCGCTGATGGCCGCGGCCGGCTACACCTATACGCAGGTCGCGCGCGCCAGCGACAGCGGTCACTACCACCAGGTATCGGCCGGCGTGCAGTACCTGCTGTCCAAGCGCACCGACGTGTACGTGAACGGCTTCTACCAGAAGGCGTCGTCGGGTGCCGGGCAGGCGTGGATCGACGGCACCGACAGCGCATCGACGACGATGTCGCAGGTGGCGGTGGTGGTCGGCATCCGCCAGAAGTTCTGATGTTCTGACGCACACGCGCGTCTTCCGGAGGAGGCACTCATGAAACTCAAACTGTTGCTGGCGGCGTTGCCGTTCGTCGGAATGTACACGGGCGGCTCGCTCGCCGAGGTGCGGCCGCTGCTGTTCGGGCTGCCGTTCCTGCTCGTGTGGAACCTGGTCTGGATGGCCGCGACCGCCGCGATCCTTGCGATCCTGTTCCATCTCGACGAGCGCGACGCGGCCCGCGCCGGCCGCTCGGGAGACGCGCGATGAACGCATCGATCCTCATCATCGCGGCGTTCGCCGTGTTCGCGCTCGCGATCGGCGTGATGGCGCGTCGCGGCCGCAAGCTCACGCTCGAGCAGTGGGCGGTCGGCGGGCGCGGCTTCGGCTCGCTGCTCACGTTCCTGCTGATGGCCGGCGAGGCGTTTTCGACGTTCTCGTTCCTCGGTGCGAGCGGCTGGACCTACAGCAAGGGCGTGCCCGCGTTCTACATCCTGTCGTACGGCTGCCTCGCGTTCGTGATCGGCTACTGGATGCTGCCGGCCGTCTGGCGTTACGCAAAGGCGCGCGGGCTCGTGTCGTTCGCCGATTACTTCGCGGCGAAGTACGACAGCCGCGCGATCGGCGTGCTAGTGTCGGTCGTCGCGGTGTTCGCGATGGTGTCGCTGCTGATGATCCAGTTGCGCGGGCTCGGCGTGATCGTATCGGAGATGTCGTACGGGCTGATTCCGCAGGCGGCCGCGATCTGGATCGCCGCGACGCTGATGGCCGTGTACATGGTCGTGTCGGGCATCCACGGCTCGGCGAGCATCGCGATCTTCAAGGACGTGCTGATCCTCGCGATCGCGATCTTCCTCGGCCTCTATCTGCCGATGCATTACTACGGCGGCCTCGGCGCGATGTTCGCGAAGATCGACGCCGCGCATCCCGAACTGCTGCGCATGCCCGCGCACGGCTTCAACCTGAGCTGGTACAACTCGACGATCCTGCTCACGTCGCTTGGCTACTACCTGTATCCGCACGGGTTCACCGCGATCTACGTCGCGAAGGACGAACGCGCGCTGCGTCGCAACGTGATCCTGATGCCGCTGTACCAGGTGCTGATCGCGTTCCTGTTCCTCGTCGGCTTCGCGGCCGTGATGACCGTGCATGGGCTCGAAGGCGCGCAGGCTGATCTCGCGCTGCTGCGCCTCGTGAAGCAGACGTTTCCCGCATGGTTCGTCGGCATCGTCGGCGGCACGGGCCTGCTGACCGCGCTTGTGCCGGGTTCGCTGATCATGTTGAACGCGTCGACGACGATCGCGCGCAACATCTACCGCGAAGGTTTCGCGCCGAACGCGACCGACCGCGAGGTGACGCGCGTCGCGCGGATCGCGCTGCCGATCTTCACGCTGGTGGTCGTCTACTTCGTGCTGCGCGGCGGCGCGACGTTCGTCACGCTCGCGATCTTCTCGTCGAGCCTGCTCACGCAGCTCGTGCCGATGCTTGCTTCGAGCTTCCTGAAGCGGCCGTTCGGCACGCGTGAAGGCGCGTTCGCGGGGATCGCCGCCGGCGCGATCGTGATCGCGATGACGAACTACTATGGCGTGACGCTCGCGTCGCTGTTCCCCGGCGCGTCGACCACGCTGACGTCGATCAACCCCGGGCTCGTCGCGCTCGCGATGAATGCGGTGGTGTTCATCGTGATCAGCGCGGGGCAGCGCAGGCTGAAGGCGCGGGCTGCAGCGCCGGTCGGTTCCGCGTGACGGCTGGACGGCAATGAAATCGAACGAACGACAACAGGACACTGTGCGATGACTATCGAGAACAACCGAGCGGACAACCGCGAAGCGATCGACACGCTGATCGCGAATGGCTGCGTGATCACGATGGACCCGCAGCGGCGCGTGATCGAGCATGGCGCGGTTGCCGTGAAAGGCGATCGTATCGTCGCCGTGGGCGGCACCGATGAACTGCAGGCCCGCTACCGCGCCGCACGCACGATCGACGCGCGTCGCAAGGCCGTGCTGCCGGGCCTGATCGATGCGCATGCGCATGCGGGCCACGCGATGCTGCGCACGATCGGCGGCGCGGACGGCGACGCGTGGTCGGCCGCGGCCGAGGCGATCTACACGCGCGCATCGGACGAGGCGTTCTGGGAAACCGAATCGCACCTTGCCGCGCTCGAGCGGCTGAAGGCCGGCGTGACGACGGGCGTGTCGCTGCTCGGCGGCGGCAACTCGATCATGCGCGTCGACGATCCGGTCTATGCACGGCGCCATTGTGATGCGGTCGTGCGCACTGGCACGCGCTCGATCGTCGCGGTCGGCCCGTCGCGTCCGCCCGCGCCGCGTGCTTATACGCGCCACACGCCGGACGGCAGCGACACGCGCGACATCGACTTCGACACGATGTACGCAGTGTGCAACAGCATCATCGACGAATGCCACGGCGATGCCGGCGGCCGGATCCGCATCGCGCTCACGCTGCCTGTGTACGGGCCCGAGCACGACCCGGAACTCGCGCAGTACGAGCGCGATTTCCGCGACCAGGCCGCGCGCTACGGCGCATTGGCGCGCGAGCGCGGGCTGACGTTCACGCAGGACGGCCACCGCGCGGGCACGCTCGCGTTCGCGCATCGCGAGCTCGGCTTGCTCGGCCCGACGTCGTTCATGTCGCACAGCATCGACCTGACCGACGACGACATCGCGGCATGCGTCGAGACCGGCACCGCGATCGTCCACAACCCGAGCGCGATCATGTCGATCATCGGGCGCTGCCCGGTGCCCGAGCTGATCGATGCGGGCGTGACGGTGGCGATCGCGTCGGACGGCGCGGCGCCCGATCGCGGCTACGACATGTTCCGCCATATGTGGCAGTGCATGCATTACCACCGCCGGCATTTCCGCGACCCGGACGTGCTGCCGCACGGCAAGGTGCTTGAGATGGTGACGATCGACGCGGCGAAGGCGCTGTCGGTCGATCACGAAGTCGGTTCGCTCGAAGCCGGCAAGCTCGCCGACATCATCCTCGTCGACCTGTTCCGGCCACACATGATGCCGATGAACATGCCGGTGTATCGCGTGACGTGCTTCGCGAACGCGGCCGACGTGTGCATGACGATGGTCGGCGGACGGGTGCTGATGGAGGATCGGCGCGTGTTGTCGGTCGATGAGGAGGCGATTCTCGAGCGCGTCGTGGAGGTGTCGGAAACGATGCTGGAGCGCAGCGGGTTGCGTCATTTGCTCGAAGAGCCGGAGACGCTGTGGGGGCGCAGCCGCTACTGAGCGGGCACGCGGCAGCCGGCATACGGCGACCGTTCCGCAACGCCGGCCCGGTTCGGGCCGGCTCGTGTTCCGCTCAAGCGAGACTGCCGGGTGCCAGCCGCACCACCTTCGCCGGCGCAGCCCGGAACGTCGGGCTTTGCGCATCGTTGGCGATCATGTGAGGCGTCATGTCGTGCGCGGCCAACGCATCCGCCGATGCCCAGCGCTCGATCAGCACAAAGCCGTTCTCGTCGCCGACGACGGGATGCAGGTCGTACTGGAGGCACCCTGGTTCTGCCCGAACCGTGGGTGCCAGCCGCTCATAGGCGGCAATCTGCTCGTGACGCTTGCCGGGAAGGGTTTGAATCGAGATGACGAGCAGCACCTCGCGTTCTTGGCTGCGGCTTTGACGATCGACTTCGTTCATGGCGACTCCTGGCTGGTGTGCGTGATGCCGACGAACAAGCGGGGGCGCCGTAAACGCGAGAAGCCCCGTCGCTTGGCGGCGGGGCTCCTGGTGCATGCAACCGCGACGATTACCGCGTGCGCATTCCGGACGACCCGCCGTTGGCGATGGTCGTCGTGGTCGTGACGCTTGCGAGGGGAATCGGATCGCGCTGCATGAACGCAAGGTAGCGCGATCGGCCGGAGCGTGTCAATCGCACCGGTTCTCGATCCATGGCGTCAACGACGGTAGATGAACTCCAGATCGGTCGCTTCACCGACCTTGAAATCGTACGTGCCGACCTTCCTGAATCCGGCTTTCTCATAGAAGGCAATGGCCTTCGCGTTGCCGGACCACACGCCGAGCCACACCGGGCCGGGGCGTTCCGTTGCCAGATAATCCAGTGCGGAATCGAACAACGCGCGCCCGGCGCCGGTCCCTTGCGTACCGCGCCGAAGGTAGATCTGATGGATCTCCCCCGACCCGTCGGTAACTTCCGGGTGCGGGAGCTTGCACGGCCCCGCGTGCGCATACCCCACCAGCCGGCCGTCGTCGCTTTCGGCGACCCACGTGCGGCACTGGGGATCGTTGAGCTGGCCCGTGACCGTTTCCACCGAGTAGGCCTGGGTTTCGTACGCAGCCAGATCGTGCGGCGGGTAGTCGATATTGAATCCGTCTTGCAGAAAGGTTTCGCGAAACGTGTCGCGCTTCAGTTCGGCAAGCGGGATGGCATCGGACGGCGTAGCAACGCGGATCAACATGGAGGATGGCTTGGTTCGTGGGGCGGGCAGACAGTGTATCCCGGCTGACGAGCGGCTTGCGAGCGCGTGGTCGATCTGCGTGCGAGCCGTGCCAGGGGCGGGCGCGCCCGAACCTGATCGACCGCAAGGCAATCTCGCCGATGCCGGTGGTTGACGGCGGACGGACATGCTAGGATTTCCGACAAACAACTTCGGAGACTGCCATGCCGTTCATCTGCGAAAACGTTGCATGCCGCGCCGTGCTGGCTCGCGGGCAGGTCAGGCCCCGTCAAGAGGACGCGGGGTGGTGTTTCTACTGCCCGGACTGCAACACCAGGAACGAGTTGATGTATGTCGACGTGGCCGGTGGCGCCGTCGAACTGGTTCAGCCGGAGCGGGCCAGCCCGCCGCACAAGGTGGTTGCAACGGCCCGGCCGTTGCAGGACGGCAAATACGCCGCGCAGTTGAGCGTTCAGCGGGCGCTCGCCGTGAAGGGAACGTACGCGGCCGAAGAACACTGGGATGAACTCGGTGTGTTCGGTGACGCGCAGGAAGCCGTCGCGCACGCGAAGTCGTTCGCCACCGACCTGTTGCAGCGAGCGGCGTAGTCGATATCATTCGGTCAACGAAGAAGCGGTGTCGCGCACGCATGCGTGATACCGCTTTGCATTGTCCGTTCGTTCCCGTCAGTTGTAGATGTCGAACGAGAAATACTTCTTCGCGATCCGCCGGTACGTCCCGTCCTGAATCAGGCTCGCAAGCGCCTGGTTGATCTGCGTGCGCAGCGCGTCGTCATCCTTGCGTACGCCGATCGCCGAACCCACGCCGAGCGTCTTCGGGTCATGCAGCGGCGGCCCCGCGAATTCGAAGTTCGCTCCCTTGGCCGTTTTCAGGAAACCGAGGTCGGCCTGCACCGACGATTGCAGCGACGCATCGAGCCGCCCGGACAGCAGGTCCTGGTAGACGAGATCCTGCGTCTGGTACGTGCGGACGATCACGCCCTTCGGCTCCCAGTACGTGCGCGCATAAGTCTCCTGCGTCGAACCCTGCTCGACGCCGACGCTCTTGCCCTGCAGCGATTCGGGTGTCGGTTGCAGATTCGAGCCGCGCCGCGCGACGAGGCGGGGCGGCACGTTGTTGATCTTGTCCGTGAACGCGATCTGCGCGAGGCGCTTCTCGGTCACGCTCATCGACGACAGCACGCCGTCGAACTTGCGCGCCTTCAGCGCGGGGATCATCCCGTCGAACGCGTTCTCGACCCACACGCAGCGCACCTTCATCCGTTCGCAGATCGCATTGCCGAGATCGATGTCGAAGCCGACGAGCTTGCCGTCGGGCGCGAGCGATTCGAACGGCGCATAGCTGGGGTCGACGCCGAGGCGCAGCACTGCTGGGCCTTTCGCGGCGGCGGCGCCGGCCGTCAGCGCGAGCGCAACGGCCAGAACGAGCTTTTTCATGTCTGTCTCCAATACCGATTGATGTTGTTTGTCGTGCAGCGAACCAGCGGCCGATGGGCGTGACCGCCCGCGCCCGGCCATGCGCGGGCGGCTGGACGTCGCGCCGCAAGCGGCCGGCGAAACGTCCGGATTCGAAGGGGGCTTTAGCGCGCAGCGCCGGTGATGCGCACCATGCTGTGCCGGTAGCCGGCGGGCGCGAACGCGGCATTCAGCGCGGCCATCGCGGCGATCACGCCGAGATGCATCCACCACGCGATCGCGAAGCCGCCGCCCGCGTCGCGCAGCCAGCCGATCAGCCAGGGGCTCGCCGCGACGGTCAGGAAGCCGATGCCCTGCACGAACGCGGCGAGTGCGCCGGCGAGCCGGGCATCGGGCAGGTGGTCGAGCGTGACGATCAGGCTCATCGAGAAGAAGGCGCCGAGACCGAGGCCGACGCTCGCGACCCAGAGCCAGGGCGCGACCGCGGGCAGCGTCGCGAACCCGACGAAGCCGGCCGCCTGCAGCGCGAGCGTGAGCCACAGCGCGACGCGGCGGTCCGGCGAGCGTTTTGCGAGCATCGGCATCGCGAGCGCGCCGATCGCCTGGAACAGCGCCATCCACGCGAGCAGGTTGCCGCTCGCTTGCGGACTCATGCCGATGCCGCGGTAGAACGCGGGCAGCCACGCGACGAGGCTGGCGTAGCCGCTGTTGCTGAGCCCGAAGAACAGCGCGAGCTGCCATGCGCGCGGAATGCGGGCGAACGCGGTGAGCGGGGCCGCTACGGCCGTCGCGCGCACGGCGTCGCGCGGCGCCTTCGCCCGCCACAGCGCGAGCGTGACGAGCGCGGGCACGGCCCACACGGCGAGCGCGAGATGCCAGCCGCCCTGCACGGCGAGCCACGGGCTCGCGACCGCGCCGAAGGCGCCGCCGCCGACCAGCGCGGCCGAGTAGAGGCCCATCGCGAGCGGCAGCCGGTCGACGAACCAGCGTTTCGCGAGGCCGGGGACGAGCGCCTGGATCACGGCGACGCCGGCGCCCGCGACGATCGCGGTGCCGATCAGGCCCGCGCTGCCGTCGCTCCACAGGCGCGCTGTGCAGCCGGCCGCGATCAGCACCAGCGCGACGCTCAGCGCGCGCGGCTCGCCGACGCGCCGTGCGAGCCCGACGCCGACCCCGGCGACGACCCCCATCAGCACGAACGGCAGCGTGGTCAGCAGCGCGGCCGCGCGAAAGCCGAGGCCCGTGTCGGCGCGCACGACGTCGAGCACGGGGCCGAACGCGGTCAGGAACGGGCGCAGATTGAGGCCGGCCAGCACCAGCAGCGCTAGCGCGCCATAGGGCACGGACGCCGCATGCGGGCGGTGGACGGCTTGCGCGGTGCCGGGGTCGGACATCGGAATGCTCCAGGGAGGGGCCGGTGGCCCTGTGATGCGATGCCGAAAGGGTAAGCGCGCGCTACGTCAGGTGAAAATTAAATATTCGACTGGGAATCAGTGCGGAATGCGATGGGGCGCAGCGGGGCGGCGGGGGCAGCCGGGGGCCGCTGGCGGCGGTGGGCGATACGGCGCGACGGCACATTCGTCCGATGAAACGCGCGCCGTCATGCGACGGGCATCTGCTCGGCCAGCGCTTGCGCGCGCGCGGCCACCAGCGCCCGGACGAGCGCGCGATCGGCCGCCGTTTCCGGCGTGAAGATCACGAGCGTCTGGTCGGGCCGGCCGCTCACCGCGAACGCCGAGTATTCGAGCGCGATGCGCCCGACGGCAGGATGGTGGATCTCCTTGGTTCCTTCTTCGTGCGAGCGGACATCGTGGTCGCGCCACAGTGCGTCGAACTCCGCGCTCGCCGCGCGCATCTCGTCGACGAATGCCTGAACGGCCTGCGTCGCACCGCCGCGCGCGACGTCGGCGCGAAACGCGCCCACCGCGAACCGCGCGACGCGTTCCCAGTTCGCCTGCACGCCGCGCACGTGCGGATCGACGAAGATGAGCCGCAGGATGTTGCGCCGTTCCGGCGACAGCGTCGCATAGTCGGTCAGCGTCGCGGCTGCCGCGTCGTTCCACGCGACGACGTCCCACGTCGCCGAGCGCACGATCGCCGGGCTCGCGTCGAGCGAATCGAGCACGTGCTGCACGCGCGGCGACACATGGTCGGCCGCGTGATAGCGGACTTCCGGCAGGTGGCCGACGCCGATCAGGAACAGATGCTCGCGCTCGGCGTCGTTCAGCAGCAGCGCCCGCGCGAGCCGCTCGAGCACGTCGGCCGACGGCGCCCCGCCGCGCCCCTGTTCGAGCCACGTGTACCACGCGGTGCTCACGTGCGCGCGCTGGGCGACTTCCTCGCGCCGCAGGCCCGGCGTGCGGCGGCGCGTGGCCGGCAGGCCGAGCGCGGCCGGGTCGAGTTTCTCGCGGCGGGCCCGAAGGTATGCGCCGAGCAGGTTGTCAGGGGCGTCAGCCATAGCCTGTTAGTTCGTTTACCGGTAAACCGTCACGACTTCACCGTACGCGGCGATCGACAGATAGTAAGCCTCCCTGCCATCCGGAGGTATTGAACATGCGTGTCTTTGTTACTGGAGCGTCGGGCTTCGTCGGCGCTGCCGTCGTGGCCGAACTCGTTGCTGCCGGGCACTCGGTGCTCGGTCTCGCGCGGTCCGATGCGGCCGCGTCGTCGGTCGCGGCGGCGGGCGCCGATGTCCATCGCGGGTCGCTGGAGGATCTCGACAGCCTCACGCGCGGCGCCGAAGCCGCCGATGCGGTGATCCATACGGGATTCAATCACGACTTCTCGCGCTTCGCGCAGAACTGCGAGCTCGATCGCCGCGCGATCGAGACGATCGGTGCGGTGCTCGCGGGCTCGGCGCGGCCGCTGGTCGTCACGTCGGGCCTCGCGCTCGTCGCACCCGGGCGCGCGGCGACGGAGGACGATCCGCACGTGCCGGTGTCGTCGACCTATCCGCGTGCGTCCGAAGCGACCGCGGTCGCGCTGGAAGCGCGCGGCGTCCACGCGTCGGTCGTGCGCCTGCCGCCGTCGGTGCACGGCGACGGCGATCACGGTTTCGTGCCGCGCCTGATCGCGTTCGCGCGGGAGAAGGGGGTATCGGCCTATCTCGGCGATGGCGGCAACCGCTGGCCGGGCGTGCACCGGCTCGATGCGGCGCGCGTCTATCGGCTCGCGATCGAACGCGGCGCGGCCGGCGCGCGCTATCACGCGGTCGACGATACCGGCGTGCGGTTCCGGGACATCGCGGAAGTGATCGGCCGGCGGCTGAACGTGCCGGTCGTCGCGAAAACGGCGGCTGAAGCCGGCGAACACTTCGGCTGGTTCGCGATGTTCGCGGGGCTGGATGCGCCGGCCACGAGCGAGCGCACGCGTGCATCGCTCGACTGGGCGCCGACGCAGCCGGGGCTGCTGGCCGATATCGACCGGCCGCGGTATTTCGAAAGCTGAACGGGGGGGCGGGTGTGCCGCTGTTTACAGACAAGCGGCACGCCCGCCTCGCATCGTTCACACCGTGACGACGATCTTCCCGACCTGCGCACCGGCTTCCATGTACCGATGCGCTTCCACGATGTCGTCGAACGCGAACGTGCGATCGATCAGCGGCTTCAGCGCGCCGGCCGCGAGCCCGTCGACGATGAAGCGCTTGGCGCGCTCGAGCCGCTGCGCGTCGCCGGTGATCTCGAACAGCTCGTAGCCGCGCAGCGTCAGGTGGCGTGCGAGCAGGTCCATCACCGGAACCGGGATGTCGCGCGTGTCGAGCGCACCGTACTGGAAGAACGTGCCGTTCGTGGCCAGCGCGCGCAGCAGCTTCGCGGCATCAGGGCCGCCGACCGGGTCGAACACGAGGCGCGCGCCGGTGCCGCCGGTGAGGTCCGCCACTTGCTGCGGCAGGTCGGCAGGGCTGCCGACGATCACGTGCTTCGCACCCGCGTCGAGCAGTGCCTGGCGTTTCGATTCGCCGCGCGTCAGCGCGATCGGCACCGCGCCGACGTGGTTCGCGATCTGGATCGCCGCTTGCCCAACGCTGCTCGACGCGGCGCCGATCAGCACCGCGTCGCCGCGCTGCAGCCCGCCGAGTTCGATCAGCGCGCCCCAGGCCGTGACGAACATCATCCACGTCGCGGCCGCTTCCTCGAACGACAGGCTCGCCGGATGCCTGACCGCCGCACGCGCGGGCACGTTGACGACCTCGCCGTACATCCCGTAGTCGGCGAACGAGAACGCCGGCACGACGCTCACCGCATCGCCCTCGGCGAACGCCGTCACGTTGCGGCCGACCGCCGCGACGATGCCCGCGGCCTCATAGCCGAGCGCCGCCGGCAAGCGCGGCATGAACGTATATTCGCCGCTGCGGTACATGACTTCCGCGCGATTGAGGCCGATCGCCTTCACGCGCAGCTGGATGTCGTCGGGGCCCGGTGCGGGTACGTCGACGGTGTCGATCTGCAGGACCTCGGGGCCGCCGACGCGGTGGAAACGAACGATGCGGGACATGGGTTGCTCCTTCAATGAACGGGTGTCGATGAAGCAGCACTGTAGGCGGGTCCCCGCGCCGGAGAAACGCGCGGCGGGATCATTGATTGTTATTCGATGAATAACAATCGACGCACACCTGTTCTACACCGGATAACGCCGCGCAAACAGCTCGTTCAGCCAGTCGATGAACGCGCGCACCTTGTCGGGTAGATGCGCGCGGTTCGGGTACAGCACCGACACCGGCTTCGGCTCCGCCGGCACGCCGGGCAGCAGTTCGATCAGCTGGCCGGTGTCGATGCTCGGCTGCAGCGCGGGCCGCAACGCATGCACGATGCCGAGGCCGGCCAGCCCGCAGGACAGCAGCGCTTCCGAGTTGTCGGTCAGCAGGCTGCTCGCGAGCTTCACCGCGACCGTTTCGCCGTTCGGGCGGAACGTCCATTCGAGCACCTTGCGATTGCTGCCGGTAAAGAAGTTGACGGCGCGATGCGCGCGAAGATCGTCGAGCGTGCGCGGCAAACCGTGGCGGGCAACATAGCCGGGCGACGCGCACGTGACCATCGGCACCGCGCCGACCGTGCGCGCGACCATGCTCGAATCCTTCAGCTTGCCGACCCGCACGACACAGTCGATGCCTTCGCCGATCAGGTCGGCTGGCTGGTCGCTCGCGCCGAGCACGAGCTCGATCTGCGGATAGCGCTGCTGGAAATCGGGCAGGGCCGGAATCACGACCGTCTTCGCGAGCGCGAGCGCGATGTCGATGCGCAACCGGCCTTTCGGTATCGCGCGCTGCTTCGGGAACGACGCGAACGCGTCGTCGATGCTGCCGAGCAACTGCACGCAGCGCGCATGGAACGCCTCGCCTTCGGCGGTCACGCTGACGCGGCGCGTGCTGCGGTTCAGCAGCCGGACGCCGAGTTCCTGCTCGAGCTGCTGCACGGCTTTCGTCACGGCCGGTCGATGCAGTTGCAGCGCGTCGGCGGCCTGCGTGAAGTTGCCGCGTTCGACGATCTGTACGTAGATCTGCATCGCTTGCAGGCGGTCCATGGCGTTCCCGGGTGTCGTGGCGAGCGGCCATCTTCGCATACCCCTCGCCCCCCCGTGCGACGCCGATGCGCCGCCGCCCGCCGCCCGTCATTCGACCGGATGCAGATCCTGCAGCAACGTCGGCACGAGCTCCGACACGGTCGGGTGGATGTGCATCGCGCGGCTGATCGTCGTATACGGCGCGCCGGCGGCCATCACGTCGAGCATCCCGTGCACGACTTCGTCGCCCGTCACGCCGAGGATCGACGCGCCGAGGATCGCGTGGCTGTCCGCGTCGACGATCACCTTCATGAAGCCCAGGCTCTCGCCTTTTTCCACCGCGCGGCCGACGCGCGTCATCGGGCGCGTGCCGACGAGCAGCCGGCGGCCCGTCTGCTTCGCTTCCGCGAGCGTCATGCCGACGCGGCCGAGCGGCGGATCGACGTACAGCGCATACGCCGCGAAGCGATCGGGCACCTTGCGCGGATCGTTGTCGAGCAGATTGGCCGCGACGATCTCGTAGTCGTTGTACGCGGTGTGCGTGAACGCGCCGCGCCCGTTGCAGTCGCCGAGCGCCCAGATGCCGGGCACGTTCGTGCGCAATTGTTCGTCGACCTCGATATAGCCG
Organism: Burkholderia sp. HI2714; assembly: GCF_002223085.1. NCBI lineage: Bacteria > Pseudomonadati > Pseudomonadota > Betaproteobacteria > Burkholderiales > Burkholderiaceae > Burkholderia > Burkholderia sp. HI2714. The sequence goes on along the minus strand of NZ_NKFM01000055.1, from coordinate 134,037 downwards.
CGCGCGTCGGTCGAGACGCCCGCGCGGTCGAGCCCGAGATCGTCGGTGTTCGGCACGCGTCCGACCGCGAGCAGCAGGTGCGAGCCCGCGACCTCGCGGCCGCCGCCCGCGCAGTCGAGGCCGACCGCGATGCCGCTGCCGTCGCGCCGCGCGCTCAGGCAGGTCGCGTCGAGCTGCACGTCGATCCCTTCCTTCTCGAGGATCTCGCGCACCGCCTGCGACACGTCTTCGTCCTCGCGCCGGATCAGGTGCGAGCCCTTCTCGACGATCGTGACCTTCGACCCGAAGCGGCGATACATCTGGCCGAACTCGAGCCCGATGTAGCTGCCGCCGACGATCACGAGATGCTCGGGCAGGAAGTCGACGTCCATCATCGTCGAGTTGGTCAGGTACGGCACCGTGTCGAGGCCCGGCATGGCCGGCACCTGCGCGCGCCCGCCGACGTTGATGAAGATGCGTTCCGCTTCGAGCAGGTCGTCTCCCACGCGCACCGTGTTGGCCTGCTCGAAGCGGGCGTGACCCTGAAACACGGTGGTGTTCGCGAGGCCGCGCACCCATTGCTCGACGCCGTGGTTCGAGCGGCCGGAGATCTGGTCCTTGCGCGCCTTCACGGCTTTCATGTCGACGGTGACGGGGCCGCCGACCGACACGCCGTATTCGCCGGCGCGCCGCGCGAGCTGCGCGGCGTATGCGCTCGCGATCAGCGTCTTGGTCGGGATGCAGCCGGTGTTCACGCAGGTGCCGCCGAAGCGGCCGCGCTCGATGATCGCGACCTTCATCCCGGCGGCGGACAGCCGCGCGGCGAGTGGCGGCCCGGCCTGCCCGGTGCCGATGACGATCGCGTCGAAGTGTTGCGTCATGACGTCCTCCAGTGCGGGTGCAGCGAGGGAACGCGTGCGGGCGAGCCGCGTGCGAGGCCGGCGCACGGTCGCGCGACGGCGAGCGTTCATGGTAGTCCTGTTGGCGAGCGCTCGCGAGCGCGGGGGAGGCGGGACGTGACGATATCCGGCCGTGCCCGCGCCGGCCGGCGTGCGATGCAACCGGTCGCAGCGCGCCGGGCCGGCCGCGTCAGTCCTTGCGTTGCCATTGACCGAACGACACCGGCCGGTGCGCGTCGGCGCGCGTGACGGTGACGTGGTCGGGCTGGTCGTCGAGCGGAAACGATTCAGTGACGATCCGGCTCGAAAACAGCCATCCGTGCGTGCGCGGGTCGTAGCGGAACGTCACGTAGTCGCTCCAGTGCTGCCCGCACGCGACGAAGTTCTGCACGGTGAAATAGCGGCCCTTGATCGCGAAGCCGTTGTCGGCGGCATCGTCGGGATCGAACGGGTCGCACTGGCCGCCTTCGTTCGCGCGCAGCACGACCTGGTCGTTGCGCGCGACGAGCCGGAAGGCGTGATCCGGTTGTTCCTCGAAGATCAGCAGCGGCCGCGGCGACGGCTGCTCGCGCGTATCGACCGCCCGATGCACGACGACGAGGAAGCTGTGCCGCCCGTTGTCGAGATCCGGTCCGGCATGCGCGAGCAGCGGCTGGTAGCCGGGCGGCAACTGCGCGGCGACCGATTTCGGCAGGTCGCCGGCGCGGGCGTTGAACGAAAGCGCGGCGAGCAGCGGGAGGAGCACGAAGGGCAGGCGGGAAACGCGCATCACGGGTGTCCGGTCGAAAGGAGGAAAGCGGTGCCGATGGTGTGGAGGTTACAAGTCCCGCCCGAGAAACTCGGTGCCCGGCACCGGGTTGAACGCGACGGGCGGCGCGGGCGTGAAGCCGAGCGACGCATACAGTTGCCTGGCGGCGACGAATTCGGGCAGCACGTCGAGGCACACGCGCGCATAGCCGGCCACCTTCGCGTCGTGCAGCAGCCGTTCGACGAGCCGGCGGCCGAGGTTCAGCCCGCGCGCTTCGGGGCGCACATAGACGCGCTTCATCTCGCAGGTCGTCGCGTCGATCTCGCGAAACGCCGCGCAGCCCACCACGCGCTCGCCTCGCCACGCGAGCAGCAGCAGCCCGCGCGGCGCCGCGTACTTGCCGGGCAGCGCGGCGATCTCGGGCTCGTAGTCCTGGAATTCGAGGCTGACGGTCGGGCTGGCGATGTACTCGCGGAAGATCGCCTCGACGACACGGGCGTCGTCGGGATAGCGGGCGGCGCGAATCTCGATCATGGGTGGCGGCGCGAATGACGGGAAAGAGGGCCAGCATAGCAGCGCAAAGCCGCTTTCGGCCATGCGCGAAGCGTGCCAGAATCAGCGGCTCGACCATCGGAAACGACACGCAGGCGCTGGCGATTCGGCGTCGCTCACCAAGGAGACTTCGATGACTGCATCGGCTGCCGTACTCGCCATCCTGGCTGCGCTGTTTCTCGGCGCGATGATTCCGGGCCCGAGCTTCGTGCTGGTTGCCCGCAATTCGATCGGGCTGTCGCGCCGCGACGGGCTCGCCACCGCGCTCGGCATGGGCATCGGCGGCATCGTGTTCGGCGGCGTCGCGCTGGCCGGGCTCTATACGCTGCTGCAGGCCGTCGAATGGCTGTACGTGGGCCTCAAGGTGGCGGGCGGCGCGTACCTGATCTACATGGCGTCGAAGATCTGGCGCGGCGCCGACCGGCCGATCGCGATGGACGATCCGCAGGCGATGGCCGGCGGCAGCGCGCGCAAGTCGTTCTGGACGGGCCTGACGACCCAGCTCAGCAACCCGAAGACGGCGATCTGGTACGGCAGCATCTTCGCGGCGCTGCTCCCGCAGCATCCGCCGCTGTGGTGCTATCTGGCGCTGCCGCCGCTCGTGTTCGGCGTCGAGTTCGGCTGGTACACGATCGTTGCGCTGTGCTTTTCCACGCGGCGGCCGCGGGAGCTCTACCTGCGCGCGAAGAAGTGGGTCGACCGCATTGCCGCCGGCGCGATCACGCTGCTCGGGCTGCGACTGATCCTGAATGCCCCGAAAGCGGGCATCTGACCGCATCTGACCGCTTCCATTCCCGATCTGCATCGCACGGCGGCCGGCCATTCCCGTGGCCGGCCGTCGGCGCGCGCCGCGCGAACGCGCATCGGCGTCAGGTTTCGCTGAACCGCGCCAGCAGCGCCGCGAACCGTGTGTCGTCCGGAAATTCCTTCACTTCATACCGCACGGGGCGATGCCCGGTGGCCGTCATCAGGTCACCGCAGGTGCGCAGCAGTTCGGCCATCGGCACGTAGGCGGACTGCCCCGTCGAGCCGCGATGAAGCGCGACGATATCCGTCTCGGGCAGCAGGGAAGGCACGCCTTCGCTCCATACGCCGACGCTGAACAGGCTGCCGTCCTGGCGCTTGTACACCGAGTAGGTCGCCACGAAGATGTCGGTGCCGTCGCGCTCATGCACGTCGCTGAGCAGCATCCGCTGATCCTGGTAGTCGCCCGCGAGCTCGCCGATGCGCAGCGCATGCAGCTTCGCTTCGAGCCCTGCCGGCACGAAGCGCCGCCAGGCGGCGCCGTCCCAGCGCAGCATCAGCGGCGGCAGCGCGCGCGGCTGCGCCTGCGCCTGTTCGGCGAGGTCGACCATGGCGGCGAGCCCGGCCGGGTTGCGGTCGCCGGTGAGCAGCAGCACCGCGCGGTTCGGCGCCATCACGACCGGCGCGCCGGCGATCGGCTGCCGGTGGAGCAGGTCGGTCAGCAGCAGCCGCGCCGCGTCGTACGAGTCGTCGAATTGCGACAGGAATACCCCGTTCGGCAGCGCGGCCCACGGCGTCGACGATTCGGCCCGCAGGTTGTCGATCGCGATGTCGCAGGCTTCGTCGAACGAGACACCCCATTGGTCGAGCGTCGCGGTCGGCAGGCGCGCGATGTTGAGCTCGCCATCGTATGCGATGCCGATTTCGATGTTCTCGCACAGCGGCCGGAACGCCAGCTCCGTTATGCCGAACTGCCCGGCCGTTTGCAGCGCCGTCACGTAGCGCTCGGTCGCGCTGCGGATCACGGGGCGCAGCTTCGCGCGCGCGGCGGCGAAATTCGTCGGGATCTCGTGCTGCAGCATCGCGTTCGCCTGGCGCTTCAGCACGGTGTCCCGCTCGGACGGCTTCGCGGCCGCGTAGTCGTGGAACAGGTTGTGCAGGTTGATGATGTTCGACGGCACATCCGACTGGACGAGGCAGCCCTTCTCGTCCTCGTGGCGCCAGGTGCGTGTGTCGCCCGACGCGCGCAGCGTGGCGATCAGGCGTTCGGCGAAGGCCTGCGGGGTCGGCGGTTTGCCGAAAAGGTCGCGCAGGCGCGTGACGAGATTGGCAAGCATCGTGTGCGGTCGGGCCGGGCCCGTCTGTTGTTCGTGGGTCGGTGGCGCCCGGTCTCGGCGGCGCCGCCCGCGGCCGGCACGCGTGGCTCGGCGGGTGCTTTGATGTTAGTGCAACGCGGCCGGTATCGTCGGACGATATTTGCGATGGGCGGGCGGCGATGGGCGATGGGCGGGCGGCGGGCGACGGGCGAGGTCAAGGGCGACGTCAAGGGCGGCGTCAAGGGCAAGGGCGAGGTCAAGGGCAAGGTCAAGGTCAAGGTCAAGGTCAAGGTCAAGGTCAAGGTCAAGGTCAAGGTCAAGGTCAAGGTCAAGGTCAAGGGCAAGGGCAAGGGCAAGGGCAAGGGCAAGGGCAAGGGCAAGGGCAAGGGCAAGGGCAAGGGCAAGGGCAAGGGCAAGAGCAAGAGCAAGAGCAAGAGCAAGAGCAAGAGCAAGAGCAAGAGCAAGAGCAAGAGCAAGAGCAAGAGCAAGAGCCCGGCAGGACCGTCGCCGCAGCAGCCCCCGGTCGCCCGCCGAGCCTTGCGCGGCGGGCGTTCGCGTGTATCGCACGCCGCGCCGATCGGCGCCGCTTCCCCGATTCTGGCGGCCGACCGCCCGGCGGCGTGTAAACTGCTGCCTTTTTTGACGGTTTGCAGCATGGTGCAAGCACCTCCGCGCCCGGCGCTGAGCGGCCCGGCGCTCGTCCGGCTGCTCGCGCGCCTGGCCGATGCCGATGTCGCGGAATCCCGGCAGACGCTGTCCGACCGGCTGAGCCAGTGGCTCGGCTGGACCGACGCGATCACGCTGTCGTCCGCGCTGAACGCGAGCCCGCCCGGCGTCGCGGCCGGCGTGCGCGGCTACGACGCGGAGCGCGACTGCGCGCGCGTGCGCCACGAGCTCGCGCAGGCGATCACGGCCACCAACCGGCCGCGTGCGCGGCGCCGGCCCGGCGATCCGCCGCCGCCGGCCGCCGACACGGCCGATTTCGCGGACTTCCGCCAGCGTTATCTGTCCCTGCAGCAGGACATGGAAACGGCGATCGGCCAGTTGCGCGGCCGCCTGCGGGTTGCGGTCGCCGCGCGCTCGTCCGGGATGGCGCGGCTCGCGACGCTCGACGCGATCATGGAGCGCGTGCTCGGCGCGCGCGAGCGCAGCCTGCTGTCGCCCATCCCCGCGCTGCTCAGCACCCGTTTCGGGCGGCTGCGCGACGCGGAGCGGCAGGCGCTGGCCGACGCCGAATCCGCGGCCGCAGCCGCAGCCACGGCCGATCCGGCCGATGACGGCGCGGTGGTGGCCGATGGCACGGCCGTCGCGGCGATCGTGCCCGGTGCATGGCTCGATACGTTTCGCGACGAGATGCAAAGCGTCCTGCTCGCCGAACTCGAAGTCCGGTTTCAAACGGTAGACGGGCTGCTCGCGGCCCTTCGCACCAGCTAATCAACACGCTATGTCCAGAATTCGCCTTGATCTCGTTGTCTTCGTCGCCGGTCTGCTCGCTGTGGGCTGGATCGGCGTCGGCTATGTCGCGTCGAACCCGCTGGCGGCGGCCGTCACGCTGCTGATCGCCGCGTGCTACGTCGCCGGCGCATGGGAACTGCTGCGCTACCGGCAGGCCACCGCCACGCTGTCGCGCGCGGTCGCCGGCCTGACCGAGCCGCCCGCGACGCTCGACACGTGGCTCGACACGCTGCACCCGGGCCTGCGCGGCGCCGTGCGCGCGCGGGTCGAAGGCGCGCGCGTCGCGCTGCCGGGCCCGTCGCTCACGCCTTACCTGGTCGGCCTGCTCGTGCTGCTCGGCATGCTCGGCACGCTGCTCGGGATGGTCGTCACGCTGAAGGGCACGGGCGCCGCGCTCGAAAGCGCGACCGACCTCGACGCGATCCGCGCATCGCTGATCGCGCCGGTGAAGGGCCTCGGGTTCGCATTCGGCACGTCGATCGCCGGCGTCGCGACGTCCGCGATGCTCGGGCTGCTGTCCGCACTGGTGCGCCGCGAGCGGATCGACGCGGCCCAGCAGCTCGACGTGAAGATCGCGACGACGCTGCGCGTGCATTCGTCCGCACACCAGCGCGACGAATCGTTCCGGCTGCTGCAGCGCCAGGCCGACGTGATGCCGGCGCTGGTCGACCGGCTGCAGACGATGATGACGACGCTCGAGGCGCGCAGCGTCGCACTGCACGATCGCCAGATCGAGAGCCAGCAGGCGTTTTTCGACCGGACCGAGCGCGCGTATGCGGGCCTCGCGTCGAATGTCGGCGACGCGCTGAAGGAAAGCGCCGCCGAAAGCGCGCGCGTGGCCGGTGCCGCGCTGCAGCCGGTCGTCGCCGCGACGATGACGGGGCTCGCGCAGGAGATGGCCGCGCTGCGCGATACCGTGACGGGCGCCGTGCAGCGTCAGCTCGACGGGCTGACGGACGGCTTCGAGAAGACCACCGGCAACGTGACGGCCGTCTGGAACCGTGCGCTCGACGAACAGCGCCGCGCGGGCGATGCCGTCGCGCAGCAGCTGCAGACGACGCTCGGCCAGTTCACCGACACGTTCTCGCAGCGTTCGACGGACCTGCTCGACGGCGTGGCGACGCGCCTCGAATCGACTGAAAGCCGCCTGTCGGACGCGTGGCGCGATGCGCTGTCGCGCCAGGAGCAGGTGGGCGAGACGCTGGCCGGCCAGCATGCGCGCGCGCTGGGCGAGGCTGCCGCGACGTTCGAACGCCATTCGAGCGCTGCGCTTGCCGCGATGCGCGAGTCGCACGCGGGGCTGCAGGCCGACCTGGCGGCGCGCGACGAGCAGCGCATCGCCGCGTGGAACGATTCGATGGCCGCGCTGGCCGCTAAGCTCGGCGACGAATGGCAGCGCGCCGGCGCGCACAGCGCAGGCCGCCAGCAGGAAATCTGCGACGCACTGGCGCAAACGACGCGCGATCTCACGGCACAGGCTTCGACGTTCGAACGACGCTCGAACGAGTTGCTGTCGACGATCCGCGATTCGCACACGGGCCTGCAGACGCAACTGGCTGCGCGCGACGAAGAACGCCTGTCAGCATGGAACGATTCGCTGGCCGCGATGGCCACAAAGCTCGGCGACGAATGGCAGCGTGCAGGCGTGCACAGTGCGGGCCGTCAGCAGGAAATCTGCGACGCACTCGCACAAACGACGCGCGATCTCACCACGCAGGCATCGACGTTCGAACAACGCTCGAACGAGTTGCTGTCGACGATCCGCGATTCGCACACGGGCCTGCAGACGCAACTGGCTGCGCGCGACGAGGAACGCCTCGCCGCATGGAACGACTCGCTGGCCGCGATGGCCACGAAGCTCGGCGACGAATGGCAACGCGCAGGCGTGCACAGCGCGGGCCGTCAGCAGGAAATCTGCGATGCACTCGCACAAACGACGCGCGACCTGACCGCACAGGCATCGACGTTCGAACAACGCTCGAACGAACTGCTGTCGACGATCCGCGACTCGCACACGGGCCTGCAGACGCAACTGGCTGCACGCGACGAAGAACGGCTCACTGCGTGGAACGACTCGCTGGCCGCGATGGCCACGAAGCTCGGTGACGAATGGCAGCGCGCAGGCGTGCACAGCGCGGGCCGTCAGCAGGAAATCTGCGACGCACTCGCACAAACGACGCGCGATCTGGCCGCACAGGCATCGACGTTCGAACAACGCTCGAACGAGTTGTTGTCGACGATTCGCGATTCGCATGCCGGCCTGCAGACGCAATTGTCCGCGCGCGACGAACAGCGCCTCGCGGCATGGAACGACTCGCTCGCCGCGATGGCTGCCGCGCTGCGCGACGAATGGGCGCAGACGACCGCGCAGGCCGCGACGCGCCAGCAGGACATCTGCGACACGCTGGCCCGCACCGCGAACGACATCACCGCGCAGGCGCAGGTGCACGCGAGCGACACGATCAACGAGATCGCGCGTCTCGTGCAGGCTGCGTCGGAGGCGCCGAAGGCCGCGGCCGACGTCGTCGCCGAGCTGCGCCAGCGCCTGTCCGACAGCCTGGTGCACGACACCGCGATGCTCGAGGAGCGCAGCCGCCTGCTCGCGACGCTCGAAACGCTGCTCGGCGCGGTCAACCACGCATCGACCGAACAGCGCACCGCGATCGACGCGCTCGTCAGCACGTCGGCCGACCTGCTCGACCGCGTCGGCGCGCGCTTCAACGACACCGTCGATGCCGAAACGCGCAAGCTCGACTCGGTGGCCGCGCAAGTCACGGCGGGCGCGGTCGAGGTCGCGAGCCTCGGCGACGCGTTCGGGATGGCCGTACAGGTATTCGGCGAGTCGAACGACAAGCTGCTGACCCATCTGCAACGCATCGAGGCCGCGCTGGAGAAGTCGCTCGCGCGCAGCGACGAGCAGCTCGAGTACTACGTCGCGCAGGCGCGCGAGGTGATCGACCTGAGCATGATGTCGCAGAAGCAGATCGTCGAAGACCTGCAGCAGCTCGCCGGCCGGCGGGCGAGCGTCGGAGCGTAACGCATGCACGACGAAATCGACGGCGGCGCGTCCTCCGCGCCGGTATGGCCCGCGTTCGCCGACCTGATGTCGGTGCTGCTCGGCGCGTTCGTACTGATCCTCGTCGGCGTGATCGGCATGCAGCTTCAGCTCACGTCGAAGCTCGAGGAAGCCGTGCGCGCGCGCCAGCAGGAGGCGCAGCAGCGCAAGTCGCTCGAGCAGGCGCTTGCCGGGCCGCTCGCGGCCGGCCGCGTGACGCTCGTGAACGGCCGCATCGGCATCAGCGGCAACGTGCTGTTCGCATTGAATTCCGACCAGTTGCAGCCTGCGGGCCGCGACCTGCTGAAGACGCTGGCCGCGCCGCTGGGCGCGTACCTGAAGACGCGTGACGAGATCCTGATGATCAGCGGCTTCGCCGACGACCAGCAGGTGCATGCGGGCAACCGCCAGTTCGCGGACAACTGGGAGCTGTCGGCCAAGCGCGCATTGACGGTCACGCGTGCGCTGATCGACGCCGGCGTGCCGGCGTCGTCGGTGTTCGCGGCTGCGTTCGGCTCCGAGCAGCCAGTCAGCTCGAATGCGGACGATGAAGGCCGCGCGAAGAACCGTCGCGTGGAGATCGCGCCGGTACCGCGCAAGTCGGCTTCGAACGGAGGGAAGGCGAAGTGACCGGCGACGCGACGGACGTTCGCGCGACGCTCGACGCATGGCGCGAGCAGGGCGCCGACCGGTTCGATCCGGTACGCTTTCACAGGATCGACGCGCTCGAACGGCGCGCGGCCGCGCTAGAAGGCGATGCGCGCGCGTTGCTCGACGCGCGGTTGGCGACGTTGCTCGAAGGCTTTGCGGAGGTCGTTGCGCGCGCCGGTGAAACGGCAACGGCAAGCGGCGCGGCAGGTGCGCCCATGCGCGGCGCGCTGGCGGAACTCGTCGAGCGGCTCGCGCGCGATGCGCAGGTCGACCGGCGCGGCCTCGATCCCGAGCTGGTCGACTACTTCCGCACGATATGGTCGAAGGCCCGCACGGAGCAGCAGTACCGTCAGTCGCTCGACCAGGTGCCGCGCAACGCCGGGCCGCTCAATTCGAACAGCCTCGTGCACCGGTCGCTCGCGACGATGCGCGAGTTGTCGCCTGCTTATCTGCAGCAGTTCCTGTCGTATGTTGACGCGCTCGCGTGGCTCGAGGATCTCGCCGGCGGCGGTGCGCAGCCCGAGAAGGAAGCGCCGCGCGCGAAGACGGCCAAACCGGCGAGGAAGGTGACGCGCGCCAAGGCGCGGTAACGCCGCGCGCTCACGAACGAACGCGGGTTGCTACCGGCCCGGTTCTGCCTCATGGATTGCCGTGCGCAGTGCGTGCAATGCATCGGCCAGCGCCGACGCGAACGGCGGATGCGCGGCGATCCCCGCCGCGTCGAGCTGGCTCCCGAGGATCGGCAGCGTGATCGACGCACGCTCGACGATGTTCGCCGACATCACCGACAGCGTTTCCCGCAGCGCCGCGTCCGCATGCGTCGCGCGCGGCGACGCATTCAGCACGGCGACCGGCTTGTACACGACGGCCTCGCATCCCACGATCCAGTCCAGCGCATTCTTCATCACGCCCGTGACGCCGTGCGCGTATTCCGGGCTGGCGATCAGCAGGCCGTCGGCGGCATTCACGCGGTCGATCAGGTCGCGCACCGCGGCGGGCGACGGATATTCGGTATCGGGATTGAACAGCGGGAATTCGCCGAGACGATCGAAGCGCATGATGCGCATGCCGCGCGGCGCGACGAGCGCGGCCGCATCGAGCAGCGCGGCGTTGTACGACTGCGCGCGGAGGCTGCCGCACAGCGCGATGATGTCGATGTGGCGGTCGGAGTCGGTTCGGGAATCGGTGGTCATCGATGGGCGTGTCGGTTGGCGCGTGGCGCAGCAGTGAGCGTCGCGCGGGTCGCACGGATTATCGCACCGGTGTTCGGGCGGCACCGGCCATCCCCGCCGCGCGCGCGAATTCCCCGATCTCCCATCCATGACCGAGCATCAGCCGCCGCGTATGCAGCGCGCCATGCACGTCGTCGGCGACGGTTTCGCCGAGATAACGCAGCGCACGCCCGTCGATATCGACGAAGCCGTGCCGGTAATCCTGCGCGAGCGCCGTCCACAATTGCGCGGCGCCGATCGACTGGCGCGCGCCGCTGATCAGGCACAGGCCCGCGTCGAGCCCCCAGCGATACAGCGTCGTCGCGAGCCCCTTGCGTTGCGCGGACCCGCGCAGCCGCGTATGCGGCGCGCGCAGGTAGCGGTCGGCGCGGCGCGGGATTTCGGGCAGGCGGTTGAATACCGTATAGCCGGCGAGCTGGCGCGCGGCCGGATCTTCGACATACAGGAAGTACTCGCCGTCCGCCTCGCGGTGGCGGACGATCAGGCCGGAGCGGCCGAGCGCGACGGCCGGCAGGCCGTACAGGCGATGGCCGGGCTGGTGGAGACGCGCGTAGAGCGTGTCGAGTTCATCGTCGATGTCGTGCTGGGAATGCTGTACGTCGATACGCATGGCAAAGGTCGCCCGTCCCGGGCGGTCCGAGAAAGTGGTTCATCGCAAACGGGGAAAGGAATGGCTGCGGCCCCCGGGCTCGGCGAAGCGAGCCGGGGCCGCGAATCAGCTGGGGATGTGCTGGAAACCGGCGGCGATCGCGGCGAGGCCCGCGATGCAGAGTGCGAACAGGATCAGGACTTTGTGGATCACGTCTCTCTCCTCATGAATGCGCGGCGCCGACGGGCGGCATCGCGGAGACGGTGAGCGGCGGGCACGGCCCGCGCGGCCGTCGTGCGGGACGACGGTCGAAGGTCCGGGCGGCAGCGCGCGGGTCGGGCGCTGTATCGCACGCGGACGGGCAGCACCATACGCGACGTGATTACGGCGGGCAATCGGACTGGGGGAGAAAAGCGACGAAAGGCGGGGAATCGCGTCGTTTCGCGACAATTGGCCGCATGAGCGTGTGCCGCCGCCTGAGCGGAGGGCGACGCGGGCCGGCCTGACAGCCGCCGCCGGGCCGTGCCCACGCGGCTGGTGCCGCCCGGTCGAACCGACTACACTGCGCAGTCAACGCACACCGCAAGGATTCCTCCATGGGAGCCGGCCCGTCCACGGATCGCTAAGCCGCAACGACCTTCGTCAACCGGTCGTTGCGGCGATCTCCCGTTGTCCCTCGCTGACCAGGCAGATCGCCGCCAGATTCCCTTTTCTGAGCGGATGCCTCGTCATGCCTGAACAATCCACGCCCGTCTGGGCTTATTCGTTGCCGTCGGCGCTGCTGTTGATGGCGCCTTTCGATCTCCTCGCTTCGCTGGCGATGGACGTTTACCTGCCGGTGATCCCGGAGATGCCGTCCGCGCTGGGCACGTCGCCGGCCATCGTCCAGTTGACGCTGAGCGTCTACATGGTCGTCCTCGGCCTGGGCCAGATGCTCTTCGGCCCGTTGTCGGACCGCGTCGGCAGACGGCCGGTGGTGCTCGGCGGTGCGCTGTGTTTTGCGGCGGCTTCGCTGGCACTTGCGATGGCCACCGGCGGCGGTCTGTTCGTCGCACTGCGCGTGCTGCAGGCGCTGGGCGCGTCTGCCGCGCTCGTCGCCACGTTCGCGACCGTTCGCGATGCCTACGCCGATCGCCCTGAAGGCCGCGTGATCTACAGCCAGTTCGGCGCGATGCTGGCGTTCGTGCCCGCACTGGGCCCGCTGCTCGGCGCGGCCATCGCGACGGCCTGTGGATGGCGCGCGATCTTCGCGACGCTCGGCCTGCTGGGGCTGCTCGCGTGCGGCCGTGCGTGGCCACGCTGGCACGAAACGCGGCCGCGGACGGCGAACCGGCAAGGGCCGTCCGTCGCATCGATTCTCGGCAGCCGGCCCTTTCAGGTTCATACGCTCGCGTTTGCCGCCGCGATGGGGGCGTTCTTCGTGTTCTTCTCCACCGCGCCGCGCGTGCTGGTCAGCGGGGCGGGCTATTCCCGCGAGGCGTTCAGCGTGGCCTTTGCGACCGTCGCGATCGTGATGGTCGTCGCGTCGCGCTTCGCAGGGACGTTCGTGTCGAGGTGGGGCGAGGCGGGCTGCGTTGCGCGAGGGGCATTCACGATGATGACGGGTGCGATCGTGCTGGCCGTCTGTACGGTCCTGGCGACGCCGTCGTTCGCGACGTTCGTGATGCCGATGTGGCTGGTAGCGGTCGGTATCGTGCTGATGTCGTCGGTGTCCGCGAACGGCGCGCTGCGCGATTTCGGCGATGCCGCCGGCAAGGCGGTTGCGCTCTACTACGCGGTGCAGGGCGTGATCGTCACCGGCGTGGGCACGCTCGCGACGCTGGTCTTCGACGGCGCTACCGCATGGCCGCTGGCGGCCTGCTGCTTCGGTATGGGCCTCGCGAGCTTCGTCGCGATCCAGGGGCTGACGCGTGCGACCGGTCGCACGCGTGACGGGCGCGACAGCAGCGTCTCGTTCGACTGAGCATGCGCGCAGCGACGCGCTGTGGTGTCGGGCCGCGCGGCGCTTCGATGAAGTGGCGGGGCGGCTAGCTCCGCCTTTTGCCACGGTATCAGGCCGGCGCGCGCTGCCCGAATGCCTGTTTGATCCGCGCGAACAGCCCGTGTTGCTCGATCCATTCGGCATACGCGCGATAGTCGGGATCGCGCATCAGGTGGCGCTCTTCCGTCTTCGCCCGCGTGTAGTAGATCAGGTTGACCGCGACGAGCCCCGCGCAGTGCATGAGCCCGACCTGCCAGCCGAGCGGCTCGACGAACGGCACCGACACCATCCAGTACGACAGGTTCTTCGTGATGTACGCCGGATGCTTCGTGAAGCGGTACGGGCCCGACGTGATGATCCCGCGGTTGGTGAGGTTCGAGAAACGCAGCCCGAACGAGATCGTGCACAGCGCGTACGTGAGCAGCAGCAGGATGATCACCGCGCCCCAGATCATGCGCAGCGTCGGCGCCGACAGCAGCCAGGTGTCCCAGAACATCGAGCCCTGGTAGCGGATGTAGTTGTTCGAGAACAGCGACCAGAACGGCTGGTAGCACACCAGCGCGGCCACCCAGCCGAGCGTCGTCGGTTCGACGGTGCGCACGTGGCTGTCGAGGATGCGGAACGTGCACAGGTAGCCGACGGTGCCGAACATCAGGTCCATCGTGAACGACAGGTCGTACATGAACATGAACGTCGCGATCGTCATCGGCGCGTGCATCGCGTTCGCGAGCGACGCGCTCAGGTGATCGGCGTCCTTCGACAGATAGACGGTCATCAGCGGCAGGAAGAACGCCTTCACGCCCCAGCCGGCCAGCATCTCGCGCACCGGCTTCCAGCTCGCGGGCTGCTCGCGGCGGAACAGGAAGCGGCCCCACAGCAGGTACGCGTCGTCGGTCTCGCGCTGGTGGCGGTCCATCCACGCGAAGTAGAACGGCGCGGCGACGATCACGTACGGTGCGAGCGAGCGCAGCAACGACCAGAACGGCAGATAGAACGCGCCGTGGTATTCGGGCAGCAGCCAATAAATGATGCCGATGCCCGCGTAGACCGACGCGAGCGCGCCGAGCCGCGTCGCGACGCGCGCGATGCCGAGCGGCCGGACGGCCTGTCTCGACAGCCCCGCGCTCGGGCGCAGGTAGGCGCGCGAGATGAAGAGTTCGTGCAGCGCGATCGTGCCGATGATCGCGAGGCTCGCGATGACCGCGCGCGCGGCCGCGTCGAGACCCGGCTGGTCGCGCGTGATCCACAGCGCGAAGAGGCCTGCCGTGATGCCGAGCAGGCCGGCCCGCAACGGCGTGGCGGAACGGGGCGGGCGGTCCTGGACCGCGGCGATGCCGTCGATGGTGGAGTTCATGATCGAGTCCTCGTCGGGATGAGGGCCGGCGCCCCCGCTTGGCGGGTGACGCCGGCCGTCGGCCGGGCTATGTATGGATGCGCGCCCGGCCACTGGCCTGTCGTTCTGATACGTGATGCGTCGAACCTTACTTCTTGGTGCCGCCGCCCAGCAGTCCGCCGAGCAGGTTGGTCACCGGCGACAGCAGGTTGCCGCTGCCGCCCGCGCCGGCGCCGGTGGAGCCGCCGGTCAGGCCGGTCACCACGGAGCCGCCGCCGCCCGGCGTCGTCGCCGTGCCGCCTGCACCGCCAGTGGCACCCGCCGAACCGGACGGCGTCCCCAGCGCACCCGTGACCGTGCCGACCGGGCCGTTCGTCAGCACCCCGCCGAGCGTGCCCGACACGTTGCCGCCCGGCGTCGTGACGGTGCCGGTCAGGCTCGCGCCGAGCGGCGTCAGCGAGTTGACGAGGTTGGTGACCGGTGCGAGCAGAGCGCCGAGACCTGCGCCACCCGTGCCGCCGGTCCCGCTCGTTCCGCCTGTGCCGCTGGTCCCGCCGGTGCCGCTCGAACCGATGCCGCCGAGTGCGCCCGTCACCGACCCGAGCAGGCCGGTGATCGGGGCGAGCGGGTTGGTGCCGCTGCTGGAGCTGCTGCTGCCGCTGTACAGGAGACCGCCCGTCGAGGTCACCGTGTTGCCGAGCTGGTTGACGCTGCCGCCGACACCGTCGCCGACCGGGTTGCCGGTCGCGCCGCCGACCTTCGTGCCGGCGAGGCCCAGGCCGCTGCCGAGCGTGCCGAGGAGGCCGCTGAGCGGTGCGCCGAGCAGCGTCGCGTTGCCGAGCGTTTGGGTGACGCCCGGCGTCGTGACGCCGCCGGTCAGCGTATTCGTGATCGGATTGATCGCCTTGCCGAGCTGTGTTTCGAGCTGCTGGACCGGCGAGCTGTTCAGTGCCGTGTTCAGCGCCGATGCGGTTGAATTGACCGCCGTGCCGACCGTGTTGACGAGACTGCCAACCAGCGTCGTCGCCGGTGCGAGCGGCGACAGCGGACCGGTGCCGAGGCTCGTCACGGCATTGCCGAGGTTGTTGACCGCACCACCGGCGCCGGTCAACAGGCCGGTGGTCGACGTGAGCGTCGGCCCGAGCGGGTTCGCTGACACGCCGATCGAGCCCAGGCCGGCCGCGATGCCGTTGCCGAGCGACTGCACGCCGTTGCCGAGGCTGCCGACCGCGTTGCCGACACTGGTGGCCGTCGTCGGGTTCGTGCCGGGGATCTGCACGCCGCCGATCTGAGCGCCGCCGTTCACGACCGTCGTGCCGAGCGCCGTCACGAGGTTGCCGGATTTCTGCAGGACGTTGCCGAGCGGGGTGACGCCGGTGCCGGAGCTGGAGGTGCCCGAACTGGAGGTGCCGGAGCTGGAGGTACCCGAGCTGGACGTGCCGGAGCTGGACGTACCCGAGCTGGAGGTGCCGGAGCTGGAGGTGCCTGAGCTCGAAGTACCGGAGCTGGAGGTGCCCGAGCTGGACGTACCGGAGCTGGACGTACCGGAGCTGGAAGTACCCGAGCTGGAAGTACCCGAGCTGGACGTACCCGAGCTGGACGTACCCGAGCTGGAGGTGCCCGAGCTGGACGTACCGGAGCTGGAGGTGCCCGAGCTGGAAGTACCGGAGCTGGAAGTACCCGAGCTGGAAGTACCCGAGCTGGAGGTGCCGGAGCTAGACGTACCCGAGCTGGAAGTACCCGAGCTGGAGGTACCCGAGCTGGAGGTACCGGAGCTGGAGGTACCGGAGCTGGAGGTACCGGAGCTGGAGGTACCGGAGCTGGAGGTGCCGGAGCTGGAGGTGCCGGAGCTGGAAGTACCCGAGCTGGAAGTACCGGAGCTGGAGGTGCCCGAGCTGGACGTACCGGAGCTGGAAGTACCCGAGCTGGACGTACCGGAGCTGGACGTACCGGAGCTGGACGTACCGGAGCTAGACGTACCCGAGCTGGACGTACCGGAGCTAGACGTACCCGAGCTGGAAGTACCAGAACTGGAACTGCCCGACGTGCCGGACGATCCCGAAGTCCCGGAGCTCCCCGACGTACCCGAAGTCCCCGAGCTGCCGCCCGTCCCGGACGTGCTCGGCTTGATGGTCGGCGGGGTCGTCGGTCCGTCGACCGAGCCGCAGCCGTACAGCGCGAGCAGCGATGAGACGGCCATCGTTACCGTCGTCTTCTTGAAGAGATTGTGCATGTTGCCCTCGACATTGGAAGTGTGTCCCAGGCCATCTCTGCAAATTCCGCGCCATGACAGGTTCCGCGAAACGGTGTCGCGATTTGTTGCGGGAATTGGGAATATCGATGCGATTTAAACGCAATTAGAGCGGTTTCGCGCGACAGGGGCCCACGGTGCGCCAACGTCGGAGCCGCGATGTTCCCGTCAGGCGCCGTAACGCGCGACGGGATGTTACGTAGCGTTCGACCGCCCGTTACGCGAACGGCCGCGAACCGAGGGCCGCGTCTTTGACGAAATGCGCCGTCCCGCTGAACATGGCGCGAAATCCCCCGGTCGCCGGCGGCGCGGCAGCGGCCACGACTCCAACCACCAGGACACCGACATGAGCGAACAGGACAGGGAATTCGGCAAGGCGCGGCGGATCGACGTGATGGGCCCGGCGTTCGTCGATCGCGCGATGCGCGACCTCGACGGGTTTTCGCGGCCGCTGCAGAACTGGCTGAACGAGCACGCGTGGGGCAGCACGTGGCAGCGGGGCGGAATCGACCTGAAGACGCGCAGTCTGTGCACATGCGCGATGCTGGCGGCGCTTGGCCGCAGCACGGAACTGAAGGGTCACATTCGCGGCGCGCTCAACAACGGCGCGAGCCTCGTCGAGATTCGCGAGGTGTTGCTGCACAGCGCGCTGTACGCGGGCGCGCCGGCCGCGGTCGAGGCATTCCGCAGTGCGCGGGAGGTGATATCGGAGCTCGGGCTGTCGGTGCCCGACGACGAAGCCTGATTCCGCGCCGGCGCCGGCGGCACGGCACGGAATCAGGCCCTGTTACGCGGTCTCGGCTTACGCGATGCGTGCCGACGGTGCGGCCACCTCGGCCGGCGCGGCGGCGACTTCGAGCAGCCAGTCGGCGGTGGCTTCCGGAATCGTGACCGGCAGCATGTGCCCGCCCTCGACGACCTTCAGCCGCACGCGCGCCGATTTCTTCGCGAGCGCTTCGCCGTGGTCGCGCCAGTTCAGGATCGGATCGGCGCGGCCGTATAGCACGTCGACCGGCAGCGCGAGCTCTGCATAGCGACGCTCCATCGCGGGCAGGTCGACCGGCGCCGACAGCAGGTCGGTCGCCGTCGCGTAAAACACGTGCGGGCGCATCCCGAGCAGCCCGCCGCCCTTGACCGGGAAGTCGCGCGGCACGTCTTCCGGCGCGAACACCTGGCGTACGGCCTTGCGGCCGGTCAGGATCGTCAGCGGAATCGCGAAGGTCCACGATACGAAGCGGCGCACCAGCGGCGACGGCAGCATCAGCGGCTTGAACGGCGCCGGCGGCTCGCTCTGCTCGTGCGACAGCGGCGCGATCAGCGCGAGGCGGCTCACGCGGTCCGCATGATTGAGGCCGACCGCGAGCGCGATCGCGCCGCCGAGCGAGTGGCCGACGAGCACCGGCTTGTCGAGCTTCAGCGCGTCGATGAACGCGGCGACGATGCGGGCCTGCGCGAACACGTTCGCTTGCGAACCCGCGCCGCGGAGCGAGCGGCCGGCGCCCGGCCGGTCGATGAGGATCACGCGATGCTGCTGCGCGAGCCGCGCGAGCGGCAGGTACGCGAAATTGCGCAGTTGCCCCGCGAGCCCGTGGACGAACACGATCGGCGGGCCGTTGCCGTATTCGACGTAGTGGATGCGGTCGCCGCCGATGTCGACGAAGCGGCCTTCGGGCGGAAACGCGCGCGTCACGCGGCGGGCCACGTAACCGGTAAACAGCGCGAGCGCGGCGAGCGCCGCGACGACGCCGAGCAGCACGTTCTGGATCAGATGGAGCGTAGGGGTCATGTCGGCCTCAGCGGGTTTCGAGTGCGGGTTCGGCAACCGGCGCCGTGGCGGCCGGGCCGGCTTTCGCGCGGCGTTCGAACTGCATCGCCGAATCGGCGAGTCCGCTGAACTTCAGCGATGCGAGATCGAGCACGTAGTTCTGGTGGAATTTCCACGGCTTGCTGTGCCCCTGCTTCGGCAGGATGCCGGCCGCGCGCTGGATGTAGCCCGAGCTCAGGTTGACGGCCGGCACGTTGCCGAGATCGCCGGCGCCGAGCCGCGGCACGCACGTGTCGTAGCCGTTCGCGCGCATGTGGTTGAGCAGCCGGCACACGTAGCGCGCGATCAGCTCGGCCTTCAGCGTCCACGATGCATTCGTGTAGCCGAACGACGATGCGAGGTTCGGCACGTTGCTGTACATCATGCCCTTGTACGACACGGTATCCGGCAGGTCGACCGCGCGGCCGTCGACGGTGACGCGCGCGCCGCCGAGCATCTTCACCTTCAGCCCGGTCGCGGTGACGATCACGTCCGCGTCGAGCTGCTGGCCGCTCTTCAGCTTGAGGCCGGTCGGCGTGAAGCGCTCGATCTCGTCGGTGACGATCGACGCGCGGCCCGAGCGGATCGCCTTGAACAGGTCGCCGTTCGGCACGAGGCACACGCGCTGGTCCCACGGCATGTAGCGCGGCGTCAGGTGCTTCGCGACGTCGAAGCCGGGGCCGACCTGCTTGCTGGCCGCGCGGATGATGAACTGCTTCGTCCGGTCGGGCTTGCGGCGCGACACGTTGTACAGGTACATCGTCAGCAGCACGTTCTTCACGCGCACGAGCCGGTGCGCGAGCCGCGACGGCAGCACGCGGCGCAGCGCGTTCGCGATCTTGTCGCGCGCGGGCAGCGACACGATGTAGGTCGGCGAGCGCTGCAGCATCGTCACGTGCTGCGCGTCGGCCGCCATCGACGGCACGAGCGTGACGGCCGTCGCGCCGCTGCCGATCACGACCACGCGCCGGTTCGCGTACGACAGGTCCTTCGGCCAGTGCTGCGGATGCACGAGCTTGCCTTCGAACGTGTCCATCCCGGCCCAGTCGGGCAGGTAGCCGGCGTCGTAGTCGTAATAGCCGCTGCACATGAACAGGAAGCGGCAGGTGTACACGAGCGTGTCGGTCGCGCCGTCCCGCGTGCGCTCGATGCGCACCGTCCAGCGTGCGCGGTTCGAGTCCCAGTCGGCTGCAACCACCTTCTGGCCGTAGCGGATCGTCTTGTCGATGCCGTATGCGCGTGCGGTGTCGCGGATGTAGTCGAGGATCGTCTGGCCGTCCGAGATCGCCTTGTCGCTGTGCCACGGCCGGAAGCTGTAGCCGAGCGTGAACATGTCGGAATCCGAACGGACGCCCGGATAGCGGAACAGGTCCCAGGTGCCGCCGATCGCGTCGCGCGCCTCGACGATCGCCACGCTCGCATACGGGCAGCGCTGCTTCAGGTGATAGGCCGCGCCGATGCCGGACAGGCCGGCGCCGACGATCAGCACGTCGAGGTCGTTGCCGTCCTGGCGGGCGCCGGGGGCGGGCGGCGCGTCGCGCCGGTCGGTCGTCGTCGAGGTCATGCGGGGTCCTTGGTCGGCGTGGTCGGGAGCGTGGCCGGGGCATGCGCGCGTTCAAGGTTGCGGGCACGGGCGCGGCGCACGTGGCGCAGCATCAGCCACTGGTAGCCGGCGCCGAGCAGGCGCGCGATCCGGTCGAGCCGGCGCGCGTCGGCGCCGACTAGCACGCGGCGCGCATTGCGCTCGACACCCGCGAGGATCTGCCGCGCGGCATCGTCGGCCGTCGTCGCGTTGATCAGGCGGTTTGCCTGGCGGCGATGGGTCGCTTCGTCCTGGCCCGTGAGCGCATGGATGCTGGTGTCGACGCGGCCCGCATCGACGATGCTCGTCGCGACGCCGCCCGGATGCACGCAGGTCGCGCTCACCGGCGCGCCGTCGAGTTCGAGCTCCATTCGCAGCGCCTCGGTGAAGCCGCGCACCGCGAACTTGGTCGCGTTGTACGCGCTTTGGGTGGGCATTGCGACGAGGCCGAACAGGCTCGACGTGTTGACGATGTGCCCGTCGCCCGACGCGCGCAGATGCGGCAGGAACGCCTGCGTGCCGTGCACGACGCCCCAGAAGTTGATGCCGACGATCCATTCGATGTCGGCGATGCGCGCGGTCTCGGCGCTGGCGGCCAGCGACACGCCCGCGTTGTTGAAGACCAGGTTGACCTTGCCGTGCTCGGCGCGTACGAAATCGGCCCACGCAAACACCGCGTCGCGGTCGGCGACGTCGAGTCGCCGCGTGCTCACGCGCACGCCGTGCTGCGCGCAGGCGGCCGCCGTGCCGGCGAGCCCGACGTCGTTGACGTCGGCGAGTGCGACCTCGCAGCCGCGCCGCGCGAGCTCGACCGCGAGGCTGCGGCCCATGCCCGAACCGGCGCCCGTGATCGCGGCGACCTTGCCGGAAAACCCCTTCATCCGTCGTTCCCTCCCGTTCCGCTTGCGCTGTACCGGCGGCGCATCTATTGTGGTGTTGTTCGTCACCACTTTAGTTTTCGGGTGTCCTGATGTCAAATAGCGGAATGGAGAAAGCACTCGAAACGGAAAAAACGGGAAAAAGGGGCCGGTCGTATGGTGGCGTGGCGCCCGAGGTGCGGGCCGCGGAGCGGCGTGACGCGCTGATCCGCGCGGCGACGCGCGTGTTCGGCACGGTCGGGTTCCGCAAGGCGACCGTGCGGTCGATCTGCCAGGAAGCGAAGCTGAATGATCGCTATTTTTATGCGGCGTTCGACAGCACCGAGGATTTGCTGCGCTGCACCTACCTGCATCACGCGCAGCAGTTGCACGAAGCGGTCGCGCGGGCGGTGGCCGAGCGCGGCGGCGATTTGCACGAGAGCGTCGATGCGGGACTCGCCGCGTTCTTTACGTTCCTGCGCGACCCGTGCGCGGCGCGCGTGCTGCTGCTCGAGGTGATGGGCGTGAGCGCGGACACCGACATGACCTACCAGCGCATGCTGATCGACTTCGGCAAGCTGATCACGGCGATCGGCGTGCCGCGCGAAGCGGCGACGCCGGCGGAGCGCACCGAGCAGCGGTTGATCGGGCTCGCGCTCGTCGGCGCGATGACGAACGTCGGCGCGGCGTGGCTGCTCACCGACTATCGCGATCCGGAGGCGCAGATGGTCGCGAGTTGCAGGAAGGTGCTGCTGGGGACGCTGCGGGAGATCGGGTAATCGGAAGGCATCGCGCTTTCGCAACGCCGGTCGAAAATGAAAAATAAAGCGATAGCGCGCCGGGTGTCGTGTCGTTTTCCTGCTTGATTTAATCGCCTGTTGCATAAATTAAATGCGGCGATTTTTTGTTGGGAAACCAGTCTAAATAAATTTCATTGTTTTCAATTCTGATTTCATATGTCGATGAATTGATGAAAACGATGTGGATGGAATAAAAAGCGACGCAATGCGAATTTCAGTTCGCATTGCGCCGATCGTGGCGCGAACATCATCGCGCCCCAGGCACGCTTGATCTGTTGCCGTTGGCCGTCTAGACGCGGATCACCGGCGTGGTTCCCCACGAAATTGCGGCGCTTCGCATTTCAGACTCCTTGATTGAATAAAGCAGGGAATTGAAACGTTTCGGTCAACGCAAATCAGTGTATTGCTGGGAACAAGATTAGTAGAAAAACGGGAAGTGCAATAACTGATTTTTGGAAAAATAAAGGGCGCATTCGTTTTGAATGAGAAAGCCCGTGGAAAGGATATTGGAGGTGAGTTAAAGGGACGGGATCGCAGGCGAGCACGCCGGACCGGCCGGCTATCCGGAATCAGCGGCTCGTGTGTTTCGCTCGTGTCGCACCCACCGGCGCCCCCGGCGTCTCCCCGATCCTCGCCTTCATCGCGTCGACGAACGCCCGTACCTTCGGCGAAGGCAGCCGCGTCGACGGATATACCGCGTGAATCCCGGCCGGCGCCGAGCGCCATGCCGGCAGCAGCCGCACGAGCCGGCCCGCCGCGACGTCGTCGGCGGTCGAGAAATCCGTCAGCAGCCCGAAGCCGCCGCCCGCGAGCACGATCGCGCGGCACGCGGTGGCGGTGTTCGACACGATCGGCGCGACGCAGCGCACGGAAGCGGTGTTGCCGTTCGCGTCTTCCAGTTTGACCGTATGCGCGTGCGGCAGCGACGACAGCATCACGAACGGCAGCGCGGCGATCGCATCCGGATCGTGCGGCCGCCCATGGCGCGCAACGAACGCGGGGCTCGCGACCAGCCATTTCTCGTACGTGCCGAGCTGCACCGCCCGATAGTTCGAATCGGCGAGGCGGCCGATGCGGATCGCGACGTCGAGGTTGTCCGCGACGAGATCGACCACGCGGTCGTTCGCGACGAGTTCGACATCGAGCCCCGGATGCCGGTCGCGCAAGGCGACGACGGCAGGCGCGACGACCAGCGCGCCGTAGTCGATCGGCACGCTCACGCGCAGTGTGCCGCGCAGCGGCCCCGCATCGGACGACACCGCATCGAGCGCGCTTTCGGCGGCGCGCACGATGTCGCGGCACGCGTCGTAGAACGCCCGCCCCGCATCGGTCACGCTCAGCCGCCGGGTGGTGCGCACCAGCAGGTTCGCGCCGACCTCGGATTCGAGGCGCTGCATGTGCATGCTGACGACCGTCTTCGCCAGGCCGAGCCGCTCGGCCGCGGCTGTCAGCGACCCGGCGTCGACCACCGCGACGAAGATCGCCAGCCGGTTCAGGTTCACGTCGCGCAGATCGGCCATCGTCGATTGTCCTGTATAAAAGGATAATGTTTCCGCGATTATCCGTCTTCTGGTGACGAACGGCGAGCGCTACGCTGCGGTTGTGCGTCGCCGATTCCCGGCGGCGCGAGATTCCGGAGCGTTTCCATGTCTGCCGCCAACAAGCCTGCTTCACCGATCCGCGTCTATTCGTTCCTGCTGTCCGGGCACGCGCATCGCGTGCGGTTGTTCCTGTCGCTGCTCGGCCTGCCGTCCGAGACCGTCGACGTCGATCTGGCCGCCGGCGCGCAGCGCGAACCGGCGTTTCTCGCGCTCAATCCGCTCGGGCAGGTGCCCGTGATCGACGATGGCGGCACGGTGATCGCCGATTCGAACGCGATCCTCGTCTACCTCGCGAAGCGCTACGGCGACGCGCACTGGCTGCCCGACGATCCGGCTGGCGCGGCGGTCGTGCAGCGCTGGCTGTCGTATGCGGCGGGGCCGATCGCATCGGGGCCGGCCGCCGCGCGGCTCGTGACCGTGTTCGGCGCGCAGCTCGACCCGGAGGCCGCCAAGCGCACGGCGGCCAAAGTGCTCGACGTGATCGACCGCGAACTGGCCGGCAAGCCGTTTGCCGCCGGCGCGCAGCCGACGATCGCCGATATCGCCGCGTATTCGTACATCGCGCACGCGCCGGAGGGCGGCGTGTCGCTCGAACCGTATCCGCACGTGCGTGCGTGGCTGGCGCGCATCGAGGCGCTGCCGGGCTTCGTCGCGATGCCGACGACGCGCGTGGGCCTGCTCGCCGCGTAATACCGACCGAAGCCGAGCCTGTTCAGGGAGAACGCGATGAATGCCCCGACTGTCCCGACCGCCGTCGTACCGGGCTGGGAACTCGACACCGCGCCGTTTCACGCGGGCGAGCTCGCCGTGCAGCAGCGCGCGGGCGTGACGGAGGCCGCGGGTTCGGCCGGCCGGCGCGGGATCCGGCGCTTCATGCCGGACCAGCACCGGACGTTTTTCGCGCAACTGCCGTTCTTCGTGCTCGGCGGCGTCGATGCGCACGGCCAGCCCTGGGCGACGCTGCGGGCCGGCGCGCCGGGGTTCGTGACGTCGCCCGATGCGCGCACGCTGCGCATCGCGTCGCGCGCGCTGCCGGGCGATCCGCTGGCCGGCGCATGGCAGCCGGGTGTGCCGCTCGGCGGCCTCGGGATCGAATTCGATACGCGGCGGCGCAATCGCGTCAACGGCGTCGTGCGCGCGGTCGACGGTGACGCGCTGACGATCGCGGTCGAGCAGAGCTTCGGCAACTGTGCGAAGTACATCCAGGGGCGCAAGCCGACGTTCGTCGCACGGGAAGCCGATGCGTCCGCCGAGCCGGACGTGTCGGATGCGTTGAACGATGCGGATCGCGCGCTGCTGGCGCAGGCCGATACGTTCTTCGTCGCGAGCGCGAACACGTCGGCGGATGCGGGCGTCGCGCGCGGCGCGGACGTGTCGCATCGCGGCGGGATGCCGGGCTTCGTGCGCGTCGAAGATGCGCACACGCTGACGACGCCGGATTTCAGCGGCAACCGCTTCTTCAATACGCTCGGCAACCTGCAGCAAGATCCGCGCGCGGGGCTGCTGTTCATCGATTTCGACCGCGGCGACCTGCTGTATGTGGCCGCGCGCGCCGAGATCGTGTGGGACGGGCCGCTCGTCGCGTCGTTCGACGGCGCGCAGCGAGTCGTGCGGTTCCATGTGCGGGAAGTGCGGCGCATGCGCGCGGTGTTGCCGTTCCGGTGGTCGGCGGTCGAGCGTGCGCCGCAGTTCGCGGCGGTGGAGGCGGGTGTCGGTGCAAACGCAAACGCAAACGCAGGCGTGGTGATGGTGGTGCCGTCCGCATCCGTACCCGAATCGGCATCCGAAGCAGCATCTGCATCTGCGTCAGAATCGGCATCGGCATCGGCATCGGCATCGGCATCGGCATCGGCATCGGCATCGGCGATCGCACCGGCACCTGCATGGCGCTCACTGCGCATCGCAAGGATCGTCGACGAAGCGCGCGCGATCCGCTCGTTCTATTTCGAACCAGTGGACGGCGGCGTGCTGCCCGCCTACGAAGCCGGGCAGCACCTGACGCTGCGCGTCGCGTTGCCGGGCAGTGATTCGCCGGCGATTCGCAGCTACACGCTCTCCGATGCACCGGGCGGTACGCATTACCGGATCACCGTGAAGCGCGAAGGGCGCGTCTCGGCGTGGCTGCACGATCATGCGCACGCTGGCATGACGCTCGACGCGCAGATGCCGCGCGGCCGCTTCACGTTCGATCTCGCGAGCCCGCGCCCGGCCGTGCTCGTGTCGGCCGGTATCGGCATCACGCCGATGGTCGCGCTGCTGCGCCGCGCGCTGACCGACGCGCAACCGTCGCGCCGCGTGGTGTTCGTGCACGGTGCGCGTGAAGCAGCCGATCGACCGTTCGCGGAGGAACTGGCGCGCGTCGCGGCCGTCGACGCGCGCTTGTCGCTCCACTGGTTCGACAGTCATCCTCACGAAGGCTCGGCGGCACATGCCGGCCGCATCGACATCGCGCAACTGAAACGGATCCTTTCGTTCGACGATTACGATTTCTACCTCTGCGGCCCGTCGGCGTTCATGCGCGACTTGTACGACGGATTGCGCGCGCTGAATGTGCCGGACGAACGCATCCGTTTCGAGGCATTCGGGCCGTCGAGCGTGGCACGCAGCGCGACGCGCACGCCCGCCACGCCGGCCGCGGCGAGCGTGCCGGTCGTCTTCCGGCGCACCGGCCGCGAAGCCGCGTGGACGCCCGCCGACGGCTCCTTGCTCGAATTCGCGGAAGGGCAGCGCGTGGACGTGCCGTCCGAATGCCGCTCCGGCTCATGCGGCACGTGCGCGACGCGCGTGCTGTCCGGTGCGGTCGACTACGAGCAGGCGCCCGATGCACCGGTCGCCCCCGGTTGCGCGCTGCTGTGCGTCGCGCGGCCCGCGCAAGGGACGGAACCGCTCGTGCTCGACCGCTGACGCACCCTGCGACATGCCGCCGCAGACGGCCTGCTGCGCGAAAAGCGCGCACAACTGCTTCTTTTTTCGGATGCCGGTCGGATCGACGATAGCGTCAACCGATAGATGAAAGGAGCGCAATCATGAAACTGCTCGGCATGATCAAACTGGTCCTGTGGAGTTTCTTCGGCGTACGCAACAGCAAGGCGCACGCAACCGATCTCGCGAACGCCAACTTCACGATGCTGCCATTCGTGGCGATCATCCTCGCGGTGCTCGTCGGCGCGGTCATCTATGGCGTTGTGCACCTGGTCGTCGATCCGACGGTGACGATGCAGGGGTTCTGACCGGACGGCCGCCGGATCGCGAGCGGGCGAACGTTCTCGCTCCGGTTTCCGGCCGTATGGCCGGCGCGTAACGGCGCCGGTCACTGAGGCGGCGCGCACGACGCAAGTCACGCGTCCATCGGCACCGTCGTCGTGCCGCGCGAATCGCGCTGTCCCCATTCCCGCCTTCCCCGCCTTCCGTTTCGCCCGATTCCAGGTCAGTCAGCCCCGCCCGGGGTAAAATGCGCGCCGCGCCGCGATGTCGCGCGCGACGGGCACGCCGCCGTTCCAGCGAACGGTGCGCGCAAGTGCGTCGCGCCCGCACCGAGGCGTTCGAAGCGTCCCCCCGCACGACAAGACCGCGCGATGCAGCCGGCCACCCGACACGCCCCCGACGAACCCGTCGACGGCCGCGTCGGTTCCCGGTGCATCACCTGAATCCGATGTCCCATCCTGCGTCTTCCCGACCGAGCGGCCCGCTTGCGTGCCGCATAGTCCGGTTCGTCTGATGAATGTCGCGCGCGGGCACGCTTCGCAGCTTCGTAACGGGTTTCGACAGGTCGAGTGGCGAGTTTTCCATCCAGAACAATGACGGTGAATAGAACAACAGCGTCGCCCGCACGGTGGCGGCGCGCGAAAGTCGGGCTTGGCGTCGGTCTCGGCATCACGCTTTTCGCGGCCCAGGCCGCCGCGGCGCAGGGCGATACGCCGGCGCCGGACGCCGACGCAGCCGGCAGCGCGACGCTGCCGACGATCACGGTGAGCGGCGAGCGCGGCAACGCGCTGCGCGTACGCAACGCGTCGGTCGCGGGGCTCGACGACACGCCGCTGCGCGACACGCCGGCGTCGGTGAGCGTCGTCACGCGCGCGCAGCTCGACGACCAGCAGGCGAAGCGGTTGAGCGACGTCGTGCGCAATGACGCGTCGGTCGTCAACGACTATGCGCCGGTCGGCTATTTCGAAGGCTTTGCGATCCGCGGCTTCCCGGTCGATCTCGCGAGCGCGATCCGGATCGACGGGCTGACGGTGTCCGGCGAGCAGAACGTGCCGCTCGAGAACAAGGAGCGCGTCGAGATCCTGAAGGGGCTCGCCGGCATCGACAGCGGCGTCGTCGCGCCGGGCGGCGTGATCAACTTCGTGACGAAGCGCTCGGCGAACGTCGCGAGCGTGACGGGCGGCGTCGACAGCCGCGGCTCGACGTCGGCGGCCGTCGATCTCGGCCGCCGCTTCGGCCCCGACAATCAGTTCGGCTTCCGGATCAATGCCGCGAAGGAGAACATGCACTCTTACATCGACGGCACGAACGGACGGCGTACGTTCGGCTCGATCGCCGCCGACTGGGACATCAGCCCGCGTGCGAGCCTGCAGCTCAACGCCGAATTCCAGCAGTGGATCCAGCGTTCCGCGCCCGGTTATCAGCTGCTCGGCGGCACCGTCGTACCGTCGGTCAAGACGACGTCGAAGGCGCTTGGCACGCAACCGTGGGCGAAACCGCTGACGACCGACGCGCTGAACCTGAATGCGCGCTTCGACTACCAGTTTAACGACGACTGGAAGGCCTATATCGCCGCCGGCCGCAGCCGCACGATGATCGACGACAACAGCGCGTTCGCGTACGGTTGCTCGTATGCGGCGAGCTGCACGGCCGGCGCGACGTCGCCGTTCTTCTTCGGCGCGAACGGCGACTACGACGTCTACGACTTCCGCAGCCCCGGCGAATATCGTCGCAACGACGACCTGCGTGCGGTCACGACCGGCAAATTCGCGACGGGGCCGCTGCGGCACGAGCTGACGCTCGGCGTGAGCGTGCAGCGTCGCGTCGTGAGCATGGCCGACGCCGTGTACGACATCAGAGGCAGCGAAAACATCTACGGGCCCGACACGACGTTCTCTCCGTCGCCGAATTCGCCCGGCCCGTCGTATCCGCGCCTCGATGCATGGCAGTACGGCGTGTTCGGGCTTGACCGCATCAGCATCGGCGAACACTGGCAGGTGCTCGCGGGCGGCAAGGAAGTGCTGCTGCGCCAGCGCAGCTGGAGCAGCCTCGACGGCGACACGACGCATACCGACCGCTCGGTGTTCCTGCCGCAAGTGGCGCTCGTCTACAAGCCGGTGAACGTGCTGGCGCTGTACGCGTCGTACAGCAAGGCGCTGTCGCTCGGCGACCAGGCGCCCGTGCGCGCGACCAACGCGTATGTGTTCCTGCCGCCGGTCGAATCGCACCAGTTCGAGGTCGGCGCAAAATACGACTGGCTCGACCGGCTGAGCCTCACGGCCGCCGTGTTCTCGATCAGCAAGCCGTTCCAGTTTGCCGACCCGGACGCATCGGGCACGAGTTACACGTTCGTGCAGCGCGGCACGCAGCGGCACCAGGGGATCGAGCTCGGCGCAGCCGGGCGTGTGACCGAGCGCCTGGGGCTGACGGCCAGCGTCGCGGCGATTCGCGCCCGTGCGTACGATTCGGGGTCGCCGGCGTACGAAGGGCACCAGATCATCAACGTGCCGGCGCTGCGCGCGTCGCTGTATGCGGACTACGCGGTGCCGGGCGTCGCGGGGCTGAATGTGATGGGCGGCGTCGAGTACAGCGGGGCCCGCAATGCGAACGAGGAGGGCACCGCGCGCGTGCCGTCGTGGTTCGTGTTCAACCTCGGCGCACGCTATACGACGAAGATCGGCGGCCATCGCACGGTGCTGCGCGTGTCGGTCGACAACCTGTTCAACAAGTTCTACTGGCGCGACGCGGGCGAGCAGCAGGGCGATGCGTACCTGTTCCCGGGTGCGCCGCGCACCGCGCGCGTGTCGTTGACCTATGATTTCTGACCGTCCGGAACCGGCCGCGTGATGTGCGGCCCCGGCAGCCAACCTGGAGAGCACAGACGATGTCCCCACTCGAAATCGCCGGCGTGATCGTCAGCGCGCTTGCGATCTGGCTGACCGCGAAGCGGCGCATGCTGTGCTGGCCGGTCGGGCTCGTGTCGGTCGCGCTGTACGGCTGGATCTTCTTCGACGCGAAGCTGTACTCGGACATGCTGCTGCAGGGCGCGTTCGCGGTGCTGCAGGTGTACGGCTGGCAGCGCTGGCTCGCCCAGCGGGCGAGCGAGGCCGACGGCAGCGCGGCGCCGGCCGGTGATGTCGCACCCGTCACGGGCGTGCGGCCGATGCAGATGCTGCCCGACCTGATCGCGGCCGTCGTCGGCAGCGCGCTGCTCGGCGGCATGATGGCGCGCTGGACCGATGCGGCGCTGCCGTTCGTCGATGCATCGCTGACCGCGTTCAGCCTCGTCGCGCAATACTGGACCGCGCGGCGCTACATCGCGTCGTGGGGGCTGTGGATCGTCGTGAACGTCGTGTACGTCGGGATGTTCGTGTTCAAGGAACTGTATCTGACGGCCGGGCTCTATGCGCTGTTCATCGGGCTGGCCGTCGTCGGCTGGCGCGACTGGAGCCGCACGGCCGCGGCGCTGCGTGCAGCGGCCGGCGGCGCGCTGGCAACAGGCGGCGGCGCGCGCTGATCCACGCGCCGATTCGGATTCAACTACGGAGCAACGTCGTTCATGTCATTCCCCCTCGAGCCGGACGGATCCCTGTCGCGTGACGTCGCGCCGCCGCAATTCGGTGTGGACGGCGAGCAGGCCGAGCGCGACTGGCCGCTGATGACGCACGACGAGGTGGCGGCGGTGCTCGCACGGATCGACGGCGCCGGCGAGCCGGCGCGGCTCACATGGCACAGCCCGCGGCAGTTCGCGGCGGCCGTCCTGGTGCAGATGACGGACGGGCGCGGGCTGTTCGTCAAGCGTCATCACGTGAGCCTGCGCGATGTCGAAGGGCTCGAGGAAGAGCATCGCTTCATCGCGCATCTGCGCGAGCGCGGGATGCCGGTGGTGGACATTCTTGCCGATCGCGACGGTGCGACCGCGTTCGCATCCGGAGACTGGACCTACGAAGTGCACGTACGGGCGCCCGGCGTCGACCCGTATCGCGGCGTGATGTCGTGGCAGCCTTTCACGCATGCTTCGCACGCATACGCGGCCGGCCGCGCGCTGGCCGAGCTGCATCGCGCGTCGGCCGGCTACGATGCGCCGGCGCGGCCCGTGCGGACGCTGCTGTCGAGCTTTCGCGTGCTGTCGTCCGCCGATCTGGCGGGCGCGCTCGAACGCTGGGTCGACGCGCAGCCGCTGCTCGTGCGCGCGCTCGGTGCGCGTGACTGGCGCGGCGACGTGGCCGACGCGATCGGCCCGTATCACGCACGTCTCGTGCCTTTGCTGCCCGCGCTTACCCCGTTGTGGACACATGGCGACTGGCATGCGTCGAACCTGCTGTGGACCGAGGCGGGATCCGGCGCGCAGGTGCGGACCGTGCTGGATTTCGGGCTGTCGGATCGCACCTGCGCGGTGATGGATCTCGCGCTCGCGATCGAGCGCAATACGGTCGACTGGATGGCGCCGGCCGATGCGCGCCGCGTCGAGTATGCGCAGATCGATGCGCTGCTCGACGGGTACGAATCGCTCGAACCGCTGAGCGACGAAGCCTACGCGGCGCTGGTCGCGCTGCTGCCGATCGTGCATACGGAGTTCGCGCTGTCGGAGGTCGCTTATTTCGGCTGCATCATCGATGCGCCAGCCATCGTCGACATCGCGTACGACGGCTACCTGATCGGCCACGCGCGTTGGTTCGGCGAGCGCGACGGACGGCAATTGCTTGATTGGCTCGTGCAGCGCCGGCGGGTGAAGCAAGGGGCCGTTTGATTCCCGAGACCCCCCGGATAGCCTCAATTTCGCTCGAATCATTTTCGATTCGAACATCGAAATCTCGCCCGGATAGATCCGATGGGCCGTCGCACGAAAGCGCTGGATGTGTGGGGTTCAACGCAAGCGCCGCGGCGTTCATGTCAATGGCCCGTACAGCAGTTGTCGGGGCAGCCGGGGCTCACTTGAACGGTGACCTCGCGGGCGTCCGATGTTGACTCGGTTGTGCTATTGGCTGGATAAATTTGCGTTTTGATCTGGAGTGGCGCGTTTATCAGGCCACCGTCTATGACCACCTTCGCCGTCGCGGAAGCACGTTTCGTTGCAAGTTGATCGGCGCCAATTTCATTTCTTGATGCACTGCCAATGATGTCGATCCAGTTTTGAATTGGATACTTGGCATTCATTGCCGAAACCCATCGTTCAATTCGCGTTCGTTCGGATTTGGAGACTTCGTGACTGTTGGGTGAGAAGGTCACGAAAAATTGCTGTGACGGCAGATTTTGTGATCCCTGGCATTCTGCTGCAGCATTTGTGGAGAAAAAGAACGACGTTGCAATGGGTGCGATGAGTGCCGAGATAAAAATTCTCATGCTGATTCCGGCTCCTTATTCTGAAAATAAATCTTCGCCGTAGATCACGAATCCGGTGAGTGTGTCCTCATCATTGGGGCATGGGCCAGCATCGTTACGTTCGTGTTCCCGGAACCTTGAACAGTCGTCTGTTCAAGTAAAGATGTCCATAGAACCGGTTCGAAATTTCGAAATGCAAGTCACATTTGGGATTTTGACTTGATCGGATCGAATTGTCGGGAGCGGTTGGACGTCGCGTACAGATGGCTATCTGGGCGGATACGTATGCTGGCTCGGCGAGTACAACGCCCCCAACATGACGGAAATATCATCTTCGCCTCATGTTCGCACTGCGGCCGGACCGTAGCATCGGTCGCGAACCGTTACCGCAGAACCGAACATGCTCAAGCTCAACCTCGCCGTGGCCATCGTCTTCGCGATGGCCGCGACGGCGCATGCGCAGCCGTCGCTGTCGCCGGGGCTGGCGCCGGCTGCCTCCGGCAGCGTCGCGCCGATCAGCGCACCGCCCCCCGACGCGCCCCCTTCCAACGCGTTGACGCTTGCCGATGCGCTATCGGTTGCGGCCCGGAACAATCCGGCGCTGCGCGGCGCGCGTGCTGACGTCGATGCGTCGGCCGGTGCGCTGATGCAGGCCGGCGCGCGTCCCAATCCCGAAGTGTCGTTCCTGCAGGAAGGGTTTCGTCGCGCCGAACGCACGTCGACCGCGTTGATCAACCAGACGATCGAACTCGGCGGCAAGCGCAGTGCGCGGCTCGATGTCGCGTCGTACGGCAGGGAAGCGGCCAATGCATCGCTCGACGAGCAGGGCGCCATCGTGCGCGCCGACGTGATCGCCGCGTTCTACGGGCTGCTCGCCGCGCAGCGCCAGCTTCAGGTGACCGAGGAATCGGCCGCGATCGCCGCGCGCTCCGCGGATCTCGCGAGCCGCCGGGCTCAGGCCGGCAAGGTGTCGCCGGTCGAGGCGACCAAGGCGCACGTGGCGGCGGCCGGCGTGCAGATCGAAGTCGTGACCGCACGCGGCCGTGTCGAGGTCGCACGCGAGAAGCTGAACGCGGTGATGGGCGAAGCACGCGACGGGCGGCTGGCGGTACAGGGCGATCTCGAAGCCGTGCCGCCGGTCGAGCCGCTGTCCGCGCTGACCGCGCAGCTCGATGATGCGCCGCTTGCGCGGATCGCGCGCGCCGAGATGCTGCGCTCGAACGCGGCCGTGTCGCTCGAACGCGCGCGGCGCATTCCGGACGTGACGATCAGTGCGGGCGTGAAGCGCGTGACCACGGGCGGCGTACCGGACAACCAGGCGGTGGTCGGCGTGTCGATCCCGATTCCGCTGTTCAACACGAACAAGGGCGCGCTGCTCGAGGCGACGCACAAGGCCGAACGCGCGAATGCCGATCTCGATCGCGAACGCACGCGCCTGCGGCTGGACCTCACGCAGGCGTACGCGAATTTCGAAGCCGCCGCGCAGGAAGCGCAGCGGCTGAAGGCCGACATCCTGCCGGCCGCGCGCCTCGCACTCGATGCGATGTCGCGCGGCTACGAGCTTGGGAAGTTCAGCTTCCTCGACGTGCTCGATGCGCAGCGCACGCTGTTCCAGGGCCAGTCGCAATACGTGCGTGCGCTCGCCGATGCCCATGCGGCCCGCGCCGACATCGGCCGCCTCGTCGGTACGCCGCTCGCGTCGCTTGCACCGGTCGCGCAATAGCGCAACGGACGCCTCTTTTACCTGAAGGATCACCATGTCACGCAGCAGAATCCTGATCATCGCGGCGGTCGTGCTCGGCAGTGCCGGGATCGTCATCGGCGCACTCGGCGTCACGCGCAACGGCGGCGGCAACGGCGCGACCGCATCGGCGGCTGCAGCCGCTTCGTCCGCCGAAGCCGC
Organism: Burkholderia sp. HI2714; assembly: GCF_002223085.1. NCBI lineage: Bacteria > Pseudomonadati > Pseudomonadota > Betaproteobacteria > Burkholderiales > Burkholderiaceae > Burkholderia > Burkholderia sp. HI2714. The sequence continues at coordinate 100,179 of NZ_NKFM01000055.1, read as the reverse complement.
CGGCGAGCGCGGCGGCGTCGTGCTCAAGCGCGGCAGGCTGTCCGTTGAAATCGTGATGACGGAGAAGCCCGGCGATGCGCGCCTCATCGTCTATCCGTTCGTCGACGGCAAGTCGGCTGACAAGGGCGTCACCGTGTCCGGCACGCTGGTCCGTTACGACCGCACGCACGAACCGTTGCGTTTCGACGCGGCCGGCCAGAAGTTCGTATCCGCGCAGTCGATCGGCAAGCCGCACGTGTTCGACGCGACGATCGACGTGAAGGCGGGCAATGAATCGGCATCGTTCCCGTTTGCGCGCGCCGACGGCGCGATCGCGCTGACCGACGCGCAGCTGGCGACCTCGAAGATCGCGCTCGAAAAGGCCGGCCCCGCGCAGATCGCGACGCCGTTCCAGCTCCCCGGCGAGATCAAGTTCAACGAGGATCGCACCGCGCACGTGGTGCCGCGCGTGGCCGGCATCGTCGAGCAGGTGTCGGTGTCGCTCGGGCAGAACGTTGCGAAGGGACAGGTGCTGGCCGTGATCGCGAGCACCGATCTCGCCGACCGGCGCAGCGAGCTGCTGACGGCCGAGCGCCGGCTGTCGGGCGCCCGCGCGACCTACGAGCGCGAACGCACGCTGTGGAAAGAGCGTATCTCGGCCGAGCAGGACTACCAGCAGGCGCAGGTGCAGTTGCGTGAAGCCGAGATCGCCGTGCAGAACGCGCGGCAGAAGCTCGCCGCGCTGAATGCGCCGGTCGGCGGGGGCGCGCTGAACCGCTATGAACTGCGCGCGCCGTTCGCGGGCACGATCGTCGAGAAGCACGCGACGCCGGGCGAAGCGATCGCCGCCGACGCCAGCATGTTCGTGATCTCCGACCTGTCGACGGTATGGGCCGAGATGGCCGTGCCGGCGCATCGGTTGAACGACGTGCGCGTCGGCCGCGACGCGACGGTCGTCGCGACCGCGTTCGAATCGCGTTCGAGCGGCCCGATCGCGTACGTCGGATCGCTGCTCGGCGAGCAGACGCGCACCGCGCCGGCGCGCGTCGTGCTGCCGAACCCGGACGGCGTGTGGCGGCCCGGGATGTTCGTGAACGTGTCGGTCGACGCGGGCAAGCAGGGCGTGCCGCTCGCGGTCGCGAGCGACGCGCTGCAGGACGTCGACGGCGCACCGTCCGTCTTCGTACGCTCGTCGAAGGGTTTCGTCGCCCAGGCCGTCGAAACGGGGCGGCGCGACGAACGGGCGACCGAAGTGCTGAAGGGGCTCAAGCCGGGCCAGGAATACGCGGCTTCGAACAGCTTCGTGCTGAAGGCCGAACTCGGCAAGGGGAGCGCGGAGCATGAATGAGCGTTGCTTGTGCGCCGTTGCACGACTCGCGGCCCGCTATGCGGCCCACTATGCGGTCCGCTTTCCGGCCCGCCGGATGACCGGCCGGGCGGCCCGGCCGTCGAGGGTGACCGTGCCCCGTTTCAAGGAATCCCGTCATGTTTGAGCGCCTGATCCGCTTTGCGATTGCGCACCGCTGGCTCGTGATGCTGGCGGTCGCGGCCGTGGCCGCGCTCGGCGTGTTCAGCTACCAGAAACTGCCGATCGACGCGGTGCCCGACATCACCAACGTACAGGTCCAGATCAACACGGCCGCGCCCGGCTACTCGCCGCTGGAGGCCGAACAGCGCATCACCTATCCGGTCGAGACCGTGATGGCCGGCCTGCCGGGCCTCGAGCAGACGCGCTCGATCTCGCGCTACGGGCTGTCGCAGGTCACGGTGATCTTCAAGGACGGCACCGACATCTATTTCGCGCGGCAGCTCGTCAACGAGCGCATCCAGGAAGCGAAAGACAAGCTGCCGGCCGGTATCGCGCCCGCCATGGGGCCGACGTCGACGGGCCTCGGCGAGATCTACCTGTGGACCGTCGAAGCCGACGCCAATGCGCGCAAGCCCGACGGCACGCGTTATACGGCGGCCGACCTGCGCGAACTGCAGGACTGGGTCGTTAGACCGCAGCTCCGCAACGTGCGCGGCGTGACCGAGGTCAACTCGATCGGCGGCTACGTGAAGGAATACCGCGTCGCGCCGAATCCGGCGAAGCTGATGTCGTACGGGCTGACGCTCGCCGACGTCGTGCGCGCGCTGGAGCGCAACAACGACAACGTCGGCGCCGGCTACATCGAGAAGCGCGGCGAGCAGTATCTGGTGCGCGTGCCGGGCCAGGCGCGCACCGTCGACGATATCGCCAGCATCGTGCTGACCAACGTCGGCGGCGTGCCGGTGCGGATGAAGGACGTCGGGCTGGTCGACATCGGCCGCGAGCTGCGTACCGGCGCGGCGACGTCGAACGGCGAGGAGGTCGTGCTCGGCACGGTCTTCATGTTGATGGGCGAGAACAGCCGCACGGTCGCGAAGGCCGTCGCCGCGAAGATGCAGGAAGTCAACCGCACGCTGCCGCCCGGCGTGAAGGCGATTCCCGTGTATGACCGCACGGTGCTCGTCGAGAAGGCCGTCGCGACGGTGAAGAAGAACCTGCTCGAAGGCGCGATCCTCGTGATCGCCGTGCTGTTCCTGTTCCTCGGCAACATGCGCGCGGCGCTGATCACCGCGCTCGTGATCCCGCTGTCGATGCTGATGACCTTCACCGGCATGGTGAACGCGAAGGTGAGCGCGAACCTGATGAGCCTCGGCGCGCTCGACTTCGGGATCATCGTCGACGGCGCGGTGGTGATCGTCGAGAACTGCGTGAGGCGGCTCGCGCATGCGCAGGCCGCCGCAGGCCGGCCGCTCACACGCGACGAGCGCTTCGCGGAAGTGTTCGGTGCGTCGCAGGAAGCGCGTCGCGCACTGATCTTCGGGCAACTGATCACCATGGTCGTGTACCTGCCGATCTTTGCGCTGACGGGTGTCGAAGGCAAGATGTTCCACCCGATGGCCATTACCGTCGTGATGGCGCTCGCGGCCGCGATGGTGCTGACCGTCACGTTCATTCCGGCGGCTGTCGCACTTTTCATCGGCGAGCGTGTCGAGGAGAAGGAGAACCGGCTGATGGGCTGGGCGCGGCGCGCGTACGAGCCGGCGCTCGCCGCATTCATGACGCGCCCGGCGCGCGTGATGATCGGCGCGGGCGTGATCGTGCTGGCCACGCTCGGGCTGGCCACGCGGCTCGGCAGCGAGTTCATCCCGAGCCTCAACGAAGGTGATCTGGCCGTTGCCGCCTTGCGGATTCCCGGCACGAGCCTGTCGCAGTCGGTCGAGATGCAGAAGTCGATCGAGAAGACGCTGAAGGCGCGCTTCCCCGAGATCGAGCGCGTGTTCGCGCGCACCGGCACGGCCGAGATCGCGGCCGACCCGATGCCGCCGAACCTGTCGGACGGCTACATCATGCTGAAGCCGGCCGACCAGTGGCCCGACCCGAAGAAGCCGCGCGACCAGCTCGTGCGCGAGATCGAGGCAGCGCTCGCCGAGCTGCCGGGCAACGCCTACGAGTTCTCGCAGCCGATCCAGCTGCGCTTCAACGAACTGATCTCGGGCGTGCGCAGCGACGTCGCCGTGAAGATCTTCGGCGACGACATGGCCGTGCTGAACCAGACCGGCGAGCAGATCGCGGCCGCGCTGCAGAAGGTGCCGGGCGCGTCCGAAGTGAAGGTCGAGCAGACCACCGGCCTGCCGGTGCTGACCGTCAACCTCGATCGCGACAAGCTCGCGCGCTACGGCGTGAGCGTTGCCGACCTGCAGGACTCGGTGGCCGCGGCCGTCGGCGGGCAGAAGGCCGGCACGCTGTTCCAGGGCGACCGCCGCTTCGACATCGTCGTGCGGCTGCCCGACGAGCTGCGCTCGGACATCGAGGCGATCAAGCGGCTGCCGATCGCGCTGCCCGCACCGGCGGCCGGCGCCAGCGCGCCGCTCGCGGCGGCGCCGTACGTGCCGCTCGCGGAACTGGCGACGATCGACGTCGCGCCGGGCCCGAACCAGATCAGCCGCGAGGACGGCAAACGGCGGGTGGTCGTCAGCGCGAACGTGCGCGGGCGCGACGTCGGTTCGTTCGTCGCCGACGCGCGCGAGCAACTGCAGCAGGACGTGCGCGTGCCGGCCGGCTACTGGGTGTCGTGGGGCGGGCAGTTCGAGCAGCTGCAAAGCGCGAGCGAGCGCCTGAAGCTCGTCGTGCCGCTCGCGCTGTTCATGGTGTTCGTGCTGCTGTTCGTGATGTTCAACAACGTGAAGGACGGGCTGCTCGTGTTCACCGGCATTCCGTTCGCGCTGAGCGGCGGCGTCGTGTCGCTGTGGCTGCGCGGGATTCCGCTGTCGATCACGGCGGCGGTCGGCTTCATCGCGCTATCGGGCGTGGCCGTGCTCAACGGGCTCGTGATGATCTCGTTCATCCGCAACCTGCGCGACGAAGGGATGCCGCTCGAGGCCGCCGTGCGCGAAGGCGCGCTCACGCGGCTGCGGCCGGTGCTGATGACCGCGCTCGTCGCGTCGCTCGGCTTCCTGCCGATGGCGTTCGCGACCGGCACCGGCGCCGAGGTGCAGCGCCCGCTCGCGACGGTCGTGATCGGCGGTATCCTGTCGTCCACGGCGCTGACGCTGCTGGTGCTGCCGGTGCTGTACCGCGTCAGCCATGCGGTGTCGTGGCGCGCGGCGTTGCGCGGCGGCTTCGGCTCGGGCGTGCTGCGCCGGCTGGGTTTCTTCAAGGGTAATGCGTGATGCGAATTCTGATTGTCGAGGATGAACCGAAGACGGGCGCGTACTTGCGCAAGGGGCTGACGGAAGCCGGCTATGTCGTCGACTGGGTCGAGGACGGCATCACGGGCCAGCATCAGGCCGAGACCGAGGAGTACGACCTGCTCGTGCTCGACGTGATGCTGCCCGGGCAGGACGGCTGGACGCTGCTGCAGAACCTGCGGCGCAGCAAGTCGACGCCCGTGCTGTTCCTGACCGCGCGCGACGACGTCGGCGATCGCGTGAAGGGGCTCGAACTCGGCGCCGACGACTATCTCGCGAAGCCGTTCGACTTCGTCGAGCTGACCGCGCGCATCAAGTCGATCCTGCGGCGCGGCCAGCCGCGCGATTCGAACACGCTGCGCGTGGCCGACCTCGAACTCGACCTGACGCGCCGCAAGGCTACGCGGCAGGGCGACACGATCCTGCTGACCGCGAAGGAGTTCGCGCTGCTGTGGCTGCTGATGCGCCGCGAGGGCGAGATCCTGCCGCGCGCGACGATCGCGTCGCAGGTGTGGGACATGAATTTCAACAGCGACACGAACGTCGTCGATTCGGCGATCCGGCGCCTGCGCTCAAAGATCGACGACGCGTACGACCCGAAGCTGATCCACACCGTGCGCGGCATGGGCTACGTGCTCGAGGCGCGCGGCGGCAGCGCGGCATGATCGCGCGCCTGCCGCCGCGCACGCTGCGCGGACGCCTGACCGCGCTGATCATCCTGTCGACGTCGGTGATCCTCGCGTCGAGCGGCGTCGCGCTGTACGAGGCGCTGAGCAATCGCGTCGACACGACGGCGGCCGAGCAGATGGCCGGCATATCCGCTGCGCTGGGTGCGCACCTGGCCGAAGCGCGCTCGACGGCCGACGTCGCGCGCAACACCGACATCTGGATCGACCAGCTGCATGGTCATCCGAACATGGATCTCGCGATCTTCGATGCCACGGGGACGCGCCTGGTCGGCACGCCCGGTTTCCGCCCGTATGGGCCGCTGATGTCGCTGGATGCGGGGCGCGTGCCGGTCGGCGTCGCGCCGCCCGGCGCGCGGCACCAGTATCTGGTGACGAAGGTGCCGCTGGCCGGCGCGGGCGCAAGTGCGCCCGTGGTGCGCGTCGTGGTGCAGTACGACCGCAGCGCCGACGTGCTGCTGCTGCGCACGCACGCTTATACGATCGTCGTGATCGAGGTGTTCGGCGTGGTGCTCGCGGCCGTGATCGCATACGGCATCGCGGCGCTCGGGCTGAGCCCGCTGCGGCGGTTCGCGGCGCGCGCCGAGCAGATGTCGACCAGCCGGCTCGCCCATCCGCTGCCGGCGCTCGATACGGCCGGCGAGCTGAAGGAGCTCGAGCACGCGTTCAACGGCATGCTCGAGCGGCTGAACGAATCGTTCACGCGGCTGAGCCAGTTCTCGTCGAATCTCGCGCACGACATGCGCACGCCGCTCACGAACCTGCAGGCCGCCGCGCAGGTCGTGCTGTCGCAGCCGCGCAGCGCGGATGAATACCGGAACGTGATCGAATCGAGCATCGACGAATACCAGCGGTTGTCGCGCATGATCGAGGACATGCTGTTCCTGGCGCGTTCGGAACAGGCCGGCACGTCAATCAGCGTGCGGCGCCTGGATGCGTCGGAAGAGGCGGGGCGCGTCGCGGGCTACTACGAGCCGCTGGCGGAGGATGCCGGCGTGACGGTGAAGGTCGACGGCCATGCGTGGGTCGATGCGGATCTGACGCTGTACCAGCGTGCGCTGAGCAACCTGCTGTCGAATGCGCTGGCCTACGCGCCGCGCGGCAGCATCGTGACGATCGATTGCGTGGAGCAGGGCGGTGCGACGACGATCGCGGTGTCGGATACGGGGCCCGGCATCGAGGCTCGGCATGTCGGAAGGATTTTCGAGCGCTTCTATCGCGTCGATCCGTCTCGGCACAATTCGGCGCAGGGGACGGGGCTGGGGCTCGCGATCGTCCGGTCGATCATGGACAATCACGGCGGCGAATGCGGCGTCGACAGCGACCCGGGCCGGCGCACAACGTTCTGGCTGCGCTTTCCGCGGCGGCCGGCCGAGCTGAACCAGCCGGCGGCCATCCATACCTGACACCGTCGGCGGGCACGCCCGCGCGTTCGCCATGAGGCGGCCGCGCGCGGCGCGCTGCCCGTGGTCGTATGACCGAGCGTCATTTCTGCGCGGTCAGGTTGTCGTGGTTGTCGGTCTGCGGCTTCTTCTCGCCGCCATGCACCGAAATCCCGTGAAGCTCCTTGTTGCGAGCGACGAGTTCGCCGGTCGGCGGGTACTGCGTCTTGCTCACCGGCACGACGCCGTCGTGCTGCGCCTGCTTCAGTTCATTGACGACCTGCGTGCGGGTCTTGCCCTGCGTTTGCGTCTGCGCGAATGCGCCCTGCGCGGCCATGCCGAGCGACAGCGTGGCGGTGACGAACAGTGCGGCGAGTTTTGCGGTTTTCATCGAGTGCTCTCCTTGATCAGGGCCGCCAGGTGGCGAACCATGGACCCAGTATGCGAAAGCAGCCGTGCGTGATCGTGGTCGCGAGATGAAAAATGCGTCAGATTGCGTGATGTGAAGAGGCGCCGTTCGGACGCGACCGGCATGACGCATTCGTCATGTTCGCGTCATCGGCGCGATGAGCGGGAAGCGGAACATGAAGCCTGCCGATGGCCGACGCGGCTGGCGGCATTCACGCCGTTCGCGATAGCTGTATGGAGAGCGTGCGGCCCTGTTCTGACTTTCACACAGGACCGAAAAGTGCCTCGCCCCGCCATCCGCCTAGCCTTGATCGCAGTCCTGATCGTCCCGTTGTTCGCGGGCTGCGCATCGACACATTCCGGCACCGCGCAAACTGCGCAGACCGCGCCCGCCACGGCGAAAAAGCCGGTGCCGGCCGACCTCATGCCCGGCGAGCAGATCGACTACGCCGGGCATCGCTGCGGCAATCCGAACCTGTATGTGAAGACGCATACGTGCCTGTTTCCGCAGCGAAATTCGACGCCCTGATCACCGGGGGCGCGGCCCCAAAAAAAGGCCCGGCACTCGACGTGTCCGGGCCCAACGCGTGACGTGCCGTGCGGCAGCGACCCGCTTGCGTGGTCTGGAACGGGCGCTGCCCGTTGCGTTTCCGATCGTAGCGATGCGACGCTTCGCGAACCTGATCGGAACATGAAATTTTTGTCACACGGCGAGCGTCATGCCGTCGTGATCAGAACCGGTGGCGCAACCCGAGATTGACGATGCCCTGCGTGCGCGTTCCGCCATACCCATACGAGCCGATCGACGCTTGCGCCGTTTGCGTGCCGCCGTCGAGCGTGCGCTGTTCGCCGTTCGCGTGTGACGAAACCGTCATGCTGCGATCACGATTCCGCACCGCCGACGGCTCAAAGTGAACGCTCCTGTCACGGCTTTCCAAGCAAGGAGCGAACAACATGAACAATCCGCGACCGATGATCGTCATCGCTGCTGCCGCACTGTCGATGGCGGCCTTTTCTCAGGCAGTGGCCGCGCAGCAGAAGACCCGGCAGGAGGTCCGTCAGGAACTGGTGAAGGCGCGCCATGGCGGCGTGATCCAGAGTCCGAATCATGACTACCCGGCGAGCCCGGCCGCCATCGCGCGCAACCAGGAGATCCATCGCGCGACGATGCATCGCGGGGAGATGGCGCCGCTGGTCGATGCGCACGACAACCGTTTTGCGGTTCGTTGACCGTTCATTCGCGGCCGACCGGCGCGGTGCCTGTCAGCCGCACCCCCATACCAAGAGGAGAGTGCCATGCGCCACTTCGCGAAAGGAATCGTGCTCGCGGCGTGCCTGATGTCGACGGCCGCGATGGCGGCCGGCTGGCCGGAGCGAGCGTTGTCGCACGCGTCGGCGCATGACGTGGGCCGGCGCGCGAACGAGCGGATGCGCTGCGAGTTCGCGGCCGTGCCGCCCGGCGAGTGGAGCGCGACGTTCACGCGCGGGCAATGCGAAGTCGACAACGGCTGGCTGACGTTGGTGCCGGCGAATGCGGGCGGCGACTCGACTCTGGCCGAGAAGCGGATCATGCTCGGCGACGTCCGCACCGCATCGCATCAGTCACGCAAGCTGAAGGAGCAGCTGCAACTGACGACACGCGACGAAGTGATCGCGCTGAACTTGCTGACCGACGACGGCAGCCGCAAGTCGCGCGAACATGCGATCGACCTGTGGGCCGCGCTGCGCAACGAAGGCGTGACGCCCGTCAACGGCACGCGCATCGTCGATACCTATCCGGCGGGCGCGACGACGTGGTAGCCGGCGCACCGTCGCGCCCGGCTTATCCGGCCTTCACCGATCCTTCGATCAGGAAGAACACGATGAAGCCGATGAAGAACGCGGCGGTCGCGAACGGCGTCTCAGGTACCTCGTGCGCTTCGACCAGCAGTTCTTCGGTGACGAGGTACAGCAGCGCGACGGTACCCAGCCCGAGCAGCGCGGCGTAGATATTGGAGGGAAGTCCGGCGAATGCCGCGTTGCCGGCCACGGCCGCGATGCTCAGCAGCGCCGCGAGCCCGACCGGTACGACGATCGACAGCAGGCGGCCGATGCCGGCGGCTGCGAGCGCCGCGCTGACCGACAGCGCGAGGAACAGTACCTCGAGCGTCAGCGCGACGGTCAGGATGATGCCGCTTTCGTCGCTGGCGGAGAACGCGATGCCGAGCACGAGGCCGTCGATGACGAGGTCGATCGCCGTAACGATGATGAGGCTTACGGGCAGCCGCGCCTCCTCGAAGCGCGTCTCGATCGCGCCCGACAGCGCACGGATCGCGAGCATCAGCGCGATACCGAGCACGAAGCCGACGACGACCGGAAACAGCGCATGCGCGCGGTCCTGCGGCAGCAGTTCGAGCGCAGCGGCCGCGAACACGATGCCGCCGGTGAAATGCTGGATGACGCTCGACGTTTTCGGGCCGGGGGCGCGCCACGCAGCCGCGAGGGCGCCGAAGCAGGCCGCCAGCAAGGGCGGTAACGTGAGCAGCGCGAGCTTCGCGGTCGGTGTCATGAGGCCTCTCGGACGGTTGGCGTACCGCAGCGGGCTCGGCGTCCGGCGGCCCGCTGCACGATACGGGTGGTTCGTACACGCCGAGCGTTACCCCGGCATCAACCGGGGATTGAACACCTTGAAGCCGCTTCAAGGTCAACACTGTCGATGCAGGGCGCACCGGCAAGCCGGCACGCCCGTTTCCGTCAAAGCTGCGCGAGCGCCTGGTCGAGGTCGGCGAGCAGGTCGTCGATATGCTCGATGCCGATCGACAGCCGCACGGTTTCCTCCTTCACGCCGGCCTTCGCGAGTTCGGCCGGCGACAGTTGCCGGTGCGTCGTCGATGCCGGGTGCGTCGCGAGCGACTTCGTGTCGCCGATGTTGACGAGCCGCGTGAACAGCTTCAGCGCGTCCTGGAACTTCGCGCCGCCGTCACGTCCGCCCTTCACGCCGAACGTCAGGATGCCCGGCGCGCGGCCCGACAGGTAGCGCGCGACGAGCGGATGGTCGGGGTGATCGGGCAGGCCCGCATAGTTCACCCATTCGACGTTTTCGTGGCGCGCGAGGTGCTGCGCGATCTTCAGTGCGTTGTCGCTGATGCGCTCTATGCGCAGCGCCAGCGTTTCGATGCCCTGCAGGATCTGGAACGCATTGAACGGCGAAATGGCCGCGCCCATGTTGCGCAGCGGCACCACGCGCGCTCGGCCGATATAGGCGGCCGGCCCGAACGCTTCCGTGTAGACGACACCGTGATAGCTGACGTCGGGCTCGTTCAGCCGCTTGAAGCGGTCCGCATGCTCGGCCCACGGGAACTTGCCCGAATCGACGATCGCGCCGCCGAGGCTTGTGCCGTGCCCGCCGAGATACTTCGTCAGCGAATGCACGACGATATCCGCACCGTGCTCGAACGGGCGCAGCAGATACGGCGATGGCACCGTGTTGTCGACGATCAGCGGGATGCCGTGGCGATGCGCGACTTCCGCGAGCGCGGCGATCTCGGTGACGTTGCCGAGCGGGTTGCCGACCGATTCCGCGAAGATCGCCTTCGTGCGCGCGTCGATCAGCGGCTCGAACGACGCGGGGTCGCGCGGATCGGCGAAGCGCGTCGTGATTCCGTATTGCGGCAGCGTATGCGCGAACAGGTTGTAGGTGCCGCCGTACAGCGAACTCGCGGACACGATGTTGTCGCCGGCTTCTGCGATCGTCTGGATCGCATACGTGACGGCCGATTGCCCCGATGCAAGCGCCAGCGCGCCGATGCCGCCCTCGAGCGCGGCGATGCGCTGCTCGAGCACGTCCGTCGTCGGGTTCATGATCCGCGTGTAGATGTTGCCCTGGACCTTCAGGTCGAACAGGTCGGCGCCGTGCTGCGTGTCGTCGAATGCGTACGCAACGGTCTGGTAGATCGGTACGGCGACCGCGCGCGTGGTCGGGTCGGGACGATAACCGCCGTGTACGGCGATGGTTTCGAGGCGCCAGTTCGATGCGGCCTGATCGGTCATGGGTGCTCCGTCTGTTGTTGTGATGGTCGAGCGATTATAGGAGCACGTGCGCAACTGTCCTTAGAACGAATGGTTTGTTGCTTATGGCAATGCGGCGCATAAAATGCCTGTTCCGCAAACAAGGGGGGCTCGATGAATCAGGATCATTGGAACCAGGTGGATGCGTATTTCTCCGAGACGCTCGTGCCGTCCGACGATGCGCTCGACGCCGCGCTCGCGGCGTGCGACGCAGCGGGGCTGCCCGCGATCAACGTCGCGCCGAACCAGGGCAAGCTGCTGCAACTGCTCGCGACGATCCGCGGCGCCCGGCGGATTCTCGAGGTCGGCACGCTCGGCGGCTACAGCACGATCTGGCTCGCACGCGCGTTGCCGCCGGGCGGCACGCTCGTGACGCTCGAACTGAACCCGGAGCATGCAAAGGTCGCGACGCAGAACATCGCGCGTGCCGGGTTCGCGGAAGTCGTGACGGTGGTGGTCGGCAGCGCGAAGGACAGCCTCGCGCGGCTCATCGACGCGGGTGAAGCGCCGTTCGATTTCATCTTCATCGATGCCGACAAGGACAACAACCCGGTCTATCTCGACGCGGCGCTGAAGCTGTCGCGGCCCGGCACGGTGATCGTCGTCGACAACGTCGTGCGCGGCGGGCGCGTGGCCGATCCGGACAATCGCGAACCCGACGTGGTCGGCGTGCGCGACGGGTTCGCGCGTCTCGCGGCCGCGCCGAATCTCACGACGACCGCCGTGCAGACGGTCGGGCAGAAGGGCTGGGACGGGTTCTCGATCTCGATCGTCGGCGCGTAATGTGATGGCGGTACACGCGTGCGGTCGTACCGCACGCTAGTTCTTGTCGGGATGCTTCTCTTCGCACTGGTCGGGATCGTCGCGCAACACGATGCGGCGGATGCGGCCGTTGTCGTAGAACGGCATCTCGGGGCAGAACTTCATGCCGGCGCGCGTTTGCGTGCGCTTCCACGTGACCTTTTCGGTGCGTGCCAGCGTCGGCGCGTGGCCGGGTGAGCCCGGCTTCCATATGTCGATATAGGCGCGTGTCGTCGACGGCGAGTCGCTCGTTTCGCAATCCTTCGGGTTGCCCAGCGTCGAGCGCAGCCCGGTGTCGGTCTGCTCGATGCGCTGCGGAAACTCGATGTAACCGTCGCCGTAGCCGGGCACGACGTAGCAATAACGACGCGTGTTCCCGTCGAGCACGGGCAGCATGTAGCTGCTGGCCGTGTCGACTTCCTTCACGTCGTTGCCTTGCCAGCGGTAGGTCGTCACGCCATGCTCGCAGCAGCTCGCGCGCCAGCTCGTCCAGATGATCCGGTGCGCGGGATCGAAGTCCGGCGACGTGATGCCCTGCAGCCCTTGCGGCGCATCGACGAAATGCCGCGTCTTCGGATCGTATATCCACGTCTGGTACGGAATGTTCGGGCTCGCCCCCATCCCTTGCGCAAGCATCAGGTCGGGCCAGCCGTCGAAGTTCACGTCGGCGAATTCGGGCGTGGGCAGCCCGCAGGTGCCTTGCGAATCGGTCCGCAGTGTCTGCACGAGGCGGCCGCGATCGTACAGGCGAATCGCGGAAACGTGCGGCGGGTCGTTGCACGAACCGCTGTCGTCCGGCAGCTTGTCCGCGATGAGGCGGATCTCGTAAGGGAACGGGCTGCCGTCCTGTTTCGGTGCGAGCGAGACGGGCAGCGTGCGTTTGCCGTCCGGCGATGTCCACGTACCGGTCACGGCGTTGTCGAGGGATGCAGTGCGCCACGTACCCGTCACGCGATCGGCGTTCGCTTTCGCGCCGCTGTCGCGTTCCGACAGCGTGACACCGTGCGCGTCGAGCGTTCCCTTCAATGCGAGCCGATAGCGTTTGTCGGACGTGCAGGGCGCGTAGCAGTACGAGCCCGATACCGTGTCGGCCACGCGCGACAACGTGACTTCGACATGCCGGTTGCCGATCGTGCCGGTCCAGTTCCGCGACCAGAACGGGATTTCCACCGAATCGTTGGCGTTTGCCGCACGCACCGGCGCGGACATGAATGCGGTGATGGCGATCAGCGCGAACGCAAGCGCGCCGCGCCAGTCGCGTGTGCCACACGGCGCGCTCGCGTGGCGCGACGCGCCGATGAACGGGTGATGCATGGTTCGGCCCCTCGGTTTGTTATGCGTTATCTCTGCCGGTGTGTTTCGGTGCGATGTGTGCGTCAGTGGTTTCCTGCCGCATCGGCCCGTCGATACAGGCGTGGCCACTGATCGTCGAACAGGCCGTTGCACGTGCCGTGCGTGGCGATATCGCCGAGCATGAAGCGCCGGCCGTCGAAGATCCACGAGGCGGTCGAACCGCAATCACCGGCGCTGCGCAGCCTCACCTTGCTCGACAGCGTCGCGCTGGCGGGATCGTAGCCGGCCTCGGTCAGTTCGTTCGTGAACGACGCCGAATCGAGTCCCGCGTTCGCGTTCTCGCCGAAATTCATCGCCGTCGGCGTGAACGGTGCCGTCCGTCGCACGCGATACCACAGGTCGGTGTGGTTATACATGCTGCTGGTCTGGCACGGTATCGCGACCAGCGCTTCGTCGGCGGAAATCGCCACGGCGCGCGATGCCTTCCGGCGATCGCTCGCCGACATTTCGTCTTCGACATTGGCCGCACATTGCCTCACGTCGCCGCCGAACTTCGCGAACACCGCGTCGACGAGCGGGCGTTGCTCGGCGGTCGACAGGTTCGCGACGGCCGGTGCCGGCGTGACGGCGGGCGGCAGTGCCGGCGCGGCCGGCACCGACGACGCGGGCCGGGTGCCCGGGCGCAGCAGTGCAGTGACGGTGCCGACACGGCCCTGCGTGTCGTCGATCAACAGCAGCGCGGCATTCAAGCCCGTCAACGGCGTGCGGGCGGTTTGGGCCGACGCCGGATCGCCGAAGCTCAGCAGTTGCGCATTGCGCGACGCGGTGAGCCATGCGGCAACCGTTGCCGGATCGGTGGTCCGGACCCGGAACGGGTGTGCTTCGTCGTCGTCCGGCTTGCCGCCGAACGCATGCCATTGGGCCGCCATTGCATCGAACGGGCGGCCATCCACGCGTGCGGTGCGCAGGTCCAGCGGCGCCGACGCGTAGAGGTCGAGCGAGGCTTGCGCGTCCGGGCCGGCATCGCGTGTCACGCGCAGGATGAGGCGGGTGCGTGCGTCGTCGATATCGTCGGCGTGGCTTTCGGCAATGCAACGGTTGCCGTTGTCGCAGACGACCGACCAGTTCTTGAAATCGCGTTCGACTGGCGGCCGCGCGAGCGGGCGAGCCTGGGCAACGATCGGGGAAACGGCGAGGAGGGCGGCGATGGCGAGCGAAAGGCGGTGCGACATGACGGTTCGTATCGACTGTGGATGGGCGGGCGGAAGACGTCGGGCTGCAAGCGCATCGTCAGCAAGCGGGGCAGGTCGAAGGCTGCGGCGCATGCGGCGGCGCGCTGTGGCGAACGGCATCGAGTATACCGCCGCAGTGGGACTGCGATCGTGACGACGACGTATAGGCCGCGGGCATGATCATTGCTGGCCTGCATTGATCGGACAAGTGCGGATGCGGAAAACGGCGCGACACCCAGAGGCATCGCGCCGTTCACTTTTCATCGACCGTCGACCACGTCGCGCAGGAACGCATCGAGCATCGCCACGTCGCCCCACGGCCGCTTGTATTCGCGATCGTGTTCGGCGTCGGCGAGCATCGTCTCGACGAGCGCGTGGATCGCCGGCCGGCGCGGCCCGTACCCGCTTTCGTTCGCGCTCATCTTCAGCGCGAGCAATGCGTCGAGTTCCGCGCGCACCGCCGGCTCGTGCACGGTGCCGTCGACGAGATCCGCGAAGCGCATCGGCGGCATTCCGAGCCCCATGTCGATCCAGCGCACCGCGAGCAGCGGCCGCAGCACGTACAGGTACTTCTTGTAACGCACCGTGTCGCCTTGCAGATAGCCGCGAAAGTTCTTCTTCGCCATCGCAAGGTAGTGGTGACGCCCGCGCACCGGCGAGAAGAACGCCGACGCGAGCGACCTGAGTGGCGGCGCCCAGCGCGCGTCTTCGCGATACGCGACGGGCGAGTCGAGCCATTCGAGCAGCGTCGGGTTCGAGCGGCGCAGCAGTTGCAACGCCTTGCGCAACTCCCAGCCGCTGATGTCGAGCTCGTCGTCGAGCGGCCGCTCGATCACGTCGCGTTGCGGTTCGACGCTCAGGTACCAGTCGCGCCGGTGCGCATACACGAAGCGCACGTCGTAGTCACTGTCCGGCGACGCGAACCCCCAGCCGCGGCTGCCCGATTCGCACGCGAACAGCACGCTCACGTCGTGACGGCGCTCGACTTCCGCGAGCTCCGCCATCACGCGCGCCCGCACGGTCGGATCGACCGGATGCGCGCTGCGCACGGGCGTCATTTTTTCCGTTCTCATTGTTGTCGTTTCCCTTTCGTTGTGCGCGGCCGCCGGCTATCGGCCGCGCACCGCGCTATCCTTTCACGCACACCACCTGGCGCAGCGTATGCACCACTTCGACGAGGCTGCGCTGGGCCGCCATCACCGCGTCGATGTCCTTGTAGGCCATCGGGATTTCGTCGACGACGCCCGCGTCCTTCCGGCATTCGACGCCCTGGGTTGCCTTCACCTGGTCGTCGACGGTGAAGCGGCGCTTCGCTTCGGTGCGGCTCATCGTCCGGCCCGCGCCGTGGCTGCACGAACAGAAGCTGTCCGGGTTGCCGAGCCCGCGCACGATGAAGCTCTTCGCCCCCATCGAGCCCGGAATGATCCCGAGCTGCCCCTTCTGCGCCGACACCGCACCCTTGCGCGTCACGAGCACGTCTTCGCCGAAGTGGTGTTCGCGCTGCACGTAGTTGTGGTGGCAGTTCACCGCGTGTTCGTCGACCGCGAACGGCTTGGCGATCACGCCGCGTGCTGCACCGATCACTGCGTCCATCATGGCCTGCCGGTTGCGGCGCGCGTAGTCCTGCGCCCAGCCGACCGCTTCGACGTAGTCGTCGAAGTGCCGGCTGCCCTCGGTGAAATACGCGAGGTTGCGATCCGGCAGGTTCGCGATGTGCTGTCGCATGTCGGCCTGCGCGAGTTCGATGAACAGGCTGCCGATCGCATTGCCGACACCGCGCGAGCCGCTGTGCAGCATGAACCACACGTGGTCCGCTTCGTCGACGCACACTTCGATGAAGTGGTTGCCGGTGCCGAGCGTGCCGAGATGCGCGTAGTGGTTCGTCTTTTCCAGCTTCGGATACTTGTCGACGATCCGCTGGAAGCCCGGCTGCAGCGACTTCCACGATTCGGTTACAGCGGCCGGCGTGCGGTCGCCCCACGCGCCCGGATCGCGGCGGCCCGGCGCGCGGCCGTGCGGTACCGCGCGTTCGATCGCGCTGCGCAGGCCCGCGAGCGAATCCGGCAGGTCGGACGCCGTCAGCGTCGTGCGCGCGGCCATCATCCCGCAGCCGATGTCGACGCCGACCGCGGCCGGAATGATCGCGCCCTTCGTCGGGATCACGCTGCCGATCGTCGAGCCCTTGCCGAGGTGGACGTCCGGCATCACCGCGACGTGGCTGAAGATGAACGGCATCTGCGCGGTATTGCGCAGTTGCGCGCGTGCTTCGTCTTCAACGGCGACGCCTTGCGTCCACATCTTCACCGGCTTGCCGTTGGCCAGTTCCATGACCTGGTAATCCATTTCACTCATGTTCATCACCTTGCTGCTTTGTTCACGAGGCACGGCGCGCGTGCGCCGTGCCTGTCCATTCATTGCGCGCCCTTGATGCTGACGAGTCCGTTCAGCACCTGGTAGAGACCGCCGAACACCGAGATGCGGTCGATCCGTTCCGCGACGCGCTCGAGCGTTTCCAGCTCCTTGAGCCGCAGCGCGGTCGGGTTTTCTTCCATCACCTTCGCGGTGTTCAACAGCGAACGCGTGGCCGCCGTTTCCTCGCGGCGGCGAATCACGTTCGCCTGCGCGGATTTCTCCGCTTCGACCACCTGCGCGAGGATCGTCTTCATGTCGCCCGGCAGCACGATATCCTTCACGCCGACGCTGCGCACGTCCACGCCGGAATGGCCGAGACGGGCACGCACCTGCGCGATCACGACGTCGTCGATCGACTGCTTGTCTTCCAGCAGTTCGTCGAGCGAGCGCGTGCCGACGGCCGACCGCAGTGCGAACTGCAGCTCGCGATACAGGTGCTCGACCGGCTTCTGCAGCTGGCCGAACGCATGCAGCACGTCCGCATAGCACCACGTCGCCGACAGGTTCAGCCGCAGCGCGACCTTGTCGCGCGTCAGGATTTCCTGTCCGCCGACTTCGATCGCCTGCAAACGCAGGTCGACGAGTTCGACTGCGACGTCACGGTTGAAGCGCCAGAACGCCTCTACGCCCGCGTCCAGCAACCGCTCGATCTTGCCGTCGATCTTCAGCACGCCGACGTGGTACGCCGGCACCTGCGCCAGCAGCACGCCCGTCAGGCCCGCCACGCCGCGTGCACGCAGCGCCGGTTGCGCGATGCGCTTCACGAGCGCGGCCGGCAGCATGCTGTCCTGCGCGAGATCGACGCGTTCGAGACGATGCGCGGTCAGGCCGCGCCAGTACAGCCGGCGCGTGCCCGGCGCCAGGATCTCGACGAGCACGTCGTCTTCGTAGCGCAGGCCCGCTTCATCATCGGCGAGATCCATCGCGACGAAGTGCTGCGCGAGCACGTCGGGCGCGTCGTGACGCAGGTAATCGGCCAGTGCCGCGTCGGCGAGCGGCGCGTCGAGACGCGCGGTCTGCACCGACAAACGCTTGAGCGGGTCGAAGGCCTTGAACACGCCCGGTTCCAGCACCTTCACGAAATCGCCCTCATTCATCAGCAGCGCGCGTTCGTTCTTTTTCACAACATGTCGCATCCACATATTCTTGTCCTTTTCTTCAATGACCGCCGGGTGACACGCATCGTGCGGATCGCGGGGCGACGCAACCGGGCGGGCGGCGCGCTGGCCCCGCGTCGAAGTGCGCGGCGACGCATCCTGCATTGCGTCGTCGTGCGCCTTCGCGCGGGCCGTGCGGCCGTCCGGCCGATCGCGCGGAACCGCAACCGGTCCGACGCGCGGCGGGCCTTGCGGCCCGCACCGGCGGGTACTGCTTCTATCAAGAGACTGTCCTTGCGGACAGTGTTCGAGCGGGATTCGAACCCGCTACACACCGGCTTGCGCCGGCTGCTCTACCCAAATGAGCTACCGAACGGAGGGCGCCCCGGGACTCGAACCCG
This sequence comes from Burkholderia sp. HI2714, assembly GCF_002223085.1. Taxonomy (NCBI): domain Bacteria; kingdom Pseudomonadati; phylum Pseudomonadota; class Betaproteobacteria; order Burkholderiales; family Burkholderiaceae; genus Burkholderia; species Burkholderia sp. HI2714. Next base: position 81,725 of record NZ_NKFM01000055.1, on the reverse strand, counting down.
GGCGAAGTTCCAGTACGCGCCCGTTTGCCTTCGTCTGCCCATGGCGACATGCGCTGCCGCGACGAACGAGGTTCGGCGGCGGCGCACCAGCAGGGCTTGGTGAACCCTGACTCGTGGGCCAGCGGGACATCCGGCGCTTTCTATTTAGCGAGGAGCGTGCCAGCGGGTGACTCGGTGCTCGATAAAAATCTCAAGCCATTGAAGTAAAAGGGAAAATTATTTTTAGTCCGGGATGGATCTGAATCTCCGGCGGTGGCTTAATCAGAAAAATTCGATACAATCGGATCGCTTCTTATCCTATGAGATAAACATGCGAAAGACTGTTGCGATCGGGTTTCTCGGTACCGTGCTCGACCAGGGCGGCGGCTCGCAGCGCCGCTGGCGCAACTGGCGGCCGACGATTTCGCTGTGCGAGCAGCGCGACACGCCGATCGACCGGCTCGAACTGTTGCACGCGCCAAGCTACGCGCGTCTCGCGAACCGCGTGAAGCAGGATCTCGAGCGTGTGTCGCCGCACACCGACGTGCGGCTCATCCCGATGGAGATTCGCGATCCGTGGGATTTCGAGGAGGTCTACGCCACGCTGCACGATTTCGCGCGCGCCTATCCGTTCGATCTCGACCGCGAGGACTACCTGATTCACATCACGACGGGCACGCACGTCGCGCAGATCTGCTGGTTCCTGCTGGCGGAGGCGCGCTACCTGCCTGCGCGTCTCGCGCAGACGGCGCCGCCGCAGAAGACCGACGAAGGACCGAGCGGGCCCGGCACGATGTCGGTGATCGATCTCGACCTGTCGCGCTACAACCGCATCGCGCAGCGTTTCACGCGCGAACGCGACGAAACGGTGTCGTTCCTGAAGGCCGGCATTGCGACGCGCAACGCGCGCTTCAACGCGCTGATCGAGCAACTGGAACGCGTGGCCGTGCGTTCGCGCGCGCCGATGCTGCTGGTCGGGCCGACCGGCGCCGGCAAGTCGTTTCTCGCGAAGCGCGTGTACGAGCTGAAGCGTGGCCGTCATCGGCTCGCGGGGCCGTTCATCGAGATCAACTGCGCGACGCTGCGCGGCGACGCGGCGATGTCGACGCTGTTCGGTCACGTGAAGGGCGCGTTCACGGGCGCGCAGTCGGCGCGGGCCGGGCTGCTGCGCGCGGCGGACGGCGGCCTGCTGTTTCTCGACGAGATCGGCGAGCTCGGGCTCGACGAGCAGGCGATGCTGCTGAAGGCGATCGAGGAGAAGCGTTTCCTGCCGGTCGGCGCGGACGTCGAGGCGACCAGCGATTTCGAGCTGATCGCGGGTACGCACCGCGACCTGCGGCAGATGGTGGTGGCCGGCACGTTCCGCGAGGATCTCTACGCGCGGATCAACCTGTGGACATACGAATTGCCGGGGCTGGCCGAGCGGCGCGAGGACATCGAGCCGAACCTCGAATTCGAACTCGACCGTTTCGGCCGCGAGCAGGGCGAGCAGGTGCGGTTCAACGTCGAGGCGAAGCGGCGCTATCTCGCGTTCGCCGCGTCGCCACGCGCGGTGTGGGCCGGCAACTTCCGCGAGCTGTCCGCGTCGGTCACGCGGATGGCGACGCTGGCCGATGCCGGGCGGATCACCGAAGCGCTCGCCGAGCAGGAAGTCGAACGGCTGACGCGCACGTGGTCGTCGCCGGGCGGCGCGGGTGCGTCCGATGCATGCGTCGATACAGTGTTCGGTGCGCGCGCGGCGGACCTCGACCTGTTCGACCGTGCGCAGCTCGAACGCGTGCTCGACGTGTGCCGCGTGTCGGCCAGCCTGTCGGAAGCCGGGCGCACGCTGTTCGCGGTATCGCGGCAGAGCAAGAAGCAGCCGAACGATGCGGACCGGCTGCGCAAGTATCTCGCGCGATTCGGGTTGGATTGGGACGGGGTGCGGCAGGCGCTCGGCGGGGCATGACGAGTACGGCGGCGCGGGCGACGCGTGCTGCCGGAGGGCCTGGCACGCGGCCATCGATCGGGATGGGTTACGCCGCCGCTGCCTCGTGAAACGGCGCCAGGAATGTCCATTCCGGTTGCGCTGCCGCGACATCCGCGAGCCCGCGCGCGAACGCGTGCGCCGGCAGCCACGGATACCCGAACGCCGCGTGCAGCGCATCGAGTTTCACCGACTGCGGATCGTCGATCGTATCCATTCGTGCGATATGAATATGCAGCGCGGCAATCCGCGCGGCGCCTTCGCTTTCGCCGTTGCCCGCGAACTGCCAGCGGTACGTGCCATGCCCGATCCGCAACGCGCCGTTGTCCTTCTGCCGCATCACGACGAGCCACGACATCCCGCTGGCGCCCTGTGAGTCGACTTCGGGTTCCGTGCAGACGTAATACGTCCGGCAGCGCTCGAACCGCTCGCCGAATTCCTCCACCAGCGTGCGTGCAATCGCGGCCGCACCCGTCACGCGCGGCGGAAAATCGATATCGTCGTTCGCGAGCGAAAAGCTCAGCTCGGCGTCGGCCGCGAAGCAATCGGCGATCAGCGCGGGCCGGTTCAGGTCCTTCGCGCGCAGATAGCATTCGAGCAGCGCGCGAACCGACGCGGGATGAAGTGGAAAGGGCATGGACGCGCCTCCTGTATCGGGAAATCGGGACACATTCGCCGGCCGGGCCTGGCCAGGGGCGGATGTGCCTTTGCCGTATAATTTCGTTTCAAAGCTAAATTCGCATGACCGTACGGAGCGTCGAAGTCATGGCCAAGCAGCAAGAGGAGTCCGTTCTGACCATTACCAACCCGGCCTGCCTGATCGACGGCACGGACACGGAATTTCGCCACCTGATCAACGGGCTGCTGCCGTTCGCGGCCCGCCTGCTGTCGGTGCGCGACGGCTTCGGCTCGCTGATCGGCCTCACCGGCATCCAGTATTCGCTGCTCGTCTCGGTCTCGCATCTGTCGCACGACGATGTCGTGACCGTCAACCGTCTCGCCGATCACCTGCACCTGAGCGGCGCATTCGTCACGATCGAGACCGGCAAGCTGAAGAAGCTCGGCCTGATCGACAAACGCTCGGACCCCGACGACAAGCGCAAGATGCGGCTCACGGTCACGCCGGCCGGCTCGAAGCTGCTGAAGGCGTTCGCCGATACGCAGCAGCGCATCAACAACGTGCTGTTCGAGGGCGTGACGAAGACCGAATTCAAGGCGCTCTGCTCGGTGATCGACCGCCTCGTCACCAACGGCGATCGCGCGACGCTCGATCTCGCCCACCTGATCGCGCGCCAGGAAAAAGGCTGACGCGCGCGAGCGTCAGGCCCGCTCGCGATCGCCGGCCGGCCTGACGCTTCGGCTGTGCTCAGTGCGCGGCCCACTCGATCGTATTCAGGTCGACTCCTTCGAGATGCATGTCCCACAGCGGGCTCAGCTCACGCAGCTTGCCGACCGTGTCGCGCACCTGCGCGATCACGCTGTCGACTTCGGCTTCGGTCGTGAAGCGGCCGAGCGTGAAGCGGATCGAGCTGTGCGCAAGCTCGTCGCTGCGGCCCAGCGCGCGCAGCACGTACGACGGCTCCAGCGATGCCGACGTGCACGCGGAGCCTGACGATACCGCGACACCCTTGATCCCCATGATCAGCGATTCGCCTTCGACGAAATTGAAGCTGACGTTCAGGTTGTGCGGAATCCGGCGGGCGAGATCGCCGTTCACGTAGACCTCGTCGAGCGTCGACAGGCCGGCCAGCAGCCGGTCGCGCAAGGAGCCGACGCGGCGGCTTTCTTCCTCCATCTCTTCCTTCGCGAGCCGGAACGCCTCGCCCATCCCGACGATCTGGTGCGTGGGCAGCGTGCCCGAGCGCATCCCGCGCTCATGGCCGCCGCCGTGCATCTGCGCTTCGATCCGCACGCGCGGCTTGCGGCGCACATACAGCGCGCCGATTCCCTTCGGGCCGTAGACCTTGTGTGCGGTCACCGTCAGCAGGTCGACGTTCAGCGCATTCACGTCGACCGGAATCTTGCCCGCCGCCTGCACCGCGTCGCAATGGAACACGATGCCGCGCGCGCGGCACAGCGCACCGATCTCGGCCACCGGCTGGATCACGCCCGTTTCATTGTTCGCGAGCATCACCGACACCAGGATCGTGTCGGCGCGTAGCGCCTGCTGCACCGTATCGAGATCGAGCAGGCCGTCTTCGCGCACGTCGAGATACGTGACGTCGAAGCCCTGGCGTTCGAGTTCGCGGCAGGTGTCGAGTACGGCCTTGTGCTCGGTCTTCACGGTGACGAGATGCTTGCCCTTGCCCTGGTAGAAGTGCGCCGCACCCTTGATCGCGAGGTTGTTGCCCTCGGTCGCGCCGGACGTCCACACGATTTCGCGCGGATCGGCGCCGAGCAATGCGGCGACGTGTGCGCGCGCTTCCTCGACGGCCTGCTCGGCCTCCCAGCCGTAACTATGGCTGCGGGAAGCCGGGTTGCCGAACTGCTCGTGCAGGAACGGCACCATTTTGTCGACCACGCGCGGATCGACGGGCGTCGTCGCGCTGTAGTCCATGTAGATCGGACGGGATTGCATCGATGCGGCTCCGGAAAACGGTGTCTCCCGCGGTGCCCGAATGCACCGGGGAACAGGGTAGCCGCAGTGTACGTGGACATTCACGGACGCCGCGCAACATCCATCCCGTCAGTAGGGTTGTCTTTCAAACAAAGCTTTCAAGGTCAGGGTTTACGACAGCTTGAACCCGCCTTTGTGTTTACATTTAATAAAAGCTAAATAATAAAGCTAAATAACGGTGCTTTGTTGGGCCGGATTCGACTGCGGAATCCGGCGATGCAACCCAAGGAGGACGAGATGAGCGAGAACCAGGCCGGAACCGGCGCGGGCGCCGACGCGCAGCGGCGCTTTCGTACGGCACTGTCGATGTTCGCGACGGGCGTCGCGGTGATTACCGCCCCGCGCAAGGAGGGGATGCCGATCGGCATCACGGTCGCGTCGTTCAATTCGGTGTCGCTGGATCCGCCGCTGATCCTGTTCTCGGTCGACCGTCGCAGCCTGAGCCTCGGCGACCTGGCCGGCGCGGGCGGCTATGCGGTCAACGTGCTCGACGAGACGCAGCAACACCTGTCGAACTGTTTCGCGAAAGCGAACGGCGACAAGTGGGGCTGGCGTGCCGACGCAGCCGATGACGATGGCGCGGTGCTGCTGCCCGACGCGCTCGCGACATTCGAATGCGAACCCTATGCGCAGTACGACGGCGGTGACCACGTGATCTTCGTCGGCCGCGTGATGCGGCACTGCGCGCGTTCGGAAGGGCGCCCGCTGATCTTCTTCGGCGGCCGCTACCGCACGCTCGACGGTATGCACGCGCCGTCGACCTGAATGCAACCCACGCTTCATTCCACCCTGGAGGACATCATGATCAAGAACGGGACTCGGCACATCGCGTCGCTGCGCGACGGACGACAGGTCTACCTGAACGGCCAGCCGGTCGGCGACGTGACCGCGCATGCGGCATTCCGCAATTCGATTCGCAGCTACGCGAGCCTGTACGACTATCAGGCGCGCGACGAGCACGTCGAGAAGATGACGTTCGTCTCGCCCGACTCGGGCAACCGCGTCAGCCGGATCTGGCAACTGCCGACGTCCTATGACGAACTCGTCGAACGCCGTGCCGCGCTGGAAGCGTGGTCGGAGCTGCACTACGGCTTCATGGGCCGCTCGCCTGACCATGTCGCGTCGTGCCTGTCGGGTATGTATATGGGCGCCGACGTATTCGAGCAATACGATCCGGCGCGCGCGGGCGCGCTGCGCGACTACTACCGCTATGCGCGCGACAACGACCTGTTCCTGACCTACGCGATCGTGAATCCGCAGGCGAACCAGTCGAAGTCCGCGCACGAGCAGGAGGACAAGTACCTCGCGGTCGGCATCGTCGATCAGGATGCCGAAGGCATCACGGTGCGCGGCGCGAAGATGCTCGCGACGAGCGGGATCATGGCGAACGAGGTGTTCTGCAGCTGCATCCAGCCGCTGCGCGAAGGCGACGAGATGTACGCGCTGTCGTTCGCGGTGCCGATGAACGCGAAGGGCATGAAGATCCTGTCGCGCAAGTCGTACGAGGAGAACGCGACGTCGGTGTTCGACAACCCGCTGTCGAGCCGCTTCGACGAGAACGACGCGGTGCTGTATTTCGACGACGTGAAGGTGCCGTGGGAGCGGATCTTCGTCGCCGGCAACACGGCGATGTGCGCGAAGCAGTTCCACGCGACGCCCGCGCACGTGTACCAGAACTACCAATGCCAGGTGCGGCTGATGACGAAGCTGCGCTTTCTCGTCGGGCTCGGGTTGAAGATCTCCGAGGTCAACGGCACGAATGCGTTCCCGCAGGTGCGCGAAACGCTGGGCCAGCTCGCGGCCGAAGCGTCGATGGTCGAGGCTTGGGTCTACGGGATGGAAGCGAAGGGTACCGTCGTCAACGGCTTCTACGTGCCCGACCGCACCATGCTGTACGGCTCGCAGGTCGTCACGCAGCAGCTCTATTCGAAGGTGCTCAACACGCTGCGCGAGCTCGCCGGCGGCGGAATGATCATGCTGCCGTCGAGCGTGCGCGACTTCGAGAACCCAGACCTGCTGCGCATCATCGAGAAGACGCAGAAGTCGCCCGTGTGTTCGTCCGAGGAACGCGTGAAGTTCTTCAAGCTCGCGTGGGATGCGGTCGGCTCCGAATTCGCGTCGCGCCACAACCAGTACGAGCTGTTCTATGCGGGCGCGTCGTTCGTCACGAAGGGGCACGCGTATCGCACGTACGACTGGCAGCGTGCGTCGCATCTCGTCGATTCGATGCTCGGCAGCTATTCGCTGAACCAGGAACTGTCGACGCCGCATGCCGCCTGATGCGTCGCCGTGCGTCCGACTCACCCGCTATCGCCACAGGAGAGACAGATGGCCATCAACAAGCTTCACGACGAATTTCATACGCTGGACATGCAGCGCGACTGGCGGCTGCCGGAGGGCTATGACCCGGCGTCCGGTGCGCAGGAACTGATCCTGTCCGGCGCGCTCGACACCGAGCGCAAGCGCGGCAGCCGCACGCGCCTGTTGCGCCTGCCGGCCGGGCTGCATACGAAGAAGCCGTTCGTGCACGACTACTGGGAAGAGGTGTTTCTCGTCGAGGGCGACCTGACCGTCGGCAACGACGAGCACGGCAACGGCGGTACGCCGTTCAAGGGCTACACGTACGCGGTGCGTCCGCCCGGCGCGTGGCACGGCCCGTTCAAGTCGAACGGCGGCTGCGTGCTGCTGGAGATCCACTACTACGACCCGGCGTAAGAATGGCCGATAACGACACAAGGCGGGCGGCAGCGCGCAGCGCGTGCGCTGCCCGCCACGAGGAGCATTCGATGAAAACCATCACGTTCGCGATCGACGGTCGCGACGGCCGCACCGAGCGCGTGATCGCGATCGACACGCTCGTGATCGCGGGCTGGACCGGCCGCGACACGGTCGCCATGGAGAAGCACATCCGCGAGCTGGAGGCACTCGGCGTCAAGCGCCCGGCGACGACGCCCGTGTTCTACCGCGTCGCGGCCGATCGCCTCGATCCGTCGTCTGTGATCCAGGTATCGGGCGGGCAGAGCAGCGGCGAAGCGGAATTCGTGCTGGTGCGCGACGGCGGCGAGACTTTCGTGGGCATCGCGTCCGACCACACCGACCGCGAGGTCGAGACCTACGGGATCACGGTGTCGAAGCAGATGTGCGGCAAGCCGTGCGCGAACACGCTGTGGAAATTCGACGACGTGGCCGGGCACTGGGATCAGCTCGTGCTGCGCGCATACGCGACGATCAACGGCGAGCGCGTGCTGTATCAGGAAGGCAAGGTGACCGCGATGCGTGCGCCGGACGATCTGCTCGCGCAGTTCGCGCGCCATGACGGCCGCTTCGTCGACGGCACTGCGATGCTGTGCGGCACGCTCGCCGCGATCGGCGGCATCCGGCCGGCCGAGCGGTTCGAGGTCGAGCTGGAAGATCCGGTGCTGGGCCGCACGCTGCGGCATGCGTATGCGGTGGACACGCTGCCCGTGGCGGGCTGACGCGGTAGCAGCACGCGCACGCACTCAGGCGCGGCAGATCGCGACGATCTCCGCGCTGGTCGCGTCGTCGAACGGCGCGTGCTGCCAGTCGCCGTACCAGTCGGCCGACATGAATCCGGCTGCGATCACGCGCGCCTGCAGGTCGGGTTGCGCGATGAAACGCAGCCGGCTCGTGTTCGTCAGCACCGTGTCGTCGCGACGGAAGCGGTAGTGCGTGTCGAACGTCACGATCGCGCCCTCCACCGAGCGCACCGCATGATGAAGATCGACGATGCCCGCATCGCGTGACTCGACGCTGCGTGCCGAATGTTCCGGTGTCCATTTACGCCACGGCTGGATGCGCGGATTACGGGTGTCGAACAGGAAGCGGCCACCGTCGGTGAGCACGCGCCTCACGCCGCGCAGCGTCGCGTCGATTTCCGTGTCGGTCAGCAGGCACTGGAACGCATGCCCGGTCATCACGACCGCATCGAACGGTGGTGCGCCGGGCGGCAGGCTGTCGAGCCCGCATGCGAGCCAGTGCACGACGTCGGCGCCGGGCTGGCGCCGCGCGTATTCGATCATCGCCGCCGCGGGATCGATCGCGGTGACATCATGCCCGGCCGCCGCGAGCCGGCGCGCGAACGTGCCGGTGCCGCAGCCGAGATCGAGGATGCGTTGCCGCGCGGCGCCGATCACGGAGGCGTAGAACGCGAAGTCCTGGTCGCCTGCGTTGAACAGGTCGTAGAGCGCGACGAGGCGCGGGTCGGTGTAGAGGGCTTCGCCGGCGGGCGCGGCGGCAGACGTCATGCGGCCGCGCCCGCCTAGCGCTGCTGCACCGCCACGCGCAGCCCGAGCGCGATGAAAATCGAGCCGATGATCTTCCCCTGCCAGCGCGTGAGCCACGTGAGCCGCTTCACGATGCGGCCGAGCGGGCGGATCGAGCACGCGATCAGCGTCGTGTAGAGCGAGCTGAGCACGACGAAGATCAGCCCGAGCACCGCGAACTGCACGAACGTCGAGCCGCGTTCCGGATGCACGAACTGCGGCATGAACGCGAGGAAGAACAGCGCGGTCTTCGGGTTCAGCACTTCCGCGGGAATCGCCTGCAGGTATGCCTTGAGCGGCGTGACGGGCGACACGCTCGGCAGCGACGGATCGGATGGCTTATCGATCAGCGCGCGCACGCCGAGATAGATCAGGTACGCGGCGCCGACCACCTTCACGACATTGAACGCGAGCGCCGACGTCATCAGCAGCGCCGACAGGCCGACCGCCGCGAACAGCGTATGCACGAAATCGCCGCTGGCGACGCCGAGGCCGGTCAGGATGCCGGTCTTGCGGCCGCCCTGCACGGTGCGGCTCAGCACGAGCAGCACGGCGGGGCCGGGAATCAGGAACAGGCCCAGGACGACGGCCGTGAAGGTGGTCAGCATGGTCAGGTCGAACATGGCGGCTCCGGCAGGTGGGCGCAGCGGCGGGGGATCGGGGCATTGTATTCGTTTCGCCGCCCGACTGCAGACGCAGCTCGGGCAGCGGCCCGGCGGCAGGGCCGCACCGGCCCCTTTCTGGTATAAGCACGAAAGGACGCGCGGGCAGCGCGTCCGGCTTCCTCCATCGTCCACCGTTTCATGCGCAAGCTTCCACCGACCACCGATCCCGCAGCGGATGACGAAGTCTTCCACGTGCCGCGTCCGCTCGTCGTGTTCGGCGGCTCGGTCGTCGAGCCCGAATGGCGGCTGGAACGGCACAGCCATCCGCAGGCGCAGCTGCTCTACACGTTGAGCGGCGTCATCTACTGCGAGATCGACGGCGGCGTGTGGAGCGCGCCGCCGCAATGCACGGTGTGGATTCCCGGCGACGTTCCGCACGCAGCACGCGGCTCGGCCGGCGCGACGTTCTACGCGGTGCTCGTCGAACCCGACGCCGCGCTAGACCTCCCAGCGCGCTGCTGCACGCTGTCGGTGTCGCCGCTGCTGCGCGAGCTGCTGCTGAAGGCGGCGAGCTTCCCGAGCCTGTACGACGTCGACGGGCCGCAGGGGAGGCTGATGGCGACGCTGCTCGACGAACTCGTCGCGGCACCGGTCGAGGATCTGTACCTGCCGATGCCGGCCGATCGCCGGCTGCGCAAGCTGATCGACCATCTGCTCGACGATCCGGCCGACAAGTCGCCGCTGGCCGAACTCGCGCGGCGCGTGGGTATCAGCGAGCGCAGCCTGACGCGGCTCGCGGCGAAGGAGCTCGGGATGAGCCTCGGCGACTGGCGCCGGCGGCTGCACGTCGCGCTGTCGCTGCGGATGCTGACGACCGGCCGCCGCGTGCACCAGATCGCGATCGATCTCGGCTACGAGAGCGCGAGCAGCTTCGTGACGATGTTCCGCAAGGCGACCGGCAAGTCGCCGACGCAATTCCTGACCGACCGGCAACGCTGAACGATGAAGGCCGCGCCTTCGTGCATGCGCGATTGGCCGGATTGAGCAAGCGGTTGGCCGGGACGATAAATGACGCCGCAGGCCTCGATCCATAAAATGAGAATCGTTCTCATCTGGAGGCCGACATGCAAATCGTCACGACTGAATTCCCGTTTGTCTGGTTGCGTTACACCGGTTCGACGCACACCGATCCCGCCCGCCTGATTGCCGAGCTCGACGCGTTGCTGGCGCGTCGCGAACCGTTCGTTCTGCTGACCGACGATGCGCCGTCCGGCGACGAGCGCGGCGGGGACGATCACGAACTGCGCAAGCAGCTCGCGAAGTGGAGCAAGGCCAACCGCGCGCAGTCGCGTGAGTGGATCCCCGCGATGATCGCGATCGAGCCCGACGCAGCGCGGCGCGTGGCGCTCAACGCATTTTCGGGGGCGTTTGAAAAGGTGTGGGGCTATCCGCTGAACGCGGCAGCCACCCGCGACGACGCGCTCGCACTGGCGCAGCGGCTGCTCGACCAACCGGCGCGCGGCGCCGTGGCGGCGAACGGTTGAACCGTCTCTGCCGCGCCGGCGGCGCGGCGTTCCTCGATACGCATGCACGGCGCGCAAGCGCGCCGCGGCATGCGGCAAACATGCAGGGGTGTCCGGTGGACAATCCGATCCGCGCGATGCGCATCTTCACGCGCATCGTCGAAATGAACAGCTTTACGCGTGCGGCGCAGGCGCTCGGCATTTCGCGCGCCACCGCGACGCGGACCGTGCAGGAGCTCGAAACGGCGCTCGGCATGCCTTTGCTGGTGCGTACGACGCGCGCGCTGCGGGCGACGCCCGAAGGCGATGCGTATTACCGGCGCTGCGTGCGCATCACGGCCGATGTCGACGAACTCGAAGCCAGCATTCGCGGCGCCGCGCTGCATCCAAGCGGGCCGCTGCGCGTCGAGCTGCCGGCGGCGGTCGCGGACGCGATCGTGCTGCCGGCGCTTGGCGCGTTTCATGCGCGGCATCCCGATCTGATGCTGACGCTGGGTGTATCCGGGCGCGCGGCCGATCGCGTGGGCGATGCGATCGACTGCAGTGTCCGGCTCGGCGAACTGCCCGATTCATCGCTCGTCGCGCGCCGGCTCGGCACGCTCGAGCGCGTGACCTGCGCGAGCCCCGCGTATCTCGACCGCCACGGCGTGCCGCGCACGCTCGACGATCTGGCCTCGCATCGCGCGGTTGGCATGTCGTCCGTGCCGGGGCAGCGCACGGCCGAACTCGATTTCCTCGTCGATGGCGCGGTGCGCAAGGTGCGGATGGACGGGATCGTCAGCGTGGACGACGAGCCAGCGTATCTGGCGTGCGGCATGCACGGCCTCGGGCTGATCCAGCCGCCGCGCGTCGCCGCGCAGCCGCTGATCGACGCGGGGCGGTTGCGGGAAGTGCTGCCGCACTGGCGGCCCGACGCGATCGCGGTGTCGGCCGTCTACGTGAAGCGGCCGCATGTGTCGCCCGGTGTGCGCGCGTTCGTCGACTGGATCGGCGAGCGTTTCGAGGCGGCGGTGAGCGGCCATGCGGGCATGATCACCGCACGGGTGTGGCGGCCGACGGTGGGCGCCGCGGACAGGGTTGATCAGGTGGACGCCCAGATGGCCGCAGCTTGACCAGCAAGTGTCGAGTCAGGCGCGGTCAACGGTTCGCAATCGTCGTGGGTGCGCTCTCTTGACCGACGAGATTGCGGAAGCGGATCGATGATCCCGCCGGGTTGCCGTGGCGAAGCGGACGGCGGCGGCCGGGCGCTGCCGGCTCATATGAAAGTGTCAATATTCTGGCGATTTTTTGACGAAATAGCTGAAATATTGGCTCTTTTGACCGAGCCGCACGTTGGTCTCTCCTGAATCGACGTACGTCGTTTCGTGCGTCCCGATCACTGCCCCAGCTCGTCCGCCAGAAAATCGACGAACGCGCGAATCCGCGTGGACATCTGGTGACGCTGCGCATACACCGCATAGATGTCGGCGCTCGGCGTCTCGTAGTCGGGCAGCACGACGACCAGGCGGCCGTCGGCGAGACAGTCGCGCAGATCCCATTCCGCACGCATCAGGATCCCGTGCCCGTCGAGCGCCCATTTCACGGCGATCTCACCGTCGTTCGTCGTCAGGTTGCCGTTGATCCGCACGGCCTCCGTGTGGCGTGATGCGCCGCGCCCGCTCGTCAGGCGCCAGATTCCGTAACCCTCGTCTCCCTGCCGGATGCCGATGCAGTTGTGCCGCGTCAGGTCGTGCGGTGTGACGGGTGTGCCGTGCCGCGCGAGATAGGCGGGCGCCGCGCACAGCAGCCGGCGGTTCGGCGCGAGCCGCCGCGCGACGACCCGCGTATCGGGCGGCTCGCCGAAGCGGATGCATACGTCGAACGCGTCGTCGGTGAGCGGCGGCGGCATCACCGACAACTGCAGCTGTACCGACACCTCCGGATAACGCGCGACGAAGCGTGAGATCGCGGGGCCGACCTGGTTACGCCCGAAGCCGAGCGTCGCGTTCACGCGCAGCAGCCCCTTCGGGCGCTGCTTCGCGCTGCCGAGCAGTTCGCCGAGTTCGTCCATCTGGTCGAGGATCCGGCGCGCATAGTCGAGATATACGTCGCCTTCGGGCGTCAGCATCATTCGCCGCGTCGTGCGGTTCACGAGCGTCACGCCCGCGCGCCGCTCCATTTGCGTGAGCCGCTTGCTGACGGCCGCCGCGGTGAGCCCGAGTTCGCGCGCGGCCGCGCTCAGGCTGCCCGACGCGGCCAGCGTCGAGAAGAAGCCGAGATCGGCCGGCTGAACGGTATCCGCCATGTCGGGATTCGTGAATCCAGGTTAAAGATGCTTTGAGTCTAGCACCGGTTCCCACACTTCCGGTTCGGTAAAGTGCTTCCACGCTGACGATCAATCGAGGATGTGCGCATGAAGACCTACCGTATCGCAACGATTCCCGGCGACGGGATCGGCAAGGAAGTGGTGCCTGCGGCCAAGCAGGTGCTGGAAGCGCTGGCCCGCGGCAGCGACCGCTTTGCATTCGAGTTCGAGGATTTCGACTGGGGCGCCGACTACTACCGCCGGCACGGCGCGATGATGCCGGCCGACGGCCTCGACGCCTTGCGCGGCAAGGACGCGATCCTGTTCGGCTCGGCGGGCGACCCCGACGTGCCCGATCACGTGACGCTGTGGGGGCTGCGCCTGAAGATCTGCCATGGCTTCGACCAGTACGCGAACGTGCGCCCGACGCGCATCCTGCCCGGCATCGACGCGCCGCTGAAGCGCTGCGGGCCCGACGACCTGAACTGGGTGATCGTCCGCGAGAACTCGGAAGGCGAATATGCGGGCGTCGGCGGCCGCGTGCACCAGGGCCATCCGATCGAGGCCGCGACCGACGTGTCGATCCTCACGCGTGCCGGCGTCGAACGCATCATGCGCTTCGCGTTCCGGCTCGCGCAGTCGCGCCCGCGCAAGCTGCTGACCGTGATCACGAAGAGCAACGCGCAGCGGCACGCGATGGTGATGTGGGATGAGATCGCGAAGCAGATTGCGCAGGAATTTCCCGACGTGACGTGGGACAAGGAGCTCGTTGATGCGGCGACCGCGCGCATGGTCAACCGGCCGGCGTCGCTCGACACGATCGTCGCGACCAACCTGCATGCGGACATCCTCAGCGATCTCGCGGCTGCGCTCGCCGGCAGCCTCGGCATCGCGCCGACCGGCAACATCGATCCCGAGCGCCGCTATCCGTCGATGTTCGAGCCGATCCACGGCTCCGCGTTCGACATCATGGGCAAGGGGCTCGCGAATCCGGTCGGCACGTTCTGGTCGGTCGTGATGCTGCTCGAGCACCTCGGCGAAACGGCCGCCGCCGCGCGGGTGATGCAGGCGATCGAGGCGGTGACGGCCGACCCGTCGCTGCATACGCGCGATCTCGGCGGCAGCGCGACGACCGTGCAGGTGACGGCGGCTGTGTGCGAGCGCGTCGCGAACGCGGCGGTCGCCGCCTGACGACGAGCGCGGCGATGGGCAGGTGGCCCGCGACATAGCGGCCAGCGACCCGCGGCGGCGCGCGAGCGCAACCGGTTACCGGGCGGCGCCCGTTCATCGTCCCCGGATGTTCCTGCCCCGCGACTCGCGCACCCGACGCGAGCCGGGCGCGCCGGCCCACGCGCTTCGTCGCGGCGCCGGCGAGCATTCATACGCCGAGTACGACTCGACGGCTCGACCTCGAAGGAGGAGACACATGCAAGCGGATCTGGAAACCCGCGTCGCGCGGAAACTGATGTGGCGCATCATTCCGTTCGTGATGCTGCTTTACTTCGTCAGCTTTCTCGATCGCGTCAACGTCGGATTTGCCGCGATGACGATGAACAAGGCGATTGGCCTGTCGCCGACCGCGTTCGGGTTCGGCGGCGGCCTGTTCTTCATCGGCTACTTCCTGTTCGAGGTGCCGTCCAACCTGATTCTTCATCGCGTCGGCGCGCGCATCTGGATCGCGCGCGTGATGATCACGTGGGGAATCGTGTCGGCCGTGTCCGCATTCGCGGCCGGGCCGACGAGCTTCTACGTGCTGCGCTTCCTGCTCGGCATGGCCGAAGCAGGGTTCTTCCCCGGCATCATCCTGTACCTGAGCCTGTGGTTTCCTGCGAAGCAGCGCGCGGTGGCCGCCGCGTGGTTCATGGCGGCCGCGCCGATCTCGACCGCGATCGGTTCGCCGCTGTCGGGCGCGATCATGCAGATGCCGCCGATGTTCGGGCTCGCCGACTGGCAGATGCTGTACATCGTCGAAGCGCTGCCGGCGCTCGTGCTCGGCTTCGTCGTGCTCAGGTGCCTGACCGATGCGCCGTCGAAGGCCGCGTGGCTGCGCGCGGACGAGCGCGACTGGCTGGTCGCGAAGCTGAAAGCCGAAGCCGACGCGCGCCACACGGATGCCGGGCACACGGCCGGCGCGTGGCAGGCGCTACGCGACCCGCGCGTGCTGGCGCTCGCGCTGATCTACTTCGGCACGTCGGCGGGGCTGTACACGCTCGGCCTGTGGGCGCCGCTGATGGTCAAGCAGTTCGGCTTCACCGCGCTGCAGACGGGCCTGCTCACCGGGATTCCGAGCATCGCCGCCGTCGTCGCGATGATCGTGTGGGCGCGGCATTCGGATCGCACCGGCGAGCGCACGTGGCACGTCGTGATTCCGTGCGTCCTCGCGTGCATCGGCTTCGTGTTCGCGGGGCAGGCGAGCACAGCGCTGCTGACCGTGCTCGCGCTGGTGGTCGTCAACATCGGAATCAGCGCCGCGAAGGCGCCGTTGTGGGCGATGCCGAGCGCGTTCCTGTCCGGCGCCGGCGCGGCGGCGGGCATCGCGATGATCAACTCGATCGGCAATCTCGGCGGGTTCGTCGGGCCGTTCGCGATCGGCTGGTAGAAGCACGTGACGGGCGGGTATGCGGCGGGGCTCTACGTGGTGGCGGGCACGCTCGCGGTGTCGGCGGTCGTCACGCTGATGTTGAGCCGCAAGGGCGCGAGGGAAGCGGTCGTGCCGGGGGTGCGGCATCACTCGTAAGCACCGGATAGCCGGGCAGGCGCGCGTCGCGAACCTGCCCGGCGTTCATGCATCGTGCCGCGCGATCAGCTATGCGTGAGCGTCAGCGCATAGAACTTCACGATCGTGCCGGGCGTCGTCAGCGGCGTGCCGGACACGGCCGTCTGGTCGTAGTCGCCGGCCTTGAAGTAGAAGCTTTCGCCATCGAAGCTCGAATCCATCGTGAAGGTCTTCGTCGTGCCGTTCGCGGTGACGGTGATCGTCGTGCCGCTCAGGCTCAGCGTGTAGCTGAACTTCTTGCCGACGCCGACCGTGGTGATCGGCGTGGTCGTCGACTTGCCGCCCTGGTTGGTGCTTTCGAGCAGTAATTGCACGACGCCGCCGGACGTGAATTGCAGCTCGCACAGCGGCTTGCTCGGGCCGGTGCCCTGGAAGATCTGGCCGATCGTCGTGTGATCGGGCACCTGCGTGACGGCCACTGTCGCGTTCAGCCGGTTGGTACCGGAGGTGGGCCAGATCGCGTTCTCGCGCAACTCGGTGCGCGGATGCAGCGAGCCGGACGTCGTCCAGCCCTGCGTCGGGTCCATCATCACCATCGATCCGTCGCTGCCGTCCGTATAGAAATACGTCGGGTTCACGTAGCCGCCCGCGAGCGACGAGCCGCTCACGGTGTCGACCTTGCCGGACGAGCCGGTCGGCAACTGCAGCGTGAACGGCGCGAGGTTGAAGTTCGAGCCGGGCGGGTTCGACGGGCTGAGCGCCATCGCGGTGGCCTGCTGGCGCGCGGCGGCGGCCGGGCTGGCCGGATCGTCGCCGCCGCACGCGGACAGGCACGCAACGGACAGAACGGCGACGACGCACGGGATGATCCTGTTCTTCATGGTGTCTCTCTCTGATGGTCCGTGGCTGGGCGCCACGTTGTGGATAACGTTTTCCTATTGAGGCGCTTGATCGTCGAAGCGAGATCGGTTGCCCGTAGAAAGCACTCCAAAATACAGAAAGCAGGTAAGGCTCGAAAGCTGGAACAGTGATGCCGGGAATTGCGGGATTTTCAAGGCTTGCGATCGGCTTTCCGTTAAACTGCTCAGGCCGATCGAGGACGATGCTAGCAAGAAGTGTCGGAAGAGTAAACGTTTTCCTATTCTGGCCGGAGAAGTTGTTTGTCGCTGGCTGATGTGAGGTATCCGCGTGCCGAGGTGAAGGGCGCGGGCAGGTGTGCCGGTTACGACTCCGTCGCCGCGACTTGTTGTGCGATACGCGCCGCACAAGCATCGGGTGTCGCATCGGACGTATCGAGCACCATCTGGCTGAACGGCCGTGACGCATAGCCTTCGCGATACATCTCGGCGATCCGGTTCCGCTCCCAGTCCGTCAGCGCACGCGTGCCGCGATTCGACGCCGCGACTGCTTCGGGCGGCGCGAGCGTCACGACGAACAGCCGCGCGTCGCGCGCGTCGCAGGCGGCGCGCAGCCGCTCGAATTCCGTTTCGCCGATCGGATAGGCGATGACCAGATGACGCTCACGTGCGTTCGTGATCTGCGTGACGAGACGTTCGAGCGCAATCGCCCACTGCACGTCGAACGGCGCGTCTTCGGGCGCATCGTGATCGTCGCCGTCGATGAAGCGGGCGTCGGGCAGTACGCGCGCGAGTGCGAGACCGATCGTCGTCTTGCCGCTGTTGATCGGGCCGTTCAGGTGGATGACGGTAAGGGCGGTCATGGGGGAGCGCAGGAATCGGAAGGCTCGCAGCTTGCCATGACGGGTGCGGCGATGCTGTGCCGTTGGTACGTCACGCGATGCGATTGCGGCAGGAGAAGCAGAAAGGCGGAGGAGAGGCGGGGAAGCGGCAGGTTGCGTGCGCGAAGCGGATACGCCCACACAGCCTGCCCGGCCGTACCGCATCCATCGATGCGATACGGCGTCGAGCGAAGCGACTTACTTCTCGTCGCCCTTGATCTGCGGCAGCGCCGACGCCTCACCCGGCGTCAGCAGCCCGACTTGCGAATACACGCGCAGCTTGTCGCGCGTATCGGTGATGTCGAGGTTGCGCATCGTCAGCTGGCCGATCCGGTCGCGCGGCGAGAACGTCGACGCCACCTTCTCCATCGACAGGCGTTCCGGCTGGTACGTGAGGTTCGGCGACTTCGTGCTCAGGATCGAGTAGTCGTTGCCGCGGCGCAGTTCGATCTTCACTTCGCCGGTGATCGCGCGTGCGACCCAGCGTTGTGCCGTTTCGCGCAGCATGATCGCCTGCGGGTCGAACCAGCGGCCCTGGTACAGCAGGCGGCCGAGGCGGCGGCCGTTCTCGCGATACTGCTCGATCGTGTCTTCGTTGTGGATGCCGGTGACGAGACGCTCGTACGCGATGTACAGCAGCGCGAGGCCCGGGGCTTCATAGATGCCGCGGCTCTTCGCCTCGATGATGCGGTTCTCGATCTGGTCGCTCATGCCGAGGCCGTGGCGGCCGCCGATGCGGTTCGCTTCCAGCAGCAGCTCGACCGGGTCGGTGAACTCGACACCGTTCAGCGCGACCGGCTGGCCGGCTTCGAAGCGCACCGTCACTTCTTCGGCGGCGATCTTCACGTCGTCGCGCCAGAACGCAACGCCCATGATCGGGTTCACGATCTTGATGCCGCTTTCGAGGCTTTCGAGATCCTTCGCTTCGTGCGTCGCGCCGAGCAGGTTCGAATCGGTCGAGTAGGCCTTCTCGGCCGACATCTTGTACGCGAAACCGGCCTGGTTCATGAATTCGGACATTTCGGCACGGCCGCCGAGCTCGTCGATGAATGTCTGGTCGAGCCACGGCTTGTAGATCTTCAGATCCGGGTTCACGAGCAGGCCGTAGCGGTAGAAACGCTCGATGTCGTTGCCCTTGTAAGTGCTGCCGTCGCCCCAGATGTTGACGCCGTCTTCCTTCATCGCGGCGACGAGCATCGTGCCCGTCACGGCGCGGCCGATCGGCGTGGTGTTGAAGTACGTGACGCCGGCCGTCGTGATGTGGAACGCGCCGCTTTGCAGCGCCGCGATGCCTTCGGCGACGAGCTGCGCGCGGCAGTCGATCAGGCGGGCGCCGGCTGCGCCGTATTCGATCGCGCGTTTCGGGATCGCGTCGTAATCGTCTTCGTCGGGCTGGCCGAGGTTCGCCGTGTATGCGTACGGGACGGCGCCCTTGAGTTTCATCCAGTGCAGTGCAGCGCTGGTGTCCAGGCCGCCGGAGAAGGCGATACCGACCTTCTGGCCGGTCGGGAGGCTTTCGAGAATCGTGCTCATAGGAATTACCGTGGATTGAAGCCGGTGGGATCGTATTTCGCGGAATATGCGAGTATCGGCTGTCCGGGAGGTTGGGGCAAGGGCTGATTTTCGCGCGGAACCGTCGTCGGGCCTGTCGCGGCGGGCCTGGCGGGTGGTTAACCGGGTGGAGAACACCGCACTCGCCGGTGCGACATCGCGGCAGAAACAGGCATCGACGAGCCCGGCCGCGGACCGTGTTTCCGGGGCCGGATCGGCTGACGGACGGGGCGGCCCGCCGTCAGGATGCCGATGTGCCGAGCCGAAAGGCATATGAAAGGCAGGCGCGCGAGGCGCGGATTCCCGCCGACGTCAGATGTTCCACGACTGCGCGGTGTCGAGCAGCTTTTCGCGCAACTGGTCGACTTCCCCGGCCAGCTTGGCCGTGATCGACACGTAGCCGGACAACTGCGGCGGCGGCGCGTCGTGCGGCACGTCCGTCGGCTGGCGGCGCGGCGAGAGCCGGCTCGGCGTGCCGAACTTGAGTGCGCGGCTCGCGCCGACCACCGTGTCGCGGATGCGCCGGTTCACCGCCTTCATTTCGATCCGCATGTATTCGCGGGCGGCCAGGTCGTCGCGGGCCGGTACCGCGCTCGACAGGATCTCCAGATAACCGATGCACAGGCGCAGGCCGCGCTGGATCGCCTCGAGCTGCGTGACCGGGATATCGCATTCCTTCGACACCGACGGCATCAACGAGCGCAACTGCACGAGCAGCGCGCTCAGCGCGGCCATTTCCTTCAGGTGCGCGTCGTCGCTGACCTGGCGGTCGCCCGCGAGCCGCGCATGCACGGCTGCGCACGCGCGCAGCGCGTCGGCGAGCTTGTAGCGCCACGAGTAAGTGGCATACAGCGGTAACGCGAACGAGAACGCCAGCGCGATCGCGATGCCGACCAGCACGTTCACCGCGCGCCACAGGCCGTCGACGATCTCGTTGTCGCCGTGCCCGGCGACGATCACCATCGTGATCGCCGACAGCAGCGCGATGTAGCCGGCCTTACCGATCGCGTGATACGCGCAGATACCGCACCCGACGGCCATCAGCAGGTAGATCGCGAACGGCGCGTGCAGGAACGAGTAGAGGAGGATCAGCCCGAGCCCGGCTAGCGCCCCGATCGACGTGCCGAGCGCGCGCTCGGCCGCCTTCTTGCGGATGTTGCCGTGGTGCTGCAGCCCGCCGACGACGATCAGCACGGTGATCGTCGACCACTCGCCGTGCGGCACGTTCAGGCCGGTGGACAGCGCGATCGACACGAGAATCGCGAGCGAGACGCGCGCCGCATGGATCAGCTTCGCGTGCCGGTAGCGGCGGTACGGGTCGAGCAGCGGGCGGAGCGCGTTGCGCAGGAGCGGCGGCAGCCGGGTAGGGAGCGGGGTGGTCATGGCGGAACGGGAGTGGCCGGAATGCGCACGGCGGCCTGCGCGGGCCGGCGCCGCGCCGCGTGCGCAGCAGAAGTCACGCTAACCGAACGCGGGAAACCTGTCCACCGCGCGGTCATCCGGCCCGGCCGGCCGCCGCGCGATTTCACGTCACGTCACGTCGATGTCATGCGCCGGCGGTGCTCGGCTGCGCCTCCAGCACGCGGTTGCGGCCGCCGGACTTCGCGCGGTACAGCGCCTCGTCGGCCCGCCGCAGCAGCGTCGCGGCGTTCACGCGGCCGTCGGTGGCGGTCGCCGCGCCGATGCTCGCCGTGACGCGCCCGTACGGGCTTTTCGCGTGCTCGATGTCGAGCGCCGCGATCGCGCGCCGGATGCCCTCGGCGACGGTCAGCGCGCCTTGCGCATCGGTGTCGGGCAGCGTGACGACGAATTCCTCGCCGCCGTAGCGCGCGACATGATCGCTGTCGCGGCGCAGGCAGCGCGATGCGGTTTGCGCGACGCGCCGCAGCACGTCGTCGCCGGCCGGATGGCCGTAATAGTCGTTGAATGCCTTGAAGTGATCGACGTCGACGAACAGCACCGACAGCGGGCGGCCGCTGCGCGACGCACGCTGCGCCTCCTTCGCGAGCACCGTGTCGAACGTGCCGCGATTGTCGAGCCCCGTCAGCGCATCGGTGTGCGCGAGCCGGTACAGCTTCGATTCGGCGACCTGGCGGCGCTTCAGTTCGCGCGACAGCGCCAGCGACCCCCACGCGATGAATCCGGTGAACAGGCACATCAGCACGACGGTCCAGATCGCGCGGTGGCGCCACGACGCATAGATGTCGATCTCGGCGGGCGCGACGTCGACGATCAGCGGCAGGGCGGCGAGATGCTTGTAAACATAGATGCGCCGGATGCCGTCGATCGCGCCGACCCCGGTCAGCGCGCCGTCGCGGGCGCGCTGCGATTCGATGAACAGCGGCGAGTTGTGCAGGTCGAGGCCGACCACGTGCGGGTCGTACGGCAGGCGCGACACGAG
Organism: Burkholderia sp. HI2714; assembly: GCF_002223085.1. Taxonomy (NCBI): domain Bacteria; kingdom Pseudomonadati; phylum Pseudomonadota; class Betaproteobacteria; order Burkholderiales; family Burkholderiaceae; genus Burkholderia; species Burkholderia sp. HI2714. The sequence continues at coordinate 60,062 of NZ_NKFM01000055.1, read as the reverse complement.
CGTGCCGTTGTCCTCGACGATCGCCGCGCTGCCGTGCTTGCCGACCGCCAGGCCGTCGAGCAGCGCGCGGAAGTAGTCGATGCTGAGCGTGCCGACGACGATGCCGGCGAAGGCGCCGTCGGGCCGGCTGATCCGGCGGCTGAGGGCGATCGTCAATGCGCCGCCGCGCAGCCGGGACGCATACGGCCGGCTGATGTAGAGGCCCTGGGCGAGCTGGTCGCGATGCACGGCGAAATAGTCGCGGTCGCCGAAATTGCCTTGCCGGGCGGGCGACGCGCTCGAATCGATCACGATATTGCCGTGCGCATCCATCACGAAGATCGACCCGAGATACTCGCCGGTCGCCGCGCGGTCGAACAGCAGCCGGTGGCGCTGGTGCGGGGGCAGCGTCGCCAGTTCAGGATCGGTAATGCCGTCGACGACGTTCTGCAGCGACAAATCGTAGAGCTCGATATTGCGCGCGATATCGCGTTCGATCAGCAGCATCAGGTTGCGTGCATTTTCGACCGCATGGTCGTATGCATCGCGCCGCGCCTCGATTAAAAGCGACGTGGAAAGCCCCCAGCTGAACATCAGCAGCACGATCCCCGCAACGAGTACGCCGCGGGGCGACAGAATGCGTGCCACGATCGACGCGGTATGGCGGCGCAGCGCGGCGGGCAGCGTGAATGACTTCATCCTCGATGGGGGCGGGCGGCGGATTTCGCGTCGTGGGCGATTCCGTACGCTGTTTATTTTGAATCGGGCCGCATTATCGCGCGAATTCCGGACATTCGCCTGCACATGCAAAACATGCATGCGGATACCGGCGATTCCAAACCATTACGCATCGTTACCGCTTGTCATGCGGGTGATTTGATTTGAATCAATCGTCGATATCGGTTGTATTGTCTGAATAATCCCGCGATTACCCGGCGATTATGCATGCCGGCGCGGTATCGGGCGGATTGCGACGGGACAGTGGCGAAACACCGGGCGGATCGGAGAATCAAATAACCATCCACGGCGCGGGGTTTTTGAGCCGACCGCGACGACGGCCCGCTCCGACGCGGCCAACCCCTTGATTCTGCAAAATCTCCGCGGCGGCGGCGGGCGGCTCCACCTGAGCTCTCCTCGTGACGAATCAGGTAGAATCCGCGCTTCGCCGCAGGCGCCCGCCGCGCAACGCGTATCGGGGCCGCATCGAATGCATCGCAGGACGCGCACCGCGCTCCGATTCCGCATGCGCCGGCTACGGATGCCGGCCCGCTCAACGTTCGTCTCGTTTATGTCCGCAATTCCGAAATCCGACCCATCCGGTTCGTCAGCGAACCCACCCAAGCTTCATCGCGCGCTGAAGGCGCGCCACCTGACGATGATCGCCATCGGCGGCTCGATCGGCACGGGCCTGTTCGTCGCGTCCGGCGCGTCGATCTCGCAGGCCGGCCCCGGCGGCGCGATGGTCGCGTACATGGCGATCGGCCTGATGGTCTATTTCCTGATGACGAGCCTCGGCGAAATGGCCGCGTTCATGCCGGTGTCGGGCTCGTTCGCGACCTACGGCGCGAAATACGTGGACGAAGGCTTCGGCTTCGCGCTCGGCTGGAACTACTGGTACAACTGGGCCGTGACGATCGCGGTGGAGCTGGTCGCCGCGCAGCTCGTGATGCATTACTGGTTTCCGGACGTGCCGGGCGTGTGGTGGAGCGCGGCGTTCCTCGGCGTGATGTTCCTGCTCAACGCGCTGACCGTGCGCGGCTTCGGTGAAGCGGAATACTGGTTCGCGCTGATCAAAGTCGTCACCGTGGTTGCGTTCATCGGCGTCGGCCTGCTGATGATCTTCGGCATTCTGAAGGGCGCGCCGAGCAATGGCTGGGGCAACCTGACGATCGGCGACGCACCGTTCGCGGGCGGCCTGCCGGCGCTGATGGGTGTCGCGATGATCGCCGGCTTCTCGTTCCAGGGCACCGAGCTGATCGGCGTCGCGGCCGGCGAATCGGAAAACCCGCGCACGACGATCCCGCGCGCGGTGCGCCAAGTGTTCTGGCGCATCCTGCTGTTCTACGTGTTCGCGATCTTCGTGATCGGCGTGCTGATTCCCTATACCGACCCGAACCTGCTGAAGACGGACGTGACCGACATCGGCGTGAGCCCGTTCACGCTCGTGTTCCGCCACGCGGGCCTTGCGTTCGCGGCCGGCGTGATGAACGCGGTGATCCTGACGGCCGTGCTGTCGGCCGGCAACTCGGGCATGTACGCATCCACGCGGATGCTCTACAACCTCGCGACCGAAGGCCGTGCGCCGAAGATCTTCGCGAAGCTGTCGGCGGGCGGCGTGCCGCGCAACGCGCTGTACGCGACGACGGCCGTCGGCGCGTTGTGCTTCTTCACGTCGCTGTACGGCGACAAGACCGTGTATCTGTGGCTTCTGAACACGTCGGGGATGACCGGCTTCATCGCATGGCTCGGCATCGCGGTCAGCCACTACCGGTTCCGCAAGGGCTACGTGAAGCAGGGCTACGCGCTCGACCAGCTGCCGTACCAGTCGAAGTGGTTCCCGTTCGGCCCGCTGTTCGCGTTCGTGCTGTGCCTCGTGATCGCGCTTGGGCAGGACTATCAGGCGTTCCTCGCGAACCGGATCGACTGGGCGGGCGTCGCCGCGACCTACGTCGGCATTCCGCTGTTCCTCGTCGTGTGGCTCGGTTTCCGGTTCCTGAAGAAGAGCCACTTCGTGCGCTACGAAGACATGGAAATCGCGCCGTGGATCGCCGCGAGCCGCGGCGCGCAGCGGCAGCCGGTGGCGAACCGCGAAACCGCGGGTTGACGCGGGCGCGGCACGTGGTCGCGTGACGTACGACGAAAACGGGAAGCCTCGCGCTTCCCGTTTTTTTTGCCCGGCTTTTGCCTGCACGGGGTCAAAGCCGGTTATATTGCCCGACCCTACCGGGCCACGGCCCGGCCGGCGCGAGGCGCGCCGCGCGGATCGGCATCCGGCGCGCGCGACATGCGGCGGCCGGCGAAACGCCCGGCGTTTTCATCGTTCCATCCGGGCCGATACGGCCCGCGGAGCGCGCAACCCAGAGGAATCCATGAGCGCATCACCCGCCGAGCGGAAGGCCGGACCCGTTTCCATCGTGCGACTCGAAGCCGCGATCAATGCGTGGCGCGAAGTGTACCCGCCGGCGCCGGACGGCGAGGACGGCTACGCGCTCGACGCCGGCAGCAATTGCCTCGCCGAGCTGTACGGCACGATGATCTGCTACCAATTGCCGGACGTGCCGCTCGACTCGCTGAGCGACGCGCAGCGCGACGCGCTCTACGCGACCGAGGTGTGACGGACGGCGCGTCGCGCCGCCGTGTCGCGGCGGCGATCGAACAACGGGAAGCCCGCGGGCTTCCCGTTTTGCTTTGGGCGGCGCGGGGCCGCGCGCGTGGCGGTTTGCGCCGCCTGCGGTATCGTGACGACATCATCCGGCCCGGGTTGAACGCCGGATCGTTGCGCGGGAGGCATCGAACATGGAGTTGAGACACCTCCGCTACTTCGTCGCGGTCGCCGAAGAGCGGAATTTCACGCGGGCGGCCGAACGGCTGCATATCGCGCAGCCGCCGCTGAGCCGGCAGATCCAGCAGCTCGAGGAAGCGCTCGGCGTGCCGCTGTTCGAGCGCAATGCGCGGCCGCTGAAGCTGACCGATGCGGGCCGCTTCTTCTATTCGCACGCGGTGCAGCTGCTCGCGCAGACGACCGAACTCGAATCGATGACGAAGCGGGTCGGCAAGATCGAGCGCAGCATGTCGGTCGGCTTCGTCGGTTCGACGCTGTACGGGATGCTGCCGAAGATCATCCGGCGCTTTCGCAGCGAGTATCCGGCGGTCGAGCTGAGCCTGCACGAGATGTCGACGATGGACCAGATCAAGGCGCTGAAGGAAGGGCGCATCGACGTCGGGTTCGGGCGCATCCGCCACGAGGATCCGAGCGTGCGGCGCGTCGTGCTGCGCGAGGAGCGGATGATCGTCGCGCTGCCGGTCGGCCATGTGCTGGACAGCGCGAAGCCCGTGCTGTCGCTGCACGATCTCGTGAACGACACGCTGATCATCTTTCCGAAGGCGCCGCGCCCGAGCTATGCGGACCAGGTGCTCGCGGCCTTTCACGATCGCGCGTTGCAGCCGCGCAAGATCTACGAGACGCGCGAACTGCAGATCGCGCTCGGCCTCGTCGCGATGGGCGAGGGCGTGTCGGTCGTGCCGCAAAGCGTGTACGGGCTGAAGCGCGACGACATCAGCTACAAGCCGCTCGACGATCCGAACCTCGTGTCGCCGATCATCATGAGCATGCGGATGCTCGACGAATCGGAGGATCTCCGCGCGATGCAGGCGCTGATCTACCGGCTGTACGACGAGGCGCAGATGGAGTATCTGCCGCCGCAGCCCGAATGAACGCGCGGGCGGTGGGGGTTTGCTTGACGCTGCGTGCGGGGGCGGGCCAACATCGCAGGATCCGATACGGCCGCCGAGGGGCGGCCGCTTTCATGCAGACGACACACACATGACCGATATCCCGATCGAGGAGACAACCGTCGAGACGCCGCAAGGGCGCCTCTTTGCGAAACGCTGGCGCGGTGGGCCGAAGCAGCAAGCGGCGGGGGCGTCGAAGCACCACGCACCAATCGTCCTGCTGCACGATTCGCTCGGCTGCGTCGAACTGTGGCGCGACTTTCCCGCGCAGCTTGCGCGCGCCACGCAGCGCGACGTGATCGCCTACGATCGCCTCGGCTTCGGTCGTTCCGATCGCCATCCGGGCGCACTCGGCACGACGTTCGTGCGCGACGAGGCCGATCACGCGTTCGCGGCACTGCTCGAACAACTGGGCGTCGACGCGTTCGTCGCGTTCGGGCACAGCGTTGGCGGCGGAATGGCGGTCGGGTGTGCGGCCGCGCATCCGGCGCGTTGCCGCGCGCTCGTGACGATCGCCGCGCAGGCATTCGTCGAGGATCGCACGCTGGCCGGCATCCGCGACGCGGGGCAGCAGTTCGACGAACCGGGCCAGCTCGACCGGCTCGCGCGCTATCACGGCGACAAGGCCGAGTGGGTGCTGCGCGCGTGGGTCGACACGTGGCTGTCGCCGGCTTTTCGCGACTGGAATCTCGACGACGACTTGCCGCGCGTGCAATGCGCGACGCTCGCAATTCACGGCGAAGACGACGAATACGGGTCCGACGTGCATCCGAAGCGGATCGCCGCGCGCGTCGCGGGGCCGTCGTCGTTCCTGTTGCTCGCACGCTGCGGACACATGCCGCACCGTGAGCGCACGGACGACGTGCTGGCCGCCGTCGCGACGTTGCTGCGCGACGCGCGCGCCTGAGCGCTGCAGCCACCGGCGGGCAGGCGCCCGCCGGCCATCAGAACGCGAGCTGGATGGCGAGGTCGATCGCGAGCACGGCGATCGAGAGGCCGATCCCGAGGACCACGTTCGGCAGCCGGTGCTCGAAGTCGCGATTGTCGCGACGCATCGCGGCGCCGAGCAGGAAGATCGCCTCGACGACGATCTGCAGTCCGACGAACAGCAGCATCAGCAGATACTCGTAACCCATCTGCTTGAACGCGGCGAATTGCATCCCGTGATCGCGGATCCATTGGCCGACGCGCAGCAGTTCGTAGACGAACAGCAACGCAGGGAACAGGTAACTGATGATGTAGGTCGGCGCGGTGGCGTGCCGTAGTTCGAGGTGGAAGTGCTGATGCGTGGTTGCCATCACGAATCCCTCCTTGCAACGCATGATTGCGGTCGCGACGGCGGCGCGACAACGTGCAAACGAAGGGATTACCCGAGGCGTCGTGCGCGGCCGTACGACGTCAGCATACTGCTGCACGGGAAATTTGGCATGCGATGCGTGCGTTCGTCGTAAAAATGCATCTGTGCCGCGCGACGCGTTCGTCTCGTCGTATTCGCCGGAAACGCCGCGTCGACCGTCTCCGTGGCGCTCGCACCCGGCGAGCGCCCGACCAGCCACGGCCATCGCTCACCGCGCACGGTGCCGCTCAGCCTTTCGCTTCCGCGCCTTCGACGAACAGCGTCGCGATCGCCTGGAACTCCCGTTTCAGCGACAGCCCCGGCACGGTCAGCCAGCGCAGCATCGCCGCGAGATACAGGTGATGGAACCACGTCGCGAGCTGGTCGGCCCGCAGCGTGCCGTTCAGTTCGCCGGATTGCTGCCCGGCCGCGATCAGTTGCTGCCACACGCGCGTGATATCGCTGCCGTTTTCCCCACCGCTTGCCGGTTCGACCGCGTCGATGCTCAGGAAGCGATGGCGCAGATACGCGAGCAGGTAAGCGGGATGCTGCTCGCACCACGCAGCCGACGCATCGAGCACGCAGCCGATGCGTGACGCGAAGGTCTTGCGCCGCGCGACGTCGCGCTGCAGATGCGCGAGATCGCGTGCGAGTTCACCCTCGAGCCAGTGCGCGAGCACGGCTTCCTTCGTTGCAAAGTGGTTGTACAGCGTGCGCTTCGCGACATCGGCCTGCGCGGCGATCTGTTCCATCGTGACGGCTTCATAGCCGTGCGCGTCGAACAGGCGTGCACCGGTGGCGGCGAGATGCGCGAGCATCTGGATGCGCTTGCGTGCGCGGCGGCCCGGATCGTCGGTCGGAGTCGTCATGGCGGGGGATTGACTGAAAGTGCACAAGTTGCATTAGTATACGACGTGCATTTTTTTGAATCCACCCGTTCCAGCCGGGTACGAGGAGTCACGCATGAAACTCGTCATCGCCACCTACGGCACCGAAGGCGACACGCGCCCGCTTGCGGCGCTCGGCCGTGCGCTGATCGATGCCGGCCACGATGTCCGGCTGCTGGCCGATGCGGCGACGCTCGGGTCGGCCGCGGTGCTGGGCGTACCGTCGGCGTCGTTGTCCGGCGACATCCGCCGGGCGATTGCGCCGGATGGCGCATTGGCCGATGCGGTGCGCGGGCGCGGCGGTTTCAATGACACGTCGAAGGCGCTCGCGGCGATCGCCAATGCGAACACGGCTGCGTGGATGCGCGAAATCGCGGATGCGTCGGCAGGCTGCGACGCGATTCTCGTGTCGGGGCTCGCATCGTTCGTCGGCTTGTCGGTCGCCGAGTATCGCGGCGTGCCGGCGATCGGCACCGGCATGATCCCGATCACGCCCACCACCGAATTCGCGTCGCCGTTCCTGCCGCCGGGGAAGTTGCCGCGCTGGCTGAATCGCGCGAGCCACCGGTTCGTGAACGCGCTGTTGTGGCAGGCGTTCAGGAAGGCGACGAATGCGGCACGAGCGAGCGTGTGCGGGTTGCCGCCGCGCAAGCATGTGTGGACCGATCATCCGATGCTGTACGGCGTATCGTCGGCGCTGCTGTCCGGCCTGGGCGACTGGCCGTCGAATGTACAGGCGTGCGGCCAGTGGCGGATCGATGCGCATGCCTGGGCGCCGCCGCCTGACCTCTCGACCTTTCTCGAAGCGGGCGATCCGCCCGTGTACGTCGGCTTCGGCAGCATGGCCGGCTTCGATCGCGCCGCGATGATCGATGCGTTGACGCGTGCGCTCGCCGGCCGGCGCGCGCTGTTTTATCCGGGCTGGAGCGGCATCGACGCGTCGATGCTGCCCGCACATGTTCACCTGATCGGCGATACGCCGCATGACTGGCTGTTCCCGCGCGTATCGACGGCGATCCATCACGGTGGATCGGGCACCACGCATTCGACGGCGCGGGCCGGCATTCCGTCGGTGGTCGTGCCGTTCGCGGGCGATCAGTTCTTCTGGGCGAACCGGCTGCACAGGCTCGGCGTGGCGGATGCGCCGGTGCCGGGGCGACGCGTGGACGCCGCCGCACTGGCGCGGGCCATCGCGTTTGCCGAACGGGACGAAACGAAGGCGCGCGCGATCGAACTCGGCGCGCGTATCGCGCAAGAAGAAGGGTTGAAGCGAGCCGTCAGCGCAATCGAGCGATGGGGACAGCCGCGCGCGCGGTAAGCCCGCGCATCCACCTCAGAAATGCCCGGTGAACCGGTAACGGCTGCCCGGGTGCCACAGATTGGCGACCGACGCGACCATCCCCTGCGACCACGTGCGCCGATGCAGCAACAGGCACGGCTCGCGGTCGTCCATCGTCAGGTGGCGGCGCGTTTCGGCGTCGGGCATCGCGGCCTCGATCCGGTATTCGACGCGCTGCAGCGGCGCGACGCGCGTCAGGTACTGGTTCGGCGTCGTCGTCGTGAAGTCCTGCAACGCGTATTCGGGCGCGCAGGCCGGATTGACCCAGCGCTCCTCGAGCTGCACCGGCGTGTCGTTCTCGAAGTGCAGCACGCGCGAATGGAAGATCGGGCTGCCCGTGTCGATCTGCAGCTCGTCGGCGAGCTTCGCATCGGCGACGGCCGCGCCGACCTGCAGCACCTGCGCGCGATAGCCGTGGCCGCGCGCGGCGACTTCGTCCGAGATGCTGCGGATCGCGACGAGCGTCGATTCGTACTTCGGCGACGCGACGTACGTGCCGGAGCCGCGCGTGCGCGTGAGCACCTGCTCGGCGGTCAACTCGCGCAGCGCGCGGTTGACGGTCATCCGCGCGACGTTGAATTCGCGCGCGAGCTCGTTCTCCGACGGCACCTGGTCGCCTTCCGCCCATTCGCCGGCATGAATGCGCGCGAGGATGAAGTCCTTGATTTCCTGATAGATCGGTGTGGTCATGGGATCACGATTCCAGAGTCGGCAGCGGCCCGCCGCCGAATGCCGATCCGGCGCGCGCCCGGCGCCGAGTGTACCGGTTTCGCGGACACGCGGGCCCGGATTTCCCGAATGATCCCTGTTCGGCCGGCGCGCGTCCATGCGGGATTGCACAGAGCGGCCGGCCTTGGGCGGCTGGCGTGCGGTCAGAACCGATGCCGGATGCCCACCGTCCCGACCACCTGCGTGTTGGTCGACGAAGCCGCGAGCCCCGTGACGTTCGCGAAGCCGAGCGTCGCGCCCGCCGGCACGCCGAACTGGTGCTGGTAGACGGTTTCCGCGTACACGTCGGTGCGCTTGCTCAGCGCGTAGTCGGCCATCAGCGTCACCTGGTGCCATTTCGGCCGATGGCTGCCGGTTGCGTCGTCGTAGCGGCCGTTGGTGAACGTATAGGCGCCCGCGAACGAGACGGCCGGCGTCAGCGCATAGCGCGCGTTGACCTCGAAGTTGTCGAAGCGCAGCGCATTCAGCGCGCCGGGCAGCGACGACGCGGCCGTTTCGTCGAACATCGAATGCGTCCACAGTGCGCCGACCGTCAGCTGGTCGAACGCGTAGCTGCCGCCCGCGCCCATCACGCGCTGGCGCACGGCCGGGAAGTTCGGCCCGTCGTTGGTCGACAGTGCACTGCCGGCCGTCAGCCCGCCGCGGTTGAGCTGCAGGTACGCGGCGCCGAGGCTGACCGGCCCGTTCGCATACGACACGCCCGCGCTGTATGCGCGGTTGTTCGCGAAGCCGCCGGCCGCGTTGCTGAACCCGTACAGGCCACCGAACTGCCAGCCGGCGAGCGTCGGGCTCGTGTATTTCACCGCGTTGTCGATGTAGAACGAATCGTCGATGTTGTCGTTGTCGAACGGATGCGACGCGAGGTTGTTGCCGTCGCCGTTGTTTGCCATCGCGAGCGGGCCGAGGTAGTCGACCACGGCGTCGTATTGGCGGCCTAGCGTCAGCGCGCCGTACTGGTCGCTTTGCAGGCCGACGTACGCGCGGCGGCCGAACATCGTGTTCTTGTAGGACTGCGTGCCGTTGTTCAGGTTGAAGCCGTTTTCGAGGCGGAACAGCGCATGCAGGCCGCCGCCGAGATCCTCGTTGCCGCTCAGGCCGAAGACCGTGTTCGACAGCAGGCCGCTGCCTTGCTGCCACGCGCTTTTACCCGACTGGTTGTTCGTATAGACGATACCCGCATCGAGCATCCCGTAGAGCGTGACGCTGCTTTGCGCATGCGCGGCGGCGCTGAGGAACGCGAGGGAGAGGGTACCGGCGACTGCTTTATTCATTGCGTGCTTCCTGGAAAGGCCCGTAGCGACGGGAACGACGATCCGGCGCGCGCACCGGCGGCGAGCGTGTGCGGCTCGTGATGAAGACGAACCGCACGCGTTCGCGTCGGCAACGCGCGTTCGAATCGATGAAAGGGGGAGCGGGCGCGTGACGCGTGTCACGCGCGGCCGCAATGGAGGCCGGCTAGTGCTGCAGCAGGCGGATCGTGCCGAATTCGGCGGCCGGCAGCAGGCGGAGGATCGACAGGATGGCGGGTGACGCCTGCGACCGCGCGACTTCGAGCTCGATGCATGCGCGCCCGGTGCGATTGTCGATCGCGGCCGTATAGAAGTTGAGCGCGGTGCCGACCGCCTGGTGCAGCAGGCGCCGCACGACGGCGAGGTTGTCCGATTCGACGCGGATCGACAGCAGCACGAGTTCGTCGGCAGCGCACCGGCGCCGCGAACGAACGGGCGGCAGATCGCGTGAGGCGGCGGTTTCGGTTCTGGTCGGTTTCATGCTGGCATCCCCGGGTCGGATCGTGCTCCGCACCGCGGAGATCTCGTCTTGGACATGTCGCCCATTCTAGGAATCGCGGTGAACATACGGTGTATAGACTCGTATTGGCCCTGAAAAGAACGCATAAAAACGCCATCGCCACCGGCTTTCGTCTTTACAGCTTTTTTACTCCGCGTAAGGAAATTGAACACCGCTTTGATACGCGGATTTCTACACTGTCGCATCCCATTCGCCAGATGAGCATGGGGGCGCCACACGGGCCCGCGCCGACACGGCAAGGCCCGATGCGCCGACGATCGCGCGGCGTTGCCGCGCATATGAAAAAGGGGAAAGCCATGTTGTGGATCACCGGCGCGTTGTCGCTCGCGCTCTTTATCTATCTGTTTCATGCGTTGATCAAACCCGAGCGGTATTGATCGGCGCGATTCAACAGGAATTCGAAAATATCGGTGAATGTCATGAGCGATCTGCTTTTCATCTTGTTCACGCTCGCGTTCTTTGCCTTGACGGCGGGTTTCATCACCGGCCTTGACCGGATCTGAGCGAGCGACGACATGTTCAACAATCTCATTCAATTCGCGATCGTTCTCGCGATCATGCTGGCGCTGGTGCCCGTCGTCGGGAAATGGCTCGCGCACGCCTTTACGAGCCCGCGCCATGCGTGGGTCGAACGCCGTACCTATGCGCTGCTCGGCGTGAATCCCGACGAAACGATGTCGTGGCAGCGCTACGGCATGGTGCTGCTGCTCAGCAATGCCGGGATGATGCTGCTCGGCTACCTGCTGCTGCGCATCCAGGACACGCTGCCGTTCGACGCGCTGCAGCGCGCGTCGCAAAGCCCCGACCTCGCGTTCAACACCGCCGCGTCGTTCATCACGAACACGAACTGGCAGGCGTATGCAGGCGAGAGCAGCCTGTCGAACTTCTCGCAGATGGCCGTCATCACGTTCCTGATGGTGGTCAGCGCGGCGACCGGCGTCGCGGCCGCGGGCGGCTTCATCCGCGGGCTGAGCCGCAAGAGCGCGGTGGACATCGGCAACTACTGGGTCGATTTCACGCGCGTGACCTATCGCGTGCTGCTGCCGCTCAGCTTCGTGATGGCGCTCGTGTACGTGTGGCAGGGCATGCCGCAGACGCTCGCGTCCGACGCATGGGCGACCACGCTCGAAGGCGCGCGCCAGCAGATCGTGATGGGGCCCGTGGCCAGCCTCGAATCGATCAAGCATATCGGCACGAACGGCGGCGGCTTCTTCAGCATGAACGCCGCGCATCCGTTCGAGAACCCGACGCCGCTCACCAACACGCTGCACATGCTGTCGATGCTGCTGATTCCGTCCGCGCTGACCTATGCGCTCGGCACGATGATCGGCCGGCGCCGCCAGGGCTGGGTGATCCTCGCCGCGTTCGTCGTGATGTTCGTCGGCTTCCTGGCCGTGATCTATTCGGCCGAGCAGCACGGCAATCCGCTCGTGACCGGGCTCGGCGTCGACCAGCAGATGAGCGCCACGCAGCCGGGCGGCAACATGGAAGGCAAGGAGATGCGCTTCGGCATCGCGCAGACGAGCCTGTTCGCCACCGTCACGACCGCCGCGACCACCGGTTCGGTCGACGCGATGCATGACTCGCTGACGCCGCTCGGCGGGCTCGTGCCGATCGCGCAGATGATGCTGAACAACGTGTTCGGCGGCGACGGCGTCGGGCTGATCAACCTGTTCACGTTCGCGATCCTCACGGTGTTCCTGGTCGGGATGATGATCGGGCGCACGCCGGAATTCCTCGGCAAGAAGATCGAGGCGCGCGAGATGAAGCTCGTGATGCTCGCGGTGCTCGCGCATCCGTTCAGCATCCTCGGCTTCACCGCCGTGGCGGCGATGCTGCACGCGACGATGGACAGCCTTGCGAACCTCGGTCCGCACGGCTTCAGCGAAGTGCTGTACGCGTACACGTCGGGCACGGCCAACAACGGCTCCGCGTTCGCGGGCCTGAACGCGAACACGCCGTTCTTCAACACGACGATCGGCTTCGCGATGCTGATCGGCCGCTACCTGACGCTGCTGCCGATGCTCGCGGTCGCCGGCAGTCTCGCCGCGAAGAAGAGCGTGCCGGAAAGCGCGGGCACGCTGTCCACGTCGACGGGCCTGTTCGCCGGCCTGCTGGTCTTCGTGATCCTGGTCGTCGGTGGCCTCACGTTCCTGCCGGCGCTCGCGCTCGGCCCGATCGTCGAGCACCTGATGATGTCGGGCGGCCAACTCTTCTGAGGAAAACATCATGATGCAAGGCAATCGCCAGGCAGCGGCCGCCGCCGCGCCGGCACCCGGTTCTTCGTTCGGCGCGGCGACGCGCGGCCTCGTGCGGCCCGTGATCGCGTCGTCGGTGCTGTTCATGCTCGTCACGGGTATCGCATATCCGCTGCTCACCACGGGCGTCGCGAACGTGCTGTTCCCGTCGCAGGCGCGCGGCAGTCTCGTGCAGCAGAACGGCACGACGGTCGGCTCGGCGGTGATCGGGCAGCAGTTCACGCGTGCCGGCTACTTCCACGGGCGGCCGAGCGCGACGGTCGGCACCGATCCAGCGAATCCGTCGAAGACGGTCGACCAGCCGTACAACGCGGCCGGCAGCGGCGCCAGCAACCAGGGTGCCACCAGCAAGAAGCTGCTCGCGGATATCGCGCTGCGTGTGCGCACCTACCGGCAGGAGAACGCGCTCGCCGCCGGCACGCCGGTGCCGGCGGATGCGGTGACCGCGTCGGCGTCCGGGCTCGATCCCGAGATCTCGGTCGCGAACGCGCGGCTGCAGGCGGCGCGGGTCGCGCAGGCGCGCGGCGTCGATGCCGCGCAGGTCACGGCGCTGGTCGACCGGATCGCGTTGCCGCGCCAGCTCGGCGTGCTCGGTGAACCGCGCGTGCGCGTGCTCGACCTGAACCTCGCGCTGGACCGCGCATTCGGCCACGCGGCCGGCGCGAAGCAATAGCAGGAACCACGGAGTCACTCATGTCCCATATCGAAACCCCGATCAATCCAGTGGCGATGCCGGCCGGCGGCGTGCTGCCGATGCGCTGGACGGCCGTGCTGCGCGAGGCGTTCCGCAAGCTCGCGCCGCGCGTGCAGTTGAAGAACCCCGTGATGTTCGTCGTGTATCTCGGCAGCATCGTCACGACCGTGCTGTGGTTGCAGGCGCTGACCGGCACGGGCGACGCGCCGGCCGGCTTCATCTTCGCGGTCGCATGCTGGCTGTGGTTCACCGTGCTGTTCGCGAATGCGGCCGAGGCGCTGGCCGAAGGGCGCGGCAAGGCGCAGGCCGATGCGCTGCGCGCGGCGCGCAAGCGCGTGTACGCGAAGGTGCTCGACGAGCCGAAGCAATTCGGCAGCACCAGCCATCGCGTGCCGAGCGACGAGCTTGCGGCCGGCAGCATCGTACTCGTCGAAGCCGGCGACACGATTCCGGCCGACGGCGAAGTGATCGACGGCGTCGCGTCGGTCGACGAATCGGCGATTACCGGCGAATCCGCGCCGGTGATCCGCGAGTCGGGCGGCGATTTCTCGTCGGTGACGGGCGGCACGCGCGTGCTGTCCGACTGGATCATCGTGAAGATCACCGCGCAACCTGGCGAAGCGTTCCTCGACCGGATGATCGCGATGGTCGAAGGCGCGAAGCGCGGCAAGACGCCGAACGAGGTCGCGCTGACGATCCTGCTCGTCGCGCTGACGATCATCTTCCTGCTCGTGTGCGTGACGCTGCTGCCGTTCTCGCAGTTCAGCGTGCTGCTGAACGCGTCGGGCACGGCGGTGAGCCTGACCGTGCTGATCGCGTTGCTCGTGTGCCTGATCCCGACGACGATCGGTGCGCTCCTGTCGGCGATCGGCATCGCGGGGATGAGCCGCATGATGCGCGCGAACGTGCTCGCGACGTCGGGCCGCGCGATCGAGGCGGCCGGTGACGTCGACGTGCTGCTGCTCGACAAGACCGGCACGATCACGCTCGGCAACCGCGAGGCCGTGCAGTTCCGGCCGGCGCCGGGCGTGGACGAGCGTGCGCTGGCCGAGGCCGCGCAACTGTCGTCGCTCGCCGACGAGACCCCGGAAGGGCGCTCGATCGTCGCGCTCGCGAAGCAGCGCTTCTCGCTGGACGTGGTCGCGACCGCCGGCAGCATCACGGTGCCGTTCAGCGCACGTACGCGGATGAGCGGCCTCGACGTCGGCGAGCGTCAGGTGCGCAAGGGCGCGGCGTCGGCGATCCGCGCACACGTCGATGCGCTCGGCGGCGTGTTTCCTCAGGCGGTCGAGACGGCGGTCAACGATATCGCGCGACGCGGCGGCACGCCGCTCGTCGTGGCCGACGGCGCCCGCGTGCTCGGTGCGATCGAACTGAAGGACATCGTCAAGCACGGGATCGCCGCGCGCTTCGCCGAGCTGCGCAAGGTCGGCGTGAAGACGGTGATGATCACCGGCGACAACCGGCTCACCGCGGCCGCGATCGCGGCGGAAGCCGGCGTCGACGACTACCTCGCCGAAGCGACGCCCGAGGACAAGCTGCGGCTGATCCGCGAGCACCAGGCGAAGGGCCATCTCGTCGCGATGACGGGCGACGGCACCAACGACGCGCCCGCGCTCGCGCAGGCCGACGTGGCCGTCGCGATGCACAGCGGCACGCAGGCGGCGAAGGAGGCGGCCAACATGGTCGACCTCGACAGCAACCCGACGAAGCTGATGCAGGTGGTCGAAGTCGGCAAGCAGATGATCATGACGCGCGGCGCGCTGACCACGTTCAGCGTCGCCAACGATCTCGCGAAGTATTTCGCGATCATCCCGGCCGCGTTCGTCGCGACGTACCCGGCGCTCGGCGCGCTGAACGTGATGGGGCTGCACAGTCCGACGTCGGCGATCCTGTCGGCGGTGATCTTCAATGCGCTGATCATCGTTGCGTTGATCCCGCTCGCGCTGAAAGGCGTGAAGTATCGCGCGGAGCAGGCCGAAAAGCTGCTGGGGCGCAACCTGCTGATCTATGGCGTGGGCGGGATCATCGCGCCGTTCATCGGCATCAAGCTGATCGACATGCTGTTGACGCCGTTTATCTGACCGAACGCGCCGTCGCGGCCCCGCTCACGCCTGCATGGCGTGCGCGGGGCCGTTCGGCGTTTCAATTGCCGGAAGCGATCATGGATGTGAATGTGAACGTGAGCGAAGCGAATCGACGGGCAACGGGGCCGCGGGACACCGCCGCCCGCCGCGGCGGGGACGGCGTGCGCCGTGACCGCTGGCGTGGCGTGCTGCGCGCGTGCGCGATGCTGGCCGACCGCATCGCGGGCGCGGGGCCCGATACGCGGCCGACGCTGGCCGTGCGCGAAGCGCGACCGCGCACGCACGTGTGGGTATCGCAATACGCGGTGCCGCTGCTGCTTGCCACGCTCGTGTGCGCGCTGGCGACGCTGGCGGCGAGCGCGCTGCTGCGCGTGTTCGACCTGTCGAACGTCGTGATGCTGTTCCTGATGACCGTCGTGCTGATCGCGCTGCGGCTCGGCCGGCTCGCCGGCGCGTGGGCCGCGTTCGTGTGCGTCGGCTGCTTCGACTTCTTCTTCGTCGAGCCGAGGCTGTCGTTCGCGGTGTCGGATACGCAGTACGTGTTCACGTTCGCGCTGATGCTGGCCGTCGCGCTCGCGATCGGCCAGCTCGCGGCGCGCCTGCGCGCGGAGGCGCGGGCCGCACGCGCGAACGAGAAGCGTTCGGCGGCGCTGGCCCGGGTCGCGCATGACCTGTCGGCGGCGATCGAGACCGAGCAGATCGCATCGATCTGCACCGGCACGATCGCGCCGCTGCTCGGCGTGCGCGTCGCACTCGTGCTGCCGGATGCGGACGACCATCTGATGCCGGCGCAGCACGCCCGGTTCGTCGAAGCACCGATTGCCCGCTGGGTCTACGAGAATGCACGTGGCGCCGGGTGCGGAATGCCGCCGTTCGAGCGCGCGGCCGCGCAGTACCTGCCGCTGAAGGCGCCGATGCGCGTGCGCGGCGTGCTCGTGCTGTTCGGCGACGCGCAGCCGGTCCCCACGGACCCCGACGATCGCCGCCTGATCGATGCGCTGTGCTCGTCGATCGCGATGGCGCTCGAACGCGTGCACTACGTCGGCGTCGCGCAGCACACGCTGGTCCGCATCGAAGGCGAGCGGCTGCGCAACGCGTTGCTCGCCGCGGTGTCGCACGACCTGAAGACGCCGCTGACCGCGATCCGCGGGCTGGCCGAGACGCTGGAGCGGCCCGAGCGGCTGGCCGACGGGCAGCCGGCCGCGCTCGCGCACGGCATCCGCAACCAGGCCGAGGCGCTGCACGGGCTCGTCGTGAACCTGCTCGACCTCGCGCGCATGCAGAGCGAGGGCGTGCGGCTGAATCGCGAGTGGCACATGCTCGACGAGATCGTCGGCAGCGCGCTCGCGCATTCGGCCGGCGTGCTGGCCGGCCGCGACGTGAGCACCGACTTGCCGGCCGACCTGCCGCTGATCGACGTCGACGCGCTGCTGATCGAGCGCGTGCTGATGAACCTGCTCGACAACGCGTCGAAGTACGCGGGCACGGACGCGGCCGTGGCGGTGCGGGCGCGCGTGTTCGGCGAAACGCTGTACGTATTCGTCGAGGACGACGGGCCCGGCTTCATCGCGCGCAACACCGAGCCGCTGTTCGAGCCGTTCGAGCGCGAACGCAAGGAATCGTCGATCAGCGGCGTGGGGCTCGGGCTCGCGCTGTGCCGCAGCATCGTCAACGCGCACGGCGGCTCGATCCGCGCGGTGCCGCTCGATCCGCACGGCGCGCGGTTCGAGATTCGCCTGCCACTGGGCGCGCCGCCCGATATCGAACACGAGAGCCGGACATGATCAGATCGCGCGTACTTATCGTCGAGGACGAATCGGACATCCGCCGTTTCGTGCGGATGGCGCTGGAACAGGAGGGGCTCGACACCTGCGAGGCATCGACGGCCCGCGAGGCGCGGATGTATGCGTCGAGCAGCAAGCCCGATCTCGTGATCGTCGATCTCGGGCTGCCGGACGACGACGGCAAGACCTTCATCCGCGAGCTGCGCGAGTGGTCGACGGTGCCGGTGATCGTGCTGTCGGCGCGGCAGCAGGAAGTGGAGAAGGTCGCGGCGCTCGATGCGGGCGCGGACGATTACCTGCCGAAGCCGTTCGGCGTGCCCGAACTGCTCGCGCGGGCACGCGCGCAGTTGCGGCGCGCGGCGTTCGTATCGGCCGACGGGCAATCGTCGTCGATCGTGCGGTTCGGCGACGTGACCGTCGATCTCGGCAAGCACGAAGTCGCGCGCGGCGGCGAGCCGGTCCACCTGACGCGTCTCGAATTCCGGCTGCTCGCCGCGCTGATTCGCGCGCGGGGCGGCGTGATCGCCGCGCGGCAATTGCTGGCGGAGGTGTGGGGCATCCATGATGCCGACCGCGCGCATTACGTGCGCGTGTACATGACGAACCTGCGGCAGAAGCTCGAACCGGTGCCGGCGCGCCCGCGGCACCTGCTGACGGAATTGCAGTTCGGCTACCGGGTGGTCGGTCTGGAAACGGTCGGGATGGCGGACGGGCCGCGCGGTGCGGCGTAGCCAGGTCTAGACAAGTGAAAGCCGGCTCACGGCGGCGTGCGACCGTCTGGAGAAAGCTGTTGTTTAGTTTTTTGTAATTCGTAATTAATTGAAGATAAAGGAAAATTCACATTCGTTAAACAATCCGCCGACAACTAGAGATAAACACGGATTGCTGGCGCACCCGCTGAAAAGGCAAAGTTGTATGTACAACTTGGGGCGTCGCCGGAAAGGGCGGTCTCCGGGTTGGAAGGGTTTGCGGCGGCGCCGCCCGACGGGACCCTCGCCCAGTTCGCCTTTGACAGGAACGCCATGAAGAAACTCGCGCTCAGTATTGCCCTTGCCTGCATCGCGGTCGGTGCCCACGCCAAGGATTGGTCGACGATCCGGTTCGGCGTCGACGCCAGCTATCCGCCGTTCGAATCGAAGGACGCAAGCGGCAAGGTCGTCGGCTTCGACGTCGATCTCGGCAACGAGATCTGCGCCCGCCTGAAGGCGAAATGCGTGTGGATCGAGAACGACTTCGACGGGATGATTCCCGCGCTGAAGGCGAAGAAGTTCGACGGCGTGCTGTCGTCGATGTCGATGACGCCGGCGCGCGCCGAGCAGATCGCGTTCTCCGACAAGCTGTTCAACACGCCGACGCGCCTCGTCACGAAGAAGGGCGCGAACCTGCAGCCGACGGCCGAATCGTTGAAGGGCAAGTCGGTCGGCGTCGAGCAGGGCACCATCCAGGAAACCTACGCGAAGGCCTACTGGGCGCCGAAGGGCGTGCGGGTCGTGCCTTACCAGAACCAGGACGGCGTGTACCAGGACCTGATGTCGGGCCGTCTCGACGCGGCGCTGCAGGACGCGGTGCAGGCCGACATCGGCTTCCTGAAGACGCCGCGCGGCGCGAACTTCGAATTCGCCGGCAAGGACATCGACGATCCGAAGACGCTCGGCAACGGCGCGGGCATCGGGCTGCGCAAGGACGACGCCGACCTGAAGGCGAAGATCGACCACGCGATCGCCGACATCATCAAGGACGGCACGTACAAGAAGCTCGAGAAGAAGTACTTCGCGTTCGACGTCTACGGCGGCTGACCCGCCATCCGGCGCGCATCGGTTGCGGTGCGCGCCGCGGCTGTCGTGGGTGCGGCCCGCTTCGCGTGACGCGTCCGACTTGATGAGCAGGTTGCATCAGGTAGTGCGTAGATATCGTTTGATACCCGGGTAATGGCTATTGACAATCCAGCCACATCGTTCTGGATCCCTCCTATGATCTTCCAAGGATTTGGCCCGCTGTTGTGGGCCGGCACGGTGGAAACCGTGAAGCTCGCGGTGCTGTCGCTCGCGGCGTCGCTCGTGCTGGGCCTCATCGGCGCAAGCGCGAAACTGTCGACGAACCGCGTGCTCAAGTCGATCGGCACCTTCTACACGACGCTGATCCGCGCGGTGCCGGACCTCGTGCTGATGCTGCTGCTGTTTTACGGGATCCAGATCCTGCTGAACCACGTCACCGACATGCTCGGCTGGGACCAGATCGACATCGACCCGTTCGTGGCCGGTGTCATCACGCTCGGCTTCATCTATGGCGCGTACTTCACCGAGACGTTCCGCGGCGCATTCCTCGCGGTGCCGCGCGGCCAGCTCGAAGCGGGCTTCGCGTACGGGATGAGCGGCTGGCGCGTGTTCCGCCGCATCCTGTTCCCGCAGATGATGCGCTTCGCGCTGCCCGGCATCGGCAACAACTGGCAGGTGCTCGTGAAGGCCACCGCGCTCGTGTCGATCATCGGCCTCGCCGACGTCGTCAAGGCGTCGCAGGACGCGGGCAAGAGCACGCTCGATTTCTTCTTCTTCACGCTGGCTGCAGGCGCGATCTACCTCGCGATCACGACGGTCTCCAACGTCGTGCTGCATCACCTCGAGAAGCGTTATTCCGTCGGCGTCCGGAGGCTCGCACTGTGATCGAACTCATCAGCCAGTACTGGCAAAGCTATCTCTACACCGACGGCTACCGTTTCAGCGGCCTCGCGATCACGCTGTGGCTGCTGGTCGTGTCGATCGCGCTGGGCTTCGCGCTCGCCGTGCCGCTCGCGATCGCGCGCGCGTCGTCGAACCGCTGGATCTCCGGCCCGGTGTGGCTCTATACGTACGTGTTCCGTGGCACGCCGCTCTACGTGCAGCTGCTGATGTGCTACACGGGCATCTACAGCCTGCAGGTCGTGCACAACCACGTGCTGCTCGACACGTTCTTCCGCAACGCGATGAACTGCACGCTGCTCGCGTTCGTGCTGAACGAATGCGCGTATGCCACCGAGATCTTCGCGGGTGCGATCAAGGCGACGTCGGCCGGCGAGATCGAGGCCGGCATGGCCTACGGGATGTCGCGCTTCAAGCTCTATACGCGGATCATCCTGCCTTCCGCGCTGCGCCGCTCGCTGCCGAGCTACAGCAACGAAGTGATCCTGATGCTGCATGCAACGACGCTCGCTTTCACCGCGACCGTGCCCGACATCCTGAAGGTCACGCGCGACGTCAATTCGGCGACCTACATGTCGTTCCAGGCCTACGGCATCGCGGCCGTGCTGTACGCCGTCGTCGTGTTCACGCTCATCTGGGCGTTCCGCAAGCTCGAGACGCGCTGGCTCGCGTACCTCTCGCCGCGCGGCCATTAACGCATTCGCAAGATTCGCAAGGAAGGACCCAGCATGTACAAGCTTACCGTTGACAACCTGCACAAGAAGTTCGGCGACAACGAGGTGTTGAAGGGCGTGTCGATGAAGGCGAAGGCCGGCGACGTGATCAGCATCATCGGCTCGAGCGGCTCCGGCAAGAGCACGTTCCTGCGCTGCATCAACTTCCTCGAGCAGCCGTGCTCGGGGCAGATCACGATCGGCAGCGAGCCGATCCAGACCACGCGCGACCGCAACGGCTCGCTGCGCGTGGCCGACCAGAAGCAGCTGCAGCGGATGCGCACCAAGCTGTCGATGGTGTTCCAGCACTTCAACCTGTGGGCCCACATGACGGTGCTCGAGAACATCATCGAAGCGCCGATGGCCGTGCTCGGCGTCGGCAAGGACGAAGCGATCGCGCGGGCGCGCAAGTACCTGGAGAAGGTCGGCCTCGCGCCGCGTGTCGAGGGCATGTATCCGTCGCACCTGTCGGGCGGCCAGCAGCAGCGCGTGGCCATTGCACGCGCGCTCGCGATGGAGCCGGAAGTGATGCTGTTCGACGAGCCGACGTCGGCGCTCGATCCGGAGCTCGTCGGCGAAGTGCTGAAGGTGATGCAGAAGCTCGCCGAGGAAGGCCGGACGATGGTCGTCGTCACGCACGAGATGGGCTTCGCGCGCAACGTGTCGAATCACGTGATCTTCCTGCATCAGGGGAAGATCGAGGAGGAAGGGGATCCGCAGGAAATTCTCGTGAATCCGAAGAGCGAACGGCTCGGGCAGTTTCTGTCCGGGCGGCTGAAGTAAGCAGGCAGGCGGCGTCGCGGACTGCCCGGGACGCCGCACCCTGGAACGCTAAATGCTTGTCGCATGTGATCCCTTCGACGAAGGAGCACCGCGATGAGCACACCCACCACCACCGCCTTTTCCCATGTGAAGCCCCAGGACACCGCGTATCGCGGCGAAGGCCTGCGCGACTTCTTCCTCTATCGCGATCTCGGTATCGCGGCCGCGACGAACGGCAAGGTCGTCGCGCAACTCGTCCGGGCGAATCATGCACCGGAGGCGGGCACCGGCTGGCACCGCCACGAGGCCGACTTCCATATCGTGATCATGCTGAAGGGCTGGGCGCGTTTCATGTACGGCGAGCAGGAAACGCTGGTGGCGGCCGGCGACTGCGTGCACCAGGCGCCGGGGATCGTCCACTACCTGTTCGACTACTCGCCGGACATGGAGTACCTGGAGATCGTCGGGCCCGCCGATTTCAAGTCGATCGACGTCGAAGGGCCGTGCGCGGTGCCGCCGCCGACGCCGTGGGGAGAGGCAGGGGCGTAGCTGCGCGGTATTCCGGCACGCATCATCCGCACGCTTGTGATCAACCGCCTTCGTGGCGGTTTTTTCGTTGCTTCTGTCGCGGAAGCTTCCGTGTAATCCACTTTCCCTTTCGTCACATTCTTTCGAATTCCGAATGGTCGCGAAGCTGAAGATCCGGAAAGAAAAGAAAGACATTCGTCAGCTTCGATGCGTTGACGGCGCCGCGATGTCAAAGATCGTCAATTGTGCGTGGGTGCGGTGCACGGCCTGTCGACGTCCGGCGTTAAGGAGGTACAGCCGGATCACCGGTTGGGTTACCCGGGAGAGTTTCATGAAGCGCATCGCGAAGATCCTGACGGCCACCGCAGTGGCATGTGCCGTTCTTGCTCCGGCACTGGCCGAAGCGCATTCGCACCGTGTGTGTCATTTCGATCATCACCACCATCGCGTGTGCCGCTGGGTGCGGTAACCGCGACTTTCCCGGGGAAACCCGGAACGCATGCATCATTCAGGCAAATCAGGAGAGGACTATGAAAAAGACGATGTTGATCGCCGCGCTGGTCGCCGGCATGGGTATGTCGATCGGTGCGTTCGCGCAGGTTCCGGCCAGCGCGCCGGCCGGCACGACCGGTCTGTGCAAGGACGGCTCGTTCTACTCGGGCGCGTCGAAGAAGGGCGCATGCGCGGG
Organism: Burkholderia sp. HI2714; assembly: GCF_002223085.1. Lineage (NCBI taxonomy): Bacteria > Pseudomonadati > Pseudomonadota > Betaproteobacteria > Burkholderiales > Burkholderiaceae > Burkholderia > Burkholderia sp. HI2714. The sequence continues at coordinate 37,342 of NZ_NKFM01000055.1, read as the reverse complement.
CCATAAGGGTGTGAAGACCTGGTACGGCGCATCGTCGGCGGCAGCCGCCAGCGCACCGGCCGCAGCGCCGGCCATGGCAGCCTCCGCAGCCCCCGCATCCGGTACCGCGCCGGCGAAGAGCGCGGCAGCAACGACCGCGGCGGCAGCGCCGGGCGGCGGCGCGGGCAAGGTGTGGGCGAACGACAGCACGAAGGTCTATCACTGCTCGACCGACAAGTACTACGGCAAGACGAAGCACGGCAGCTACATGTCGGAAGCCGACGCGAAGGCGAAGGGCTACCACGCGTCGCACGGCAAGGCCTGCTCGTAACGCAGACTGACGCGCGAGCCGCTCCCTCGCGCGTCGTCCGCACGCAGCATCACCTCACGCCCCGCCACCCCCGGCGGGGCGTTTCATTTTCAGCGCCGTCCGGCTTCAGTGCGCGAGCTGCGATTGCGTGTCGGTCGCCGCGTCGTGCGCGGCTGCGCGGGCGTCGAGCAGCGCGCGCAGCGTCACGTAGTGCGTGCCGTCCGCGTTGTCTTCCGCACCGGCAGTGCGATCGTACGGCTCGTTGTCGTGGATCGTCGCGCGCACGATCGGATAGATCTGCTTTTCCCAGCGGCTGCCATTGAACACGCCGTAGTGGCCCGCGCCCGTCTGCACGTGATGCGTCTTCAGGTAGGGCGGCAACCCCGAACACAACTCCTGCGCGGCCACCGTCTGGCCGACCGCGCAGATATCGTCCTTCTCGCCTTCGATCGTCAACAGCGCGGTGCGATGAATCGCCGCCGGTTCGACGAGCCGATCGCCGACCGTCAGCTCGCCGCGCGCGAGCGCGTATTGCTGGAACACCTTCTCGACCGTTTCCAGATAGAACTCCGCGGTGAGATCCGCGGTGGCGAAGTATTCGTCGTAGAAGTGCCGCAGGGTGTCGGCCTTCGCCGGATCGCCTTTCGCGCGTTCGAAATACAGATCGGCGAACGACGCCGCATGGCGATCGGGATTCATCGACATGAACGCGCCGACCTGCACGAAGCCCGGATACACGCAGCGCTGCGCACCGACGAAGCCCGCCGGCACGACGCTGATCAGGTTCCGTGCGAACCATTCGATCGACTGGCTCGTCGCGAGCGCGTTGACCTTCGTCGGATTCACGCGGCAATCGATCGGGCCCGCCATCAGCGTCAGGCTCGCGGGCTGCGCCGGATCGCCGCCGGCAGCCATCAATGCGACTGCCGCGAGCGCGGCGACGGTCGGCTGGCAGATCGCGAGCACGTGCGCGTCCGGGCCGATCTGGTGGATGAAGTCGATCACGTGCGCGACGTATTCGTCGAAACCGAATCGTCCGGCCGTCAGCGGGATGTCGCGCGGGTTGTGCCAATCGGTGATGTACACGTCGTGGTCGGCGAGCATCGTGTGTACCGTGCCGCGCAACAGCGTCGCGAAATGCCCGGACATTGGCGCGACGATCAGCACGCGCGGCTGGCGTGCAACCGGCAACGCCTTGCGGAAATGCAGCAGCGTGCCGAACGGCGTGGCTGCGGCGGCTTCCTCGACGATCGGCACCGTTTCGCCGTCGACGACGATCGACGCGATGCCGAACGGTGGCCGCCGATGCGAGAACGCGCAGCATTCGAGCAGTTCGCACAGCGCGTCGAGCATGCGGCCGGTCGGTGTCGCGGTGGAGGGCGGCCATAGCGACATCGTGGCGCGCGCAGCGGCGGCCCATGCGCGCGCCGGGCGCGTGCATTCTGCAGACCATTGATAGAACGGATAGGCAAGCAGATTCATGGCTGTCGCTCGTTGTGCTGCGTTGCAATGAACGAGGCAAGCGATGTGCCAGCCTGCGGCTGGCACGCGCGTTGCACGTGGTTCGGGAGTGCGGCGACGCAAGCGGTACGCGACATACGGCAGCCGCACGTGATGCGTTGCCCGGCCGGCCTGTCGTGCGGCACGTGACGCGACTGTGTGCGGCGCTGCGCCAGTTCGGCGAATGCGCGGCACCGGCATGGTGCGGGTGACGCCACACGGCGTCTGTTTTCGGTGCAGGGGCACGAACGGTTTTGAACAGGGGAGCGACATGGACGTCACCGGAGGACAGACGACGCTGACCATCAGCAGCCGCAATTACTCGTCGTGGTCGATGCGCGGCTGGCTGCTCGCGAAGCTGAGCGGCCTCGTGTTCGAGACGGTCAGCGTGCCGATCGATGCCGCGTCGCGTGCGGAGTTGCTGCTGCTGTCGCCGTCGATTCTCGTGCCGTGCCTCACACACGACGGCAACACGGTGTGGGACACGCTCGCCATCGCCGAATACCTGAACGAAATCCGGCCGCAGGCGCGGCTGCTGCCTGAAGACCGGAGAGCCCGCGCGCATTGCCGGTCGATCTGCGGCGAGATGCATTCCGGTTTCAGCGCGTTGCGCTCCGCGCTGCCGATGAACCTGCGCGCGCATTTCCCCGGCTTTCGCATCTGGTCGCGCGCGCAGCACGATATCCAGCGGATCGTGACGATCTGGCGCGAGTGCCTGGCCGCGTACGGCGGCCCCTGGCTGTTCGGTGCGGAGATCGGCATCGCCGACGCGATGTATGCGCCGGTCGTCACGCGCTTCCTGACCTACGACGTGAAACTGGAACCCGATATCGCCGAGTACTGCATGCAGGTGCTCGCGCATCCGTTCGTGATGGAATGGATCGATGCGGCGAAGGCGGAGCACGAAGACATCGACGAACTCGATATGGAGTTCTGACGCACGGGTCCGCCCGGCGCTTTCAATTGCACTACACGCGCAGGCATCGAAATGCTTTTCGGTGTGGATGCGCAACCCGCAAACGTTTTACCTTGATTTCGGTTCGAAGCGAGGACGAATTCCCTAAAGGATGTTGAGCCCGATGACGTAAACGAGTCACGGGGATGACTCGCGATCACACGCTTTCGACGTGCGACGCGCAGTCCGAAAAAATCAGCGCAGCAGGGGAATCGACGTGAATCGTCAGCAATCGTGGACGCGTACAGCGGCGCCCGGGGAGATCATTTACTCCGAAGGCTTTGCGGGTGAGCCCGTCATCTTCTTGATCACCGACGGCAAGGTCGAGCTGTCCACGCGATGCGACGACAAGCGCGTCGTCGTCGCGACGCTCGGCCGCGGCGAGTTCTTCGGTGAGTCGGCGCTGCTCGCGGCCGAGCCGCGTGCCCATACCGCGAAGGCTCTTTCATTCTGTCAGCTGACGGTCGTGCCGGCCGGCATGCTCGATGAAGAAATCGAGCGCGTGTCGGCGCTGCTGCGCCACATCGTGCGAACGATGATCCGCCGCGTGAAGCGCAAGGACGACCAACTCGCTACCTACACGCATGCCGACTTCATGCCGGGCGTGCTGTCGTATGCGCATGTTCTGGCGCTGATGGCGGGCGCCGAAGCGCGCGATGGCGGCGACGCGTGGACGCGCCGGCCGATGCAGGCCCACGCGGCCGAAACCTCGGTGCCGCTCGCCGACGTGATCCGCAAATGCCGCGCGATTGCCGGCCATTCGCGGCCGCACGTGCTCGCGATGCTGCGACGCATGGAGAAGCTCAATCTCGTCACGATCGAAGCGGCGCAGGCGGACCATGTGGGCGGAGCGGTCGACTATGCTGCGTCGTCGGATGCGCGCCAGGTCGTTACGTTCGACGCCGCGCGCGTGATCGATCGCGCGCAGCAGGTGGCCGATCACGATCTCGACCTGTCGATCAACAGCGAACTCGAACTCATCGAACTCGCCGATCTCGAAGCGCTGATCGGCGTCGAGAAGACGATGCTGCTCAACAAGCTGTCGAACGGCGAGATTGCCGACGAGTTGTTCGCGTTCCGCAAATCGAAGGTCCTCAGTTACGTCGAACAGAAGGGGGTGACGTACTTCTCGCGGCGCAATGCGCGACGTGGAGAGGTGCGCGCGCTGGAGGATCTCGTGTCGATCGACCAGCGCACGCTGTTCGACGTCATCAGCGCGTTCGATACCTACGATCTCGCGAAGCTGATCGCGAATCTCGACGATCGCGCGGTGGCCGACAAGCTGTTCTCCGTGATGACCGAGGCGCGGCGCAACGAGGTGTCGTGGGTGATGCGCCGTGAGCTCAAGCTCGATCCGGTCGAGATCGAGGACATCGAGCGGCGCGTGCTGGATGCCGTGCGCGCGGCGAAGGCGCCGGCGGCGGGCACTGCGCCTGTCGCATCGGCATCGGATGCTTGACGAGGAGACGCTCATGGATCTGTTGACTCTGGCCGGCGTGGTGTTGGGCGGCGCGGCGATCGTGTTCGGTTTCGCGCTGGAAGGCGGGCATTTCTCGATGCTGTTCCAGTTCGAGGCGCTCGTCATCGTGCTCGGCGGCACGCTCGGCGCGGTGATGATCCAGAACACCTGGGCGCGCTTCTTCGACGCGGTGAAGCAATTGCGGCTCGCGTTCGTGCGGGCACGCGAAGTCGATCGCAAGAACCTGTCCGACCTGCTCGAATGGGGTGACCGCGCGAAGCTCGACGGGCTGCTCGCGTTCGAATCGATGGACGTGAGCGGCATCCATCCGTTCGCGCGCCGCGGGCTCGAACTGCTGGCGAACGGTGTGTCGACCGCCGTGCTCGAGGACGCGTTGCAGCGCGAACTCGATGCCTACGAACGCAGCCGCCTGGCCGCCGCACGCGTGTGGCAGCAGGCCGGCGGCTATGCGCCGACGTTCGGCATTCTCGGGTCGGTGCTCGGGCTCGTGCAGGTGACGAGCCATATTCTCGAACCGGCGCAGCTCGGGCCGGGCATCGCGGTCGCGTTCATCGCGACGCTGTACGGGCTGGCGCTCGCGAACCTCGTGTTCCTGCCGCTTTACGGCAAGCTGCGCGCGCAGATCGACAGCGAGTTAAGGTTTCGCAAGCTGTATCTTGATGGATTGCTGGCGATTTCACGCAAGGAATCGCCGCATACGATCGAGACGCGCCTGACCGGTGACGTGCGTGGGCGCGCGGTCGAATCGCTCGCGTGATGGGCGTGTGTCGTACGACGAACCCGGACTTCCAACAGCATGACTGCTCGAACTGACGGTGCATCCGCCGCCGATCGCGACGACGACGAACTCGAAGGCGCGCAATCCGGCCGCTGGCTGATTTCGTACGCGGATCTCATCACGACGCTGATGGTGCTGTTTCTCGCGTTGTACGTGCTCCAGCTCGCGAAATACAACGCGCTCGATGCGCGTTACCAGACGCTCGCGCGGCATGCCGAAAGTGCCGCGAGTGCATCAACTGCCGCTGCCGTGACGCCCGAGCACGCACCGCCCTGGCTCGCCTTGCTCGATTCGTTGAAGTCGAACGGCCGGATCTCGCTCGTGAAAGCGCCGCATGGCGTCGAGATCGGCATCGACGCGAAGATCCTGTTCAATGTCGGCGATGCGCGCCTGCTGCCCGATTCGTCGCCCGTGCTGAACCAGATCGCTCAGGCACTGAGCGATCACGCGACCGGCGACATTCTCGTCGAAGGGCATACCGACAGCGTGCCGATCGCGAACGCGAAATACGAATCGAACTGGGAGCTGTCGTCGGCGCGCGCGGGGAGCGTCGTGCGCTACCTGACCGAGCGCGGCGTCGCCCCGCACCGGCTCGCGGCGATCGGGCGGGCCGATACGCAGCCGCTCGTCGCGGGGGACGATGCCGCCGCGCGGGCGCGCAACCGGCGTGTCACGATCTTCGTTGCATACTGATTGCCGCTGAATTTTCGTTGTTTGCGCATCTATAAGCGGCCGCATATGCCCGCCTGACAACAACATAACGAATCTCGCATGATGAGCATGTGAAATCAGCGATGCGGTTCTGCGCGTGCATGCCGATAACCCAAACTGGCTCAGACCGAGCGGTTATCGAGGGTTCCCCATGCATTTCTGGCGCAAGCTTTCCATACAGAACAAGCTGATTCTCAGCATGACGAGTTGCCTGCTCGTGTTCGTCGCGATCTCGAGCGGACTCAGCATCCGCCTGATCGGCAACGCGGTGCGCGATCGCGTCGTCCGCGAAGAGCTGCCGACGGCCGTGAACGGCATCCGCGCCGACGTGCAGCGGCAGATGGCCGGGCCGATCGCCGCGTCGCGGATTCTCGCGCGCGATGCGTTCCTGCTGCAATGGGAAGCCGACGGCGAACCCGACGCCGGCACGCGCAACTGGATCCAGCTCGCGAAGAACGTGAAGGACGAGCAGAAGGCGGCGTCGGTGCAGTGGGTGTCCGTGAAGAGCGGCAACTACTACAACGAATCCGGCCTGCAGCGGAAGGTGACCGACAAGGATCAGTGGCTGACCGGCTTCCTGTCGTCCGGCAAGGCGTTCGACGTGAACATGGACCGTGAGGTGACGGTCGGTGGCTACATGATGTTCATCAACAGCCGGGTTGAACTCGATGGCGTGCCGATTGGCGCTGCGTGCATGAGCCTGTCCGTCGATGCGCTCGCGAAGGGTATCGCTGCTTACCGGATCGGCGAGACCGGGTTCGCGTATCTCGTGCGTCCCGACGGCGCGATCATGATGCATCGCGATACGGCGCTGATCGATGGGAAGCATTTCATGAAGGATCAGCAGGGGTTGCCGGGGGATGCGTCGTCGACGTTGCTGGCTGGTCAGCCGTATGCGTATCTGAGCTACAACGGTGATGGCGGCGCGCGCTTTATCGCGACTTCGTTCATTCCGGAGTTGAATGCGTATGTCGTTGTCGAGGTGCCGCAGGCTGAGCTGCTTGGGCCGGTGACGCGTGCGATTCGCAGCGCGGCGCTGGTTGCGGCGGTGGTGGGGCTGGGTGTTGCGCTGCTTGTGATCTGGCTGGTGGGGCGTGCGATTGCCGCGCCGATTCGTCGCGCGGCGACGCTGCTGTCGGAGATCGCCAGCGGTCAGGGCGACCTGACGCGCCGGATGACGGTCGAGAGCCAGGACGAGATCGGGCAGTTGTCGGATGCGTTCAACCGGTTCGTGTCGTCGCTGTCGACGCTGGTGCACAGCATTCGCGCGGCTTCCTCGTCGATTGCGACCGGGTCGGCGCAGATTGCGACGGGGAATGCGGATCTCAGCGAACGCACTGAAGGGCAGTCGAGCAACCTGGAGCGCACGGCTTCGTCGATGGAAGAGATCACGGCCGTGGTGCGGAACAACACCGAAACGGCGACGACGGCCGCGAAGATGATCAACGGTGCTGCCGATACGGCGGCGCGTGGTGGGCAGGTGGTGGGTGAGGTTGTGACCACGATGCAGGAGATCAGCGACGCGTCGCAGCGGATCTCGGAGATCATCGTGATGATCGACAGCATTTCGTTTCAGACGAATATTCTGGCGTTGAATGCGGCTGTGGAAGCGGCGCGAGCTGGCGAGCAGGGGCGCGGGTTTGCGGTGGTCGCTTCGGAAGTGCGGAATCTGGCGCAGCGCAGCGCGCAGGCGGCGAAGGAGATCAAGACGCTGATCGAGCATAGCGCGGGCACGGTGAATACCGGGTCGCGGCTGGTGAGTGAGGCCGGGAAGGTGATGCGCGATGTCGTGTCGCAGGTTCAAGGCGTGAGCGCGATGATGAGCGAGATCGCCGAAGCCAGCCTCGAGCAGAGTGCCGGGATCGATCAGATCGGGGATGCGGTGCAGTCGCTCGATCAGATGACGCAGCAGAATGCGGCACTGGTGGAAGAAAGCGCGGCGGCTGCGGCGAGCTTGAAGCAGCAGGCGGCGGAATTGACCCGGCTGGTATCGGCTTTCAAGGTGGATGATTAAAGTCTGATTCGCGATTTAGAATAAGGCGTTTCTGAGGGACGGCTGCCGTGGGGTTACGGCAGCCGTTTTTGCATGTTTGCGCGGGATTCGGTGACGTCTATAAAAATGAAACGCATTTCCAAATGGAAGATCGGGGTGGGGGCGGCGGTGCTCGTCGCGGTGGCGGCTGCGGTGGGGGCGAAGGTGATTGCGTCGCCGACCGATTCTTACCTTACCTATCGGAAGAAGGCCGTTGACGCGATTACAGCCGCGCGAACGGAAGATCAGGCGGATCTGGACAAGAAATACACGGCCGAGGTGAATGCGCGGCTGGTTAAGCTTGTCGGGACGGTCAGGGCGAGAGGGTTTTCCGCAAAGGCGGGGAGTACCGTGGAGACCCTCTACATCGACAACGGGATGACGCCCGGGCCGGATGGACTGCTCTTGAAGTCGAATGACGGGAAGGTGAATCTCGTTGTGACGACGGTTCCGCTTTTGAAGGCCTGGGTGGCGACGGCGGATGCGGGGATCAAGTCGGCGGATGATGTTGCCGTTATCTTCGATAACGAGACGTTTTATACCGACGTACTCGGTGGCGACGCTGCGGAGTATCGGTTTGCCGAATTGCCGGTGAAGCGGAAACCGGCTGATGCGGTGGTGAAGGCGTTGCTGCTGGGTGACAGCCAGGACGGGATGCCGGATGGGCCGAATACGTTGATGGTGTCGATTAAGCAGGGCGCACGGGTTTATCTCATGTGGCGGGATGCGACGTTGCCGACGATTGTCGCTTGCAGTGCGGGGCACGTGGCCGAGGAACCGCGGCCAGCCTGTTTCGCGCAGCAATTGCCTAAACAGCGGCGCTATTCGCGGTTTGTGTCCGAAGCGCAAGCGATGGTCGATGCGGTTGTTCAGTAGGATGCGATTGTTTCGATGGTCGGTGAGTCGGGCGATATCACGATGGGTCGGATTCGCCCGTTCTTTTGAGCGGTTCGACAGCACTGGACATCGCTGACAATCGGCGGCTGAAGACCAGGCGGCCATCGATGTCGAGCACGGCGCTTTCGCCGGGTACTTCAATTTCCCTTTTTGCCAAGCTTCGTTTGCTATGACTATTGCTTTCGAGTCTCCCGACCAACCCGACGTGATCGCCCTCATCGCCGATCTGGATGCGTACCAGGACACCCTGTATCCGCCTGAGAGCCGGCACGCTCTGGATATCGCGTCGCTGAACCAATCCAATGTGCTGTTCGCCGTTGCGCGGGACAGTGAGGGGCAGGCGATCGGCTGCGGGGCGATTGTCCTCAACGCCGAATTTGGCGAATTGAAGCGGATGTATGTCAGCCCACGTGGCCGCGGGCAGGGTGTGGCGAGGAAGCTTGTGACTATGCTTGAGTCCCGGGCAGTCGGTTCGGGTTGCAAGGTGATCAGGCTTGAGACTGGCCCCTATCAACCTGAGGCGCTGGCTTTGTATGCGTCTGCCGGATATCAGCGTCGGGGACCGTTTGGTCATTACACGGACGATCCGTTGAGCGTTTTCATGCAAAAACACATCGCGTCCTGAGGGGGAGGCTCGAATGGACTCGCAATGGTATCTAGTGGTGTCCAGTTGGTCATCCGGTTTCGGCCAAAAGCAGCCTGTCGTAACAATCCTGAACCAGGCAGCTTTCTTACAGCGCTGAGTTGACTGCTCGCAGGCTGGACTCTGATGCCAACTGCTACTAAATTACGGGAAGGTGTTGAGAGCGCTGTTTCTTCGGCCAAGCCGTCTCGCTACTATGTAGCCATCTGCCATTGGTGTTTTGGGTAACGAAATGCTTGAAGGGATTCAGAATGATAAGAAGGTTCCGGCTTGAGCAAAAAGGCCGTTATGAGAAGCTGGTAATTGCTCAACGTTTGTCGGAAATGGTGGACAGATACCTGGATGGGCGCACTGCACCGTTGCTGATCGGCGCCGAGCAGGGCGGTATCGGCGAATGGGATGACGTGGTCGTTTACCATGCGGATGAGCATTACGAGCACTTCCAGATCAAACGGCAGACGACCCCCTTCAGCGATAAGCACATCGATAAAGCCGACTACATCAAGTCCTATAAACCCAAGGCCAGCAGCAAGGCGGCAGCGAGTGCTACACCAGTTGTCCCTCCCGATAGCTCGATCGATTCTGAGCTTGATAAGGCCATGAAGAGCTTGTCTGCCTGGAGTCTCAATCCGCAGTCCAAGCAGCCGCCAGCCCGTGCCTTTTCACTCATCCTGCTCGGCCTGGAAGTCATCATCAAGGGCAAATCGAATGATTCCATTACCGCGAATCACCTGCATGAGTTTTGCCGACTCTGCAAGCAGGATGGCCTTGACCTGGCGGCCCTCTCCAGCCGCACCGATACCCCAACGCAAAATGTCTACAAATGGTTGACAACCTGGTGCGGTTTTACCGACTGGCATCACGTTCGCCAAACGATGCGGGCACTCACGATCCATGCCGTTGGGAGTGAAGAGAACCTTGAAGACCGTGCGTGCGAGTCGTTAGGACGGCACTTCAATGATCCGCGGGTGACCCTTGAGAAGCTGGTAGGGTACATTTCAACAAGTACCACGGATGTTAACGCCATCAGCTGTCATGCGATGATCAACCATCTCAAAGACGCACTTCGATCAGACGCTGAGACCTGGACGCAATACCTCATGAAGCCGCCGGCTGGGTCGAGCTGGATGGTAGCTGGTACCCACAACCTTAACGGCACGTCGAGCTTTCCAGTGCGTCATGCTGCCGCGGAAATTGTCGGTCACCACTGGACGGCGGGCGGTAACAACAGAAGGCTGCGGCTGCACGCTACCTACTGCCCGCCTACGCCAAATGCTGTGGCTCTCCCCTCCGCCATCCTTCGCTTGGCTCTGCACTTGAAAAGCGGGAGCCATTGCCTGCTTTTGGGTGAGCCACTCTGGCGGCAAGGGGCCGGGAACGAGCTCGGTAGAACGCTTGGGATCAGCGAAAGTGACCTTGATGAGCTTCCTTGGATAGAGAATTTAGAGGCGCTGTCGTGCGCGTCGAGTCGCGAGCTTTCGACGATCCTGGCAACTCGGGACGAGTCTTCAGCACTTCACACTGCAATGAACGATCTTGTGTGGGAGCAGCTACAAACCCGCATCACGGCCAGGTTGAACGCGGTATCCGACACTCCGTTGTTGGCAGCATTGGAACCGAAATGGCGCTCCTGGGCCGCTGAGTTAACAGCTGACGCCACTGCGCGTGAGTCACTGTTTGAGCAGCTGATGTACCCCAAAACAGAAGGCTTGGACGGGAAGCACGCGCTACGCGTCGGGCCTCGCACTGCAGACCTGCTCGAATCCGCTATTTTGATGCTGCTTCTAGTGTGCGTCGCAATCGGCAACGACGACGGCAATTGGCGTGAAATCCCTGAAGTTGGGGATGTTCTTAGCATCGCGTTGAAGAACTGGTCGGGCGCTTCAGGCGATCACGGCGGCGCCAGGCCTCTTGCCGATGACCTGATGGCCGTCTTGGGGCCTTCACCAGCGCCGGTGGTCATTCTTGCAGGCGTCGAAGGGTCTCCCACGAGTCTGCTCGAGTCCGGAATGGCTGATGATTTTGAGACCCGCAATAGCATGGCAGCTGAGCGACAGCCCAAGTTGCTGGTGACGCGATTTGGGGTGCTCAAGTACCTGCGAACCGGGACACTTGCCGAGCTGCAGGGGCAATTTAAACGTCATTGGGATGCTTGGCGCGATGCGCGCGAAGGTGCAATCCAAGCTCATGGGGAAGGACATTAATCATGCTGACACTGCAGGAATTGACTGGCGCAATCATTCAGCGTGTAGAGGGGCGGTATGACGTGTGTCCCAGGGACGTAACGGAGCTTATGCTGCCTGAGGTCGAGTGCGACTCGCATGTTGTTCGGCTCAAACGCTCACATATGGAACGGGCGGGCTGGCGGACAGTTCTGCTCATGGAGCTCCCATTAACGGCCCTGCAGGCGGCCAATCAATGGGCTGCCGATGTCCGGGATGTGCTGCCGGAGCCAGAGACTGCAGACCTCTATATGTTTCTGATGATCAGCGGTATTGCCAAGGATGATGCAGCTCGTATTGAGACTGATGACAGGTTTTGCCGCAAGGTTGTTGTGCGTGAATCTGAAGCGGCTGGTGACTTTCTTAACCGGACATTCTTGGCGGCCTTGGATCCGGCTGGCGATGACGAGACACTTAGCGATCCTTTGGTGTCGGCGTTGAACACACTGTCCATTGCGCACCCTTGGTCGGCTCCTCACATTGCTGCCTGGAAAGCGCAGCTTCTGACCAACCCAAGCGGAGCGGATGTGGTGCGTGTCCTTACCGATTCGCTGAGTGAAAGCGAGGTTCAGTCGTGAGCACGTTGAATTCCATCACCCTGTCGAACCTGCGCAAATTCGGGTCTGACGTCACGATCGAGCTGAGTCCCGGAGCGACTATTTTGCTCGCACCCAATGGTACCGGCAAAACAACAGTATTCGAGGCGATCGAGTTTGGCCTAACCGGGAAAATCGCGCGGCTCCGCGACGACCTTACCCACATCATTCGTGATGATCAGGCTGCAGCGACAGTCAGTCTGAACTTCTCTGAGCTAACTGCGACATCACGCGTGACTGCAGCGGGCAAGGTTAGCCAGGACGGAGACTTAAGCAGCGTCTTCCCTAATGTATCCGAAAATGACGTCCCATTCTTGCTGCGTCTAACCCACATTTTAGATCAGAGGGAGAACGGGTGGATCGTCAATGCGGAGGAAAAAGAAGCAGGATCACAGCTCGCCAAGCTGCCGATCGGTAGCGATGGCTCTAAAGCTCGCGCCACCCTTGCTGCTGTGCGACGCTCGCTGACGGAGCAAAAAAACCGTGCGGAAGAAGCGCTGATTGGGCATAAGACTGATTTGAACGAGTGGATTCGTCTACTTCAGGAGCGTGACATTGCTGCTGCCGGTGCAGTAGGTGCATTACGCCCGCGCGATCGAATTGCTGACATGCTCTCTGAAGCTGCAAACCAGACGCAAAGCCTGAGCCAGATTCCACCCGGGTTGTTGACCGGACCTATAAGCCAAGAGGGGCTGGCGATTGCACACTCCGCACTGTCCGAGATTTTGCAAGGAAAGGTTGACAGGGTTCGGACGCATATCTCAAGCCTCGCATTGGTAAATGATCTTGTTGAAAGCTTCGTTTCGGCGCAGGAGCAGCTTGAAAAGCTCAATGAAGACCTCACAGCGGCAAGTGACGCGTTTGAGCGCCACACAACTACAAGGGCTCAAGGCAGTGCCGCATTGCAGGAGTATCAGGCCAGTATCTACTCTGCACGGCAAGAGCTTACTAGTATCGGGCAGCAACTTGAGCGCCTGATTGGAGAAAAAACTGCCAAACAGGAAATCGTTCACCGTAATGATGCGTTGACGTCAGCGATTGCTGTCCTGCGTGAGGCTGAAAAAGATTCTCGCGTACTTCGCGAGCAGCATGAGCACAACCAACGCGTTCGTAATCAGCATGCTCAGATTGACGCCCAGCTTCAGGGCATCAGTCAGACTGAGCATCTCCTGGACGCGGCTCGACTAATGCTTGCCGACTGGCAGGCCACTGAGCAGCGGATCAGCGAGGTTGTTCAGCGAATCACAGCTCTCGAAGTGCTCATCGATAAACAGACCATCAATCGGGATGCCGAACGTGCGTCGTATGAGACGCGTAAGGTTGCGGAGGCCAGTGCCCGATCACACTATGAGACGCTCAGTTCTTCCGCCGATGCAATCCGTCAGGCTGTTGCATCCATAGCGAAACATCTTCCCGCTGACCAAGATCAATGCCCGCTTTGCTTGGAGCCGCATGGTGCAGCCGAACTTCAGTTCCGTGTGGCTCAAGCCCTTGATGCGATCAATCCTAGTTTGACCTCAGCTGAGCAGCAATTGCGGGCTGCGGTGGAAGCGTTAACGGCCGGTGAAATCGCGGTTGAGAAAGCGCAGCAAGCACTAGACCTCAGTCGAGGAGAGTTGGGTGCTTTGGAGTCAAGCCGCAAGGAACTGGGACGGCAAGTTTCGCAGTTTCGTACCGATCCGATTTTGGCTAGTGACTCGCTTTCGTTGGCAAGGGAGACACTCAGACAGCAACTTGATGGCATTTCTCCTGCCAAAAAGCGTTTGGCTGATCAGCGAGCGGCGTTGGACGCTCTTCCTACCCCTGAAGCCTTTGAACAAACTGAGAGAGCATTCAACTCGGCACAGCACATGCTTGACTTGGCCCGAGTTCAACAGACCGAAGCGGCCACGCGACTGGATCAAGCAGTCATCGCACTGGCCACGCTCACCTATGGGGAACCGCCGGTTCGTACGATAGAGCAACTCACTGCAGCAAAAGCTCAGCTGGAACAGCAGATCAGCGATCTAAACGGTAAGGTCGGGACTGTGCAATCCGCCCTAGAAACCCAACAGCATCAGCTGCTTGAGTCATCGGCCGTTGTCAAGAGGATTGAGGAAGAAATCAGAAGGGTTCAAACTCGCCTTCTTCAATTCCGGGCAAGCTGGCAAGAGCTGGAGTTGACCGGTGACCCACTTGCGGAGGCTGCACAGGCCCGTGAAGCGACGCTGCACGCTACGTTGACGCTCCTTGAGGGCTATGTTTCAGCACTCGAAGGTATTGGGGTAGAAATCTCTGCTTGGTCCAAGTTGAATGAATCACAACTGGCCCAGCGGCTGATTGATGCTCAGCGTCTTGACCGTTCAGAAGAGGTCTTCGAAGCTTTCCTCAATGACAGCATCAATGCGGCGCAATCCAGCTTCTTGCGATTGACCTTGATCTCGGAAGCGATGGATTTGCTGGACGGCTCACTCAAGAAAGAAATTGAGAACGTTCAAAAGCATGTCGCCAAGGTGGTGCCCCGCTGGCAAGCGCTGCTGAAACGAGTCGTGCGGGAGTCCAGGTTCCACGAGGCAAGCCTGAAGTTCTTCAGCTCATATAACAAGGATCGTGCTGGTGTTTCTGTACCGCTTGGCAATAAAGCGGTACCAGTACCTGATATCGCGAGTGAGGCACAGCTGGCGGATCTTCAACTGACCTTCCTACTCTCAATGGCCATGAGTCATCAGTGGTCTCCTTGGAAAGCACTGTTGTTGGATGACCCGACGCAGCACCACGATCTGGTGCATGCCTCTGCTGTTTTCGATTTGCTGCGTGACTACATAGTTGATCATGGTTTCCAGGTCGTGATCGCTACCCATGACGCTCTGCAGGCACGTTACTTCCTGCGCAAGCTGCAAAACGACGGAATTGATGCCAAGATCTGGACGCTCGTGCCGACTGAAAATGGCGTCACTGCGCAAGCGGGGAGCTCGAAACAGCGCATTCAATAATGCAGATATTTTTACGGGCGTCGATTTAAGTGCTCGCTGAGCGCGAGCAGCCTTACAGTGCGGCAGCCTCAGGAAGAGGAACAGGCATAAGCATCAAGGGCCGCTTCGCGTGGCCGTTGATGCTGGATTGCTGTTTCCGCGAGAACACAACTGAGAGCGGGCGCTATTGCGGGCACCGTGTTCATGTTGATGTTCACCTTTAACTATTGTCACGACCGCTGTACGCGGAGGGACCCGCGCAACCGCGAACCCTAACCCGCGCGCGCTTTCACAACCTTCCCCCGCTGCAACACATATTCAACGCGTTCCCCCTGACCGGCCACCACCCCGATATCCTCGAGCGGATTCCCATCCAGCACGACCAGATCCGCGATCGCTCCCGCCGCCACGACCCCAAGCTGCCCCTGCATGTTGACGATCTCCGCCGCGACGGTCGTCGCCGACCTGAGCGCTTCCAGATTCCCCAGCACCTCGGCCCGAATCCGAAACTCTCCGCTTTGAAATGCGTGCATTTCCCCGAGCAGATCCGACCCGAACCCCATCTTCACGCCGGCGTTCGCATAGATTTCGAGCGATTCGCGTCCTTTCTGCTGAACGGAAGCCACCTTTGCCACCGAATCGGGCGGCATCCCGAACTCCGCACCGTGTTTGGCAAGCGCGTCATAAGTGACAAGCGTGGGCACCACAAACGCGCCATGCTCACGCATCAGCTTCGCCGCAGCCTCATCCACAAGATTCCCGTGCTCGATCGTCCGCACGCCGCATCGCACGGCCCGCGCAATCGCCCGCCCCGTATACGCATGCGCCATCACATAAGTATTCGCGGCCTCGGCCTCGTCGACGATCGCGCGAATCTCGTCCTCGGAATACTGCGTGTTGGCAATCGGATCGGTCGGCGACGCCACGCCACCTGACGCCATGATCTTGATCTGCGTCGCGCCTTTCTGAATTTCTTCACGCACGGCAAGCCGCACACCTTCGACCCCGTCCACCACCCGAGCGATCGCCCCCGTCCTGAAACAGCAAGAACAAGGCTCCAGCAAGTCCCCGCGCGGCCGAAAGTCCCCGTGCCCGCCCGTCTGCGACAACGCTTTACCCGACGGAAAAATCCGCGGCCCCGACACCAGCCCGGTTTCGACCGCCTGCATCAAGCTCCAGTCCGCGCCGCCTGCATCGCGCACGCTGGTGAACCCACGCGACAACATCGCATCGAGAATCGGCAACGACCGAATCGCCGCAAGAATATTCGGCTGCGTCGCATTCGCGCCGAGATTCGCATTCGAAGCCAGCACGTGCACATGGCAATCGATGAACCCCGGCATCACGGTCTTGCCGCGCACGTCGATCACCTGCGCATTCGGAAAATCCACCGGCCGATCGGTGACTTCGACGATCCGGTCGCCGTCGATCACGACATGATGATGGTCGAGCAGCACGCCCCGTTCGAGATCGAGGACGTTGCCGCCTTGAAGCACGGTAATGGTCATGGAGAGAGATCCTTATCGATTGACGGAAGCGGCCCGCTTGGCGTCCTTCACGAAACGCGTCCCGATGAAGCTGACGGCCGCCGCGAGCGTCACGTAGAAGGCCGGCGCCATGTTGCTGCCGGTGCGGGCGATGAGCCACGTGATCAGGAACGGCGCGAAGCCGCCGAAGATCGTGACCGCGAAGTTGTAGGCAACGGATAACCCGGTCGACAGCACCTTGGTCGGGAACAGTTCGGCGAACGCCGCGAGGATCGGCCCCGTGTAGGTCGCGATCAGCACGCCGAACACGGCCTGGAACACGATCAGCGACGTGAACCCGGGCGCGTGGTTGATCCACGCGAACATCGGCCACGCGAGCACGAAAATGGCGAGCGCCGATCCGGACAGGAACACGCGTCGTCCCCATACGTCGGCGAGCCGGCCGACGATCGGCGAGCAGCACATGATCATCAGTCCGCCGACCATGCCGGCCGCGAAGCCGGTCGATTGCGGCAGGTGCAACGTGCGCACGGAATAGGTCGGCATGTAGAAGAGCAGCACGTAGGTGCAGACGGTCCACAGAATGACCATCGAAAAGCTCGCGAACGTCTCGCGCGGGTAGGTGGACAGCACTTCCTTCAGCGGCGAGCTCTCCTTTGCCTGCGCTTCGACGGCACTGAATGCGGGCGTCTCGTCGATATGGCTGCGGATGTAGTAGCCGACGGGCCCGACGATGATCCCGAGCAGGAACGGCAGCCGCCAGCCCCAGCTATGCAGCGCCTGCGTGTCGAGCGACGTCGTGACGAAGGTGCCGGTCGCGGCGCCGAGCAGCACCGCGAAGCCGATGCTCGACTGGATCCAGCTCGAGTAGTACGCGCGCTTCTCCGGCGGCGCGTATTCGGTGAGGAACGCGGTGGCGCCGCCCATCTCGCCGCCGGCCGAGAAACCTTGCAGCAGCCGCGCGACGACGATCAGCAGCGGCGCGGCGATACCGGCCTGTTCGTAGGTCGGCGCGAGCCCGATGAGCGCGGTGCCGGCGGCCATCATGAGGATGGTGAGCGACAGCGCTGCCTTGCGCCCGACCTTGTCGGCGTAGACGCCGAGCACGATGCCGCCGACGGGCCGCATGAAGAAGCCGACGCCGAACGTCGCGACGGTCAGCAGCACGGACGTCAGTTCGTTGCCGGTCGGAAAGAACAGTTTCGCGATGATGACCGCGAAGAAGCTGTAGACGGTGAAATCGAACCATTCGAGGCCGTTGCCGATCACGGTCGCGACGATGGCGCGGCGGCGCTGCTGCACGGCCGCGTCGACGGCAGGCGCGGCGCGCGGGGAAAGCGTTCCTTGCATGGTCTCTTCCTCTATCGGAATCAGAAGACGGGACGGCTGCCCCGCGTGAACCCATGCTAAGGACAGCGCGATTTTTTTCTGAAACGAAAGATTTGCATGCACGCATGCGCTGGACGCATGCATTGCGTGATGGATGGGTCAGGGCGCCGTCTGCCGCTCCGCCTGTTCGAACAGCCAGCGTGTGAACAGGCGTGCGGCGTGGTTCTGCGCGCGGTCGTTGGGTGAGATCACGTAATAGCCGCCACCGTGGCTCGCGGATGCCTCCGTCACGCGCACGAGCAGACCAGCCTCGATGCATGCATCGATCATGTAGCGCCAGCCGAGCGACACGCCCTGGCCGAGAATCGTCATCTGCACGATCTGCGGATACGAGTTGATGGTGATGTCCTGCGGCTGTGCCTTCTGCCGGTCGATGTCGTTCTGGTCGAACCATTCGGACCACGACATCCACTGACGCTGCCCGTCCTCGAGGCGCAGCAGCGTCTCGTTCGCGAGATCGGCCGCGGCGAGCGTGCGGCCGGCCAGGTAACCCGGCGCGCAGACGGGAAACACTTCCTCGTCGAACAGGCGGCGCGCGGTGTATTCGGCGGGCGCCTGCTGGCGCACGTAGTAGACGCCCACGTCGAACTCCGCCGCCGACATCGACGCGAGCCCGTCGCGCACGATCAGCCGCAGCTTGATGTCCGGATAGGCGGCGCGAAACTCGGGCAGGCGCGGCGTGAGCCACAGCAGCGCCACACCGGACGAGCACGCAATCGTCAGTTCGAGATCGCCGTAGGGTTTCATCACATCGTGCGTGGCTTCCGCGCATTGCGTGAGGAGATGGTGCACCTGCGCTGCGTATTGCTCGCCGGCGATCGTGAGCCGCAGCGAACGATGTTCGCGCACGAATAGTGAGCGGCCGAGGAATTCCTCGAGCTGCTGGATCTGGCGGCTGATCGCGCTTTGGGTCAGATGCAGCTCGGCGGCCGCGCGCGTGAAGCTCGCATGCCGCACGGCGGCTTCGAACGCGATGAGGCACTGAAGGGGCGGCAGGGGCGTGATGCGCATGGCAGCTTGGGAGGTCGAGGAGGCTGCCGATATGATACGAGCGGATCGAAAGGAAAACACAAGGAAGCAGGGTGCCCCAGTCACCGCATTCATGCGAAGATTGACCGCACAACACACTCGCCCGAGAACGACGTGACCCCATTCAACCCTGAGAGCAAACCGGAAGCCGCCCATCCGCCGTGGATGCCCGTCGCGATGGCCGAACTCGGCATCCGCCGCCATCCGCCCGGCAGCATCAACCCGCGCATCGTCGAATACAACAACCAGACGAACCTGGTCGGCTACGACGACAAGATTTCCTGGTGTTCGTCCTTCGTCAACTGGCGCATGACGCATGTCGGTATTCGTGGCACGGGTTCTGCGCTGGCGCGTTCGTGGCTTGAATGGGGGAGGCCGCTGGAACGGCCTGTCTACGGTTGCATCGCGATCCTGACGCGTGACGATCCCGCAAGCTGGAAAGGGCACGTCGGTTTCTACCTGCGTCACGACGACGAACAGGTGTATCTCTTCGGCGGCAACCAACTGGAAGAAGTGCGCGAACTTGCGTATCCGTTGAATGAAGTGATCGGCTACCGCTGGCCCGACGCCGCATGATCACAACGCTGAGCACACACAAAACCCCGAACACCGCGTAACCAGCTGCTGCTAACCTGTCACGCAACCGCATCGACCCACCCGGAGCCCGCCGGCGCATCAACGAGCCGCCGCCGGTCTCCGCACCCACAAGGAGCCAGCAGTGCAAACCGGTCATCTCCGTCTCTACGCGGATACGCAATACACGAGCTCTTACGCGATGTCGGTCTTCGTTGCGCTCGACGAAAAATCGCTGTCGTACGAACTGGTGACCGTCGACCTTGGCAACCGCGCGCATTTCGCCCCCGACTACGCGGCGACGTCGCTGACGCAACGCGTGCCGACGCTCGTGCACGACGATTTCGCGCTGTCGGAATCGTCGGCGATCACCGAGTATCTCGACGAGACTTTCCCGGGTACGCGGCTCTATCCGGTCGAGCCGCGCCAGCGCGCACGTGCACGGCAGGTGCAGGCGTGGCTGCGCAGCGACCTGATGCCGGTTCGGACGGAGCGGTCGACCGAAGTGCTGTTCTACGGGCCGTCGAGCGAGCCGCTGTCGAGCTTGGCGCAGGCCGCCGCGCAGAAGCTGTTCACGGCTGCCGACAAGCTGCTCGCGCCGGGCGCGGCGAACCTGTTCGGCGAGTGGAGCATCGCGGATGTCGACCTGGCGGTGATGCTGAACCGTCTGGTGCTGAACGACGATCCGGTGCCGCAGCGTCTCGCCGACTACGCGCGTGCGCAGTGGGAACGGCCGTTGGTGCAGCGCTGTGTGAAGCTGAAGCGGCCGCCGTTGTAATTCGCTATGAACGTGATCTGGCCGATCCTCATGGTGCTCCTGTTGGCGGCAGGCGTGTTCGTTGCGATCCGGTTCTGGCACAAGCTCATCACGCGTATCGTCACCGTGATCGTCGGATTGGGTATTGCGTGGATCGTGGCTTACTCGATTGCGTTGACGACGGTCCAATGTCTCGGATCGTGCGGCTGAAGAGCGGGGCGCCGGCAAGTATGGATGCCGGCGCCCTGTCGTGATCCCGCCTAGTTTTTCGCCACAGCCTCCGTTTCCGTCGGCGGCCCACCCGCCGCGTCATTCCTGCTCCACCCACCCCCAAGCGACCGATACAGCGCCACCGCCGCCAGCGCATGCTCGCGCTTGACCTGATTCAGCGAATCCGAATCTCGCAGATACACCTCCTGCGCGGACAGCACATCCAGAAAATCCGTCGCACCGCCCTTATAGAGCTGATTCGCCAACCCAAGCGCCTTGTCCGAAGCAGCCAGCGCGCTACCCAGCCTGCGCGTTGCCTCATCGGAGCTGACGAGATTCGCCCGCGCATCCTCGACTTCCCGCAACGCCTGGAGCATCGTCTGCCGCAACCCGAGTTCCGACTCGCGCATCCGGCTTTCGCTCTGCGAGATGTCGGCGGTAATCCGCCCCGCGTTGAAGATCGGACTCGTCGCACTCAACGCCGCACTGAACAGGTTATCGGTCAACGTCGGCAACCCGAGATAAGAAGCCGCCAGAATCCCGTCCGTCAGGTTCAACGAAAACTTCGGATACCGTTCGGCCTTCGCCACACCGACTTGAGCCGCCCGTCGCTCGACCTGCGCATACGCCGTCAGCACATCCGGTCGCCGCAGCAAGGCCTGCGAAGGCAGCGTCCCCGGCGAGCCCACCGGCGGCGCGGGAATCTCCCCAGCCTGCGCCAGCACGAGCCGGTCGACCGATTCCGGCGTCCGCCCCGAATACACCGCAATCAGATTGAGCTGATGCGCAATTTGCGCCTGCGTCGGCGGAATCCGCGCTTCGAGTGCATCGAGCTGGTTCTGCGCACGCGTGACGTCGAGCTCGGTCGACAGCCCGAACGCCTGCCGCTTGCGCGTGAGTTCGAGCGCATGCTGCCGGATCTTCGCGTTGTCCTGCAGGATCTTCAACTCCTGCTGCGCCCAGCGCAGATCGACATACGCGGAAGCCGCATCGGCCGCGAGTGCGAGCCGCATCGCATCCTCCGCATGCTTCTGCCCGACGAGCTCGGCTTGCGCGGCAAGCAGATCGAGCCGTTCACCGCCGAACACATCGGGTGACCAGCTCAACGCGAGCCCGGCACCCGCCTGCCGCACATAGCCGAGCGGCGGCGGCGTGTTCTGCCGTGCGTCGGCCGCATGCGCGGTCGCGTCGAGTTCGGGCAGCAGCACCGCGCGCTTCTGTACGGTCAATGCCTGCGCCTGCTTCACGCGTTCGGCGGCGGCCTGCAGATCGAGGTTGCCGTCGAGTACGGTGGCGATCAGCCGGTCGAGCGCGGGATCGTGGAATTGCGCCCACCACGCGGCGGCGTCGATGTCCGCGCGCGGCACATCGGTGTCCCATGCATCCGGCGCGAGCGTCCGAACCGAATCCTGAAGCGCCGGATGCTGCGCGGGCTGCACCGCACATCCTGCGGCGAGTGCGCTGACGGCGAGGGCGACGAGAAGTTTTTTCATGATGGTGATGACCTCAACCTCAGTGCGCGTCCGGCGGCGGCGCGTTCAGGGAAATGGGTTTGGAGAAGACGACCGCGAGCAGCGCGACGACGAAGCACAGCGACAGCGCGTAGTACGCATCCGCATAGGTGAGCGTGAGCGCCTCGCGATAGATCAGGTGATGCAGGTTCGCGAGCCCGGCTTGCGCGGTGTCCAGCGTGTTGCCGGCCACCGACGTCCAGTACGCGGCCTGCCGGTCGAGCAGCGATGCGATCTGCGGCTGGCCGGCGCTCACGTGCTCGTTCAGGCGCAGGTAGTGAAAGTTCAGCCGGTCGTTGAGCATCGTCGCACTCACCGCGATGCCGATCGCCCCGCCGAGATTGCGCATCAGGTTGAACAGGCCGCTCGCCGATTTCAGGCGCGACTGCGGCAAGGAGCCGAGCGCCATCGTCACGATCGGCGGCACGCTGAACTGCTGGCCGATGCCGCGCAGCGCCTGCGGCAGCAGCAGTTCGCGCCAGCCCCAGTCGTGCGTGATCGGCGTGTACAGGTAGCAGCCGAGCCCGAAACAGATCAGCCCGAACACGAGCAGCGCGCGCAGGCTGAAGAAGCGCGCGGCGAACGCATACGCACAGAGCGCAATCAGCTGGAACGCACCGACCGACAGCAGCGCCATGCCGATCTGCAGCGAGCTGAATGCACGCACCTGCGCAAGAAACAGCGGCGTCAGGAACACGGTCACGAAGATCCCGATGCCGGTCACGAACGACAGCAGGCTGCCGATCCCGAAGTTGCGCACGACGAGCGCGCGCAGGTCGACGATCGGATCCTTCGCGGTCAGCGCATGCACGATGAACAGGAAACCGCAGATGCCGGAGATCCATGCGCAGATCACGATCGCGTCGTCGCCGAACCAGTTCTTGCGCGGGCCTTCCTCCAGCACGTATTCGAGGCAGCCGAGGAAGCCGGACATCAGCATGATGCCGAGATAGTCGCCGCGCTTGATGAGGCTGAGGTCGGGTTCGTCGATGTGCACGTAGCGCGGCACGAGCGCGGCCACCGCGATGCCCGGCACGAGGTTCAGGTAGAACAGCCAGTGCCACGACCATTGATCGGTGATCCAGCCGCCGATCACGGGGCCGATCGCAGGAGCGAGCGAGGCAAGCGCGCCGATGGTCGTCGATGCGATCAGCCGCTGCTTGCCGGGGAACAGCACGAACGCGGTGGTGAACACGGTCGGGATCATCGCGGCGCCGAGCGCACCCTGCAGCCCGCGAAACAGGATCATCGAGTTGATGTCCCACGCGACGCCGCACAGCATGCTGGTGATCGTGAAGCCGACCGCCGATGCGGCGAACAGCCAGCGCGTCGACATCACTTTCGACAGCCAGCCCGACATCGGGATCACGATGATCTCGGCGATCAGGTAGGCGGTTTGCACCCACGACAGTTCGTCCTGGCTGGCGGAAAGTCCGCCGCCGATGTCGCGCAGCGATGACGCGACGATCTGGATGTCGAGCGTCGCCATGAAGAAGCCGACGCACATCAGCGCGAAGGCGAACACGCGCTGTTTGGTTGGTTGCGACGCGGGGTCGCCGGAAAACGCGGTGGTCATCGTCGTCTCCCGTTCAGCTTGCGTGGCCGGTGTGCACGGTCACGACCGCGGACAGGCCGGGGCGCAGCACGTGGTCGAGGCCCGGCTGCGGATCGAGATGCACGCGCACGGGCACGCGCTGGACGATCTTCGTGAAGTTGCCGGTCGCGTTCTCGGGCGGCAGCACGCTGAAGGTCGCGCCGGTGGCGGGCGCGAGGCTGTCGACGCGGCCGTGCAGTTTCGTGTTCGACGCATCGAGCGACACGTCGACGCGATCGCCGGCGTGCATCTTGCGCAGCTGGTCTTCCTTGAAGTTCGCGTCGATCCACAGCCCGGATGCCGGCACGACCGTCAGCAGCGGCACGCCGACGTTCGCGAGCATCCCGACGCGGCCCGTGCGATTGCCGACGTAGCCGTCGACCGGCGAGCGGATCGTCGTGTATTCGACGTTGAGCGCGGCGACGCGCTGCGCGGCGAGTGCGGTGTTCACGCGGGCCCGCGCATCGGCGAGCTGTGCGCCGAGCACGTCGAGCTGCCGCTTCGACGCGAGCAGCGCGGCGTCGCTGCGGTCGACGGCGGCGCCGGCCTTCGAGTAATCGGCGTCCGCGCGTTCGACGATCTGGTTCGACACGGCGTCGGATTTCACGAGCTCGCGGTAGCGCACGCGATCCGACGCGGCACGGGTCAGCTCCGCCGACGATGCATTCTTGTCGGCCGTGTGCTGGCCGATCACCGCATATTGCAATTGCTGCTTCGCCTCGAGTTCGGTCACGGCGGAGCGGGCGCTGTCGACTTCGGCGCTGGCCTGCGCGAGCTTCGCGTCGTAGTCGCGCGCATCGAGCTGCACGAGCACGTCGCCGGCCTTCACGCGCTGGTTGTCGGTCACGAGGATCTTGTCGACGAAGCCGTTGACCTTCGGCGCGAGCACGGTCACGTCGCCGCCGACATACGCATCGTCGGTGCTTTCCTGGAAGCGCAGCACGAACAGCCAGTCGAGCGCGGCGGCGGCGACGACGATGACGACGGCACCCACCGCGATGCGCATCCACGGCACGCGGCGCTGTTGCTTCGCGGGCTGGTCGAGTGTGGCTGCTTCACGGGATGAGGCAGCGGCTTGGGTCGTTTCCATCGATTCACCTATGTATATGCACTTATCAAAGCGACCGACAACGTGTCGTCGATCGGGGAAGGGGCTAGCGTTCCGGCAGGTTGTGCGTGATCCGGAACAATTCGTCTCTCAGGCGGGCCGCCTGCGCCGACCCGAACCGCTGCTCGAACGCTTCCTGCGCGGCGAGCCAGTGCACGTGCGCGTCGGCGATCTTCGTTTCGCCGTGCGCGGTCAGCGCGAACGTCTGGCGGCGGCATCGCGGCTCGATCCGGCCGGCCACCAGCGCCGCGCCGACGAGCGGCTTGAGCGCGCGCAGCAGCGCGGTGCGTTCGATCACCAGCACGGTCGACAGCGTCGCCATCGTCAAGCCGGGCCGGTCGCGCAGCAGCGCGAGAATGCTGTACTGCGACGGCGTCACGCCCGCCCGCGACAGATAGCGCTCGTAGAACTGCGAGATCCGGCGGGCGGCCTGCCGGACCGCGAAGCAATCGTCATCGGTGAGCGTCATCTTGTGCATGTACACATGTTAGGAGGCAATGCGGCCCGAGGCGAGTGGCGGGGCGCGATCAGATTGTTGTCACGGCTGTACCAATCGGCGTCAGGCTGCGGCCGGAACGATCCAGCCTTCGTGGTCGCAATAGGCGACCGTGTAGTCGATGAACGCCTTGACCTTCGCGGGCAGCAGCGCGCGGTTCGCGTAAGCCAGTTTGATCTCGACGAACTTGTCGACGAGATCGGCATCCGGGAGCAGTTGCACGAGCGCGCCCGACGCGAGTTCGGCCTGGACGAGCGTTTTCGGCACGACGCCGATGCCGAAGTCGTGCGTCACCATTTCGCGATTGAAGACGGGGCTGTTCGACGAGATGTCGAAGCGGAACGGCACGGTCAGCAGGTCGCCGTCGACGCGGAACGACAGCGCGGGGCGGCGCAGCGACGGTGACATCGGCACGAACGGATGGTCGGCAAGATCGGCCGGCGTGACCGGGCGCGAATGGGCGCGCAGGTAGGCGGGTGTCGCGACGATCACGAGCGGAATCCGCTCGATCAGCCGCACGACGGTCGATTCGTTCGTCAGCATGTACGGTACGACGATCGCGATGTCGTAGCCTTCGCCGACGAGATCGATGGGGCGCTCGGTCAGCGTCACGTCGAGGCGCACCTGCGGGTGCGCAGCCTTGAAGCCGGCAATCAGCGGCACCAGCCGGTTCAGCGTGGCCGTCGTGTGCGCCACGAGCCGCAGCAGGCCTTCGGGTTCGCGCGTCGGCGCCTGCGCTTCCGCTTCGAGCGAGTCGAGTTCGTCGAGCACGGCCGCGCAGCGCTCATAGATGCGCTCGGCCGTTTCGGTCAGCGACACCTGACGCGTGGTCCGGTGCAGCAGCCGGCTGCCGAAACGCGCTTCCAGATCCGCGACCGCGCGCGACACGACCGGCCGTGCGAGGCCGTGCATGTCGGCGGCGCGCGTGAAGCTGCGCATCTCCACCACCGACCGGAAAATCCGCAGCTTGTCGATGTAGTCCATGTCCGTCTCCTTGACGCGAGGGCCGGCCGCCGGCCTTGTTACGGCGAGTGTACATTGACTTTATGCATATGCACATATAAATTGCGAAACATGAACGACACCTCGATTGCCCAGGCGTGCAACTGTCTCGCGCTGCGTCAGGCGGCGCGCTTCGTCACGCAACTGTACGAACGCCATCTGGCCCCGGTCGGCGTCACGCCCGCCCAGTTTTCGATCATGGCGAACCTGACGCGTCAGCCCGGGCTGCTGATGAGCGAACTCGCCGATACGCTCGTGATGGACCGCACGACGTTGCTGCGCGCGTTGAAGCCGCTGCAGCGCGACGGGTTCGTTGCGACGGCCGCTTCCGAGCACGATACGCGTGCGCATGCGCTGAGCCTCACGAAGCTGGGCGAGCGCACGTTCGCTGAAGCGAAAGTCGCATGGCAGGCCGCGCAGGAGGAATTCGAGACGCAGTTCGGCCGCGACCGCGCGAAGGCGCTGCGCGACGAACTGTTCAGTGTGACCGCGGAACGCTAGCCGGCGGGCTGGCGGCAAACTGGAGCGGAATCCGAGCCATTGATCGCTTCACTGGCGTTCAATGGCGCAAATTGGTTTTGAAATTGTCCGGATCGATGGCGATCTGGACAGTTTTTATTTCCAGTTGTAGAGTTCCCTGACGGATTTCACGAGCCGGCGCCGCCGGCACGCGTCAGAGGAGCAAGCGATGCTGCAGTTGAGTGACCGCGACAGCGCCATGCTGCGCGGGGATTTCGGCGAGGGCGTCGCGCGCGCGATGCGGATCGTCGCCCGCACGGCGCACGTGATGTCCGCGCCGCACCTGATCGACATCACGTCAGCCCATATCGACGGCTGTCTTTACCACGGCCAGACCAGCCTCGACTTCGTCGAGTATTTCGTCGATACCGGCGCGAAGGTCGCGGTGCCGACCACGCTGAACGTCGGGTCGCTCGACCTGATCCATCCCGAGCTGTACCACGGCGACCGCACGATTCAGCGCGATGCGCAGCGCCTGATGGACGCGCATCTGCAGCTCGGCTGCGAATCCAGCTTCACGTGTGCGCCCTATCAGCTGAAGAATCGTCCCGCGAAAGGCGAGCAGATCGCATGGGCCGAATCGAACGCGATCGTGTTCGCGAATTCGGTGCTCGGCGCGCGGACGAGCCGGTATGGCGATTTTCTCGACCTGGCCGCCGCGATCACCGGGCGTGCGCCGTATGCGGGGCTGCATGTCGAAGCGAATCGCGCTGCGAGGATCGTGTTCAACGCACCGGATTTCAGCCGCCTGGCCTCGCGCGACATCTATTTCGCCGCGCTCGGGCTGCTGATCGGCAGGATCGCGGGCGCGGTCGTGCCGGCGATCGTCGGGCTGCCGGCGGACACCACGGAAGACGAACTCAAGGCGCTGGGTGCGGCTGCCGCGTCGAGTGGCGCTGTCGCGCTGTTCCATGCGGTCGGTGTGACGCCGGAAGCGCCCACGCTCGACGCCGCATTGCACGGGCAGGCGGCGCAACGGACGGTCGATGTCGCGATGGCCGATCTCGACGAGATTCGCCGCACGTTGAACCACGGCGCGGCCGGCGATGCGCTCGTCGCGGTGGCGCTCGGCACGCCGCATTTCTCGCTGGCCGAATTCCGCACGCTCGATACCTTGCTCGACGCGTTCGACGGCAAGCCGGCCTGCGATTTCTACGTGAACACGAGCCGGTTCATCCTGTGGGAGCTGGAGGAGGCCGGCCTCGCGGAGAAATTCGCTGCACGCGGCATCCAGATCGTCGTCGATACCTGCACGTACATCACGCCGGTGATGAAGCAACTGTCGGGGCTCGTGATGACCAATTCGGGGAAATGGGCGTCGTATGCGCCCGCGAACATCGGCGTGACGGTCGCGTACGGCAGCATGCGCGAATGCGTACGTTCGGCATACGAAGGAAAGGTGCGATTCGATGACTGAAGCCACGCGCAAGGGTTTGACGGGCGACACGCTCGTGCCGGGCAGCGCATGCGCGCGCCCGTTCGTGCTCGACAAGCCGCTCAGCTTCTGGGGCGGCTACGACTCGGGCGCGGGAAAGAATCGTCGATCGCGGGCATCCGCAGGCCGGTGCGAGCCTCGCCGGCAAGGTGATGGTGATGCCGCATGCGAAGGGCTCGAGTTCGAGCAGCAGCGTGCTGGCGGAAGCCGTGCGCAACGGCACGGGGCCGGTCGCGATCGTGCTGAAGGAGCGCGACCTGATCATCTCGATCGGCGCGATCGTGGCGGCCGAGCTGTATGCGATCGCGGTGCCGGTGGTGTGCGTGACCGACGACGTGTACGACGCGATCGTCGCCGCGACGGGGGAGGTGCGGATCGAGGCGGAAGAGGGGGACAGCGGCGCGCGGATTGATCTGGGCGACGCGGCGCGTTCGGCCTGACCGATTCGCGCGCGGCGAGCGCTCCGGCTCGCCGCATCCGAGCGCTACAGCTGCGACCCCTTCAGGTTGCGATGCACTTCGAGCGCATTGCGTTCGACCCAGTTGTGTTGAAGCAGCCCGTCGTCGCGCACGTGCCAGACGGCCGTGCCCGTCATGTCGATGGGCGACCCGCACGGCGCCGATCCCATGAACCCGTTGTTTTTCCCCGTCACGCGCCAGCGGCTCGCGACGCGGTCGCCCGCTTCGTTCTGGAACGTTTCGACGACTTCGAACCGGAAGTCGTCGATGCTCGCGAGGAACGCCGCGACCCACGTCTTGAATGCCGCGCGCGAGCGGATGACCACGCCCCCCGACGTGATCGCGAAATCCTCGGCGACGAGTGCGTCCACCGCGTCGGGGTTGCGCGCCTGCCAGACTTCCCGCCAGAAGTGCTCGACGATCTCGACCGAATTGCGTTTGCTCATCTTCCTGCTCCGTTGAAACAGCGTCATTGATCCGTTGCCTGCCGCGACTCGCGATCGAGTCCGGCTGACACGCAGTCATTGTGTGAACTTGCGAACAAGAAAACAAACGAATAATCTTTCTCGGATCTAGAAGATTATCGAATGGATGGGGCACGATGCTGGATCTGGATTTGCTGCACGCGTTCGTCGCCGTGGCCGAGACGGGCAGTTTCACGGCGGCTGCCGACGTCGTCGGCCGTTCGCAATCGGCCGTCAGCCAGAAAGTGTTGCGGCTCGAGGATGCGCTGGGCGTGCGCGTGTTCGAGCGCACGAGCCGCTCGCTGAGGCTGACGCAGGAAGGTGAGCGCGTGCTCGCCGGCGGGCGGCGGTTGCTGGCGCAGTACGACGCGTTCATGCGCGAATGGCGTGAGCCGCCGCGAGTCGAGCGGCTGCGGCTCGGCGTCTCCGAAAATCTCGTGCACGCGCAATTGCCGCTCATCCTGGCGCGCTTCGGCGAGCGCTTCCCGGCCGTTCAGCTGGAACTCGTCACCGGATCGAGCCAGGAACTCGCCGACGCGCATCGGGCCGGCCTGCTCGACGTGGTCTTCGCGCGGCAGAAGCAGGAAGGCGCGCCACTGCGCGGCCGCGTGATCTGGCGCGAGCCGCTGGTGTGGCTGGCCGCGAAAAACTACCGGAACGACCCGGGCCGCCCTGCGCGCCTCGTCATGATGCCGCCGCCTTGCGCCTATCGCGAAGTGATGACCGAAAGCCTGGATGCGGCACGCCGCGAATGGTCGGTGGGCTGCACGGCCAGCAATCTCGCCGGCGTGCAGGCCGCGGTGGCGGGTGGGTTGGGGGTCACCGCGCTGGGCAAGTCGTTCCTGCAGCCCGGCATGAAGATCCTGCCGACGTCCGCGCAATGGCCGGCGCTGCCCGCGTCCGAAGTCGCCGTGATCGGTGAGGGCCCGGCCACGCAGTCCGTCGTCGAGCCGCTCGTCGGCATGTTCGTCGAAGTCCTGACGGCGCGTTCGTCGACGAGCCTGGATGCGACGATCGAAGCGGATTAGCATGCGCTTTCCGGCTTCTGTCCCGTCAACCCGGCAGCCGCTTCACGATACGCACTCGGCGTCTGCCCGGCCCAGCGCCGGAACGCGCGCGTGAAATTGGCCGGGTCGGTGAATTGCAGCCGTTCGGCGATCGTCTTCAGGTCGAGATCCGACGCGGCGAGCAACTGCTTCGCGTCGCGAAACCGCGCTTCGTCGAGCAATTGCCGATAGCTCGAACCGGCTTCCTCCAGCCGGCGCCGCAGCGTGCGCGTCGACACGAGCAGCGCGTCGGCGAGCGTCTCCGGCCCCGGGTAGTCGTCGGCGCCGCGTGCCAGCTCCGCGCGCACGCGTTCGACGAGATCGCCTTCCTCCTGACGCACCTGCGCATACTCGCGCTCCACCTGCACGAGCGCCTGCCGGTGCGCGACTTCGTCGGCGAGCGGCAGCGGCCAGTCGAGTACGTCGCGCGCGATCCACAGCGCGTTGGCGGCGCAGCCGAATTCGACCGGCGGCAACTGATCGCGATAGCGCGCGAAATAGGGTGGCTCCGGCCACGCGAACTGCATCTTGATCGGCGGCGACGTGCGTCCGGCCCATTGCGAGATGTTCTGCGCAAGCCCGGTCAACACGAACTCGAACATCACGTGATGCTGCAGAACGGGGCTGGCCTGTACGCCGTGCAGTTCGAGCGTCGCGCCGCGTTCGTCTTCTTCATAGACCAGCCGATATTGGCGGTTGCGCATCCGGAAGTAGCGTTGCGTGACGGAGAGCGCTTCCCGGATGTCCCGCGCGGTCAGCGTCGCGTAGCCGAGAAAGCCGTGCACGGTCGGCTTCAGCAGCAGCCCGAACGCGAGCCCGATGCCCGGATCGCCGCCGATCTCGATCGCATTGAGCACGAGCCGCCCCCATTGCGACGGCGCGACGCGCGCGTCCGGTTCGGCCAATACCGCATCGCGCAGGCCGGTGCCGGCGCGCACGGCGGCCAGGTCGACGCCGCGCGCGGCCAGCGCCTGCAGCATCAGGCGCGGATAGGCGACCGGAATCGTCGGCCGGCGCAGCCCGAGGCGGTCCTTGGCGAGAGGGGAGGTCATGTCGTCTTGGCCGGAAATGACAAGCATTATGGCTGTTTGCCCCCTCACGTTCAAGGCGGCGCGCGCCTACGATGTCACGCATCGCTTACTGGCACGAATCGGCACGCTCATCATGACCACGACCTTTCCCCACCTGCTCGCACCGCTCGACCTCGGCTTCACGACGCTGAAGAACCGCGTGCTGATGGGCTCGATGCATACGGGCCTCGAGGACAGCCGCAAGACGCTGCCGCGGCTCGCCGAATATTTCGCCGAACGCGCCCGCGGCGGCGTCGGCCTGATCGTGACGGGCGGCTTCGCGCCGAACGTGGCCGGCTGGACCAAGCCGTTCGGCGGCACGCTGATGACGTCGGCGGCCGCGCGGCGGCATCGCGAGATCACGGACGCCGTGCATGCGGAGGACGGCAAGATCGCGCTGCAGATCCTGCATACGGGACGCTACGGCTATCACCCGTTCGCGGTCGCGCCGTCGAAGATCAAGTCGCCGATCTCGCCGTTCGCGCCGCACGAACTGAGCGCGCGCGGTGTCGAGCGGCAGATTCGCGCGTTCGTCCGCTGCGCGAAGCTCGCGCGTGAAGCCGGGTATGACGGCGTCGAGATCATGGGCTCCGAAGGCTACCTGATCAACCAGTTCATCTCGATGCATACGAACAAGCGCACCGACCAGTGGGGCGGTTCGTACGAGAACCGCATCCGGCTGCCGATCGAGATCATCGAGCGCACGCGCGAAGCGGTCGGCCGCGATTTCATCCTGATCTACCGGCTGTCGATGCTCGACCTGATTCCGGACGGCAGCGACTGGAGCGAAACCGTGCGACTCGCGAAGGCTGTCGAGCGCGCCGGCGCGACCATCATCAACACTGGGATCGGCTGGCACGAGGCGCGTGTGCCGACGATCGCGACGTCGGTGCCGCGCGGCGCGTTCGCGTGGGTGACGAAGAAAATGAAGGGCGAGGTCGGCATTCCGCTCGTGACCACCAACCGGATCAACCGTCCCGAAGTGGCCGAGCAGATCCTCGCGGACGGCTGCGCGGACATGGTGTCCATGGCCCGCCCGCTGCTCGCGGATGCGGAGTTCGTGGTCAAGGCCGCGCAGGGCCGTGCCGACGAGATCAATACGTGCATCGGCTGCAACCAGGCGTGCCTCGATCACGCGTTCAAGAACAAGATCGCGTCGTGCCTGCTGAATCCGCGCGCGTGCCACGAGACGGAACTGAAATACACGCCCGCCGCGCAGCCGAAGCGCATCGCGGTGGTCGGCGCGGGGCCGGCCGGGCTCGCATGCTCGACCGTGCTCGCGCAGCGCGGCCATCAGGTCGACCTGTTCGATGGCGCGGCCGAGATCGGCGGCCAGTTCAACATGGCGAAGCGGATTCCGGGCAAGGAAGAGTTTCACGAAGCGCTGAGCTACTTCGGCCGCCAGGTCGAGCTGACCGGCGTGAACCTGCACCTGAACCGCCGCGTCGACGCGAGCGACCTGATCGCGGGCGGCTACGACGAGATCGTGCTCGCGACCGGCGTCGCGCCGCGCGACCCGAAGATCCCGGGGCAGGACGGGCCGAACGTGCTCAGCTACATCGACGTGCTCGCGGGCCGGCAGCCGGTTGGCCGGCGTGTCGCGGTGGTTGGCGCGGGCGGGATCGGCTTCGATGTCGCCGAGTATCTGGTGCAGGAGGGCGAATCGCCGGCGCTCGACCTGGAGGAGTGGAAGGCCGAGTGGGGCGTGACCGACCCGGCCGCGACGCGTGGCGGCGTGACGCGTGCGCAGGTGACGGCGCCCGCGCGCGAAGTGACGCTGCTGCAGCGCAAGGCCGCGCCGCTCGGCAAGGGGCTCGGCAAGACGACCGGCTGGATTCACCGCGCGACGCTGAAGATGAAGCAGGTGAAGATGATCGGCGGCG
The DNA here is from genome assembly GCF_002223085.1 of Burkholderia sp. HI2714. Taxonomy (NCBI): domain Bacteria; kingdom Pseudomonadati; phylum Pseudomonadota; class Betaproteobacteria; order Burkholderiales; family Burkholderiaceae; genus Burkholderia; species Burkholderia sp. HI2714. The sequence continues at coordinate 4,257 of NZ_NKFM01000055.1, read as the reverse complement.
TGAACTATGAACAGATCGATGCGCGCGGCCTGCACGTGTCGTACGGCGAGCAGCGCACCGATCACGAACTGATCGAAGCCGACACGATCGTGCTCTGCACGGGGCAGGAGCCGCAGCGCGCGTTGCTCGCGCCGCTGCAGGCAGCCGGGCGCTCGGTGCACCTGATCGGCGGCGCGGAACTGGCCGCCGAACTCGACGCGAAGCGCGCGATCGATCAGGGCTCACGGCTCGCCGCGCGGCTGTAACGGGCGGTCGCTGCAACGGCCACCGAGAAGGTGCGCCGCGGGGCGATGACCCGCCTGCGCGGCCGTTCGTGGCTCACCGTCTGCTGTACCGATTCGCCGGCGCAGGACTGAAACGAGCCGCCACGCCGGACGCGTCGCCACGCAACGTGGCGGCGCTACCCCGACAGGCCGTGGCGGCGATTGGCCATCATACGGCTCAGGCCGCTTCGGCCCGTTCTTCCTCTTCCGCTTCCAGCATCGCCTTGACGATCAGGTAGATGGCCGGCAGGTCGTCATCGTCGCGGCGCCAGTCGACCGGCTCCTCGACATCCGCGGCGACCAGGCGGCTGTCGCGCAGCCGGATGAACGCGTCGACGACGGCCGGATCGTTGCGGCTCAGGAAGCCGGCATTCGAGAATGCCAGCTCTTCGACGTTCAGCAGCGCCTGCCAGCTCATCGTGCGGACGGCCGCGGGATGGGTGCGGCGCCGCAGGCCGAGCGCCCGCTGCGCGGGGCCGCCCGCGACACGCTGCAGATCGACGACCGCCCGCTGCGCGGCGCGCTCAAAGTGGACGGGGTTGAAGCCGGGTTGCTCGGGATCGAATGCGGATGCCTGGAACATGGTCGCCTCACAAAAGTCCGTTCGTCTGTGAATGACGGAATTCGGGTCAAATGGTGCAAAAGCACTGTAAATATATACAGTGTTTGGCGCGGTTTCAAGCCCCGGATGAAGGATTTCGTGCGATGGCGATCGAAGCGGGCGCCCGCACCGGGCAGCGACCGCTCTACACCGCTGCCGCGATCGTCTCCCGCAACCACCGATGCGCCGGATCGCGATGCACGCGTTCGTGCCACAGCATCGACATTTCGTAGCCGGGCACGTCGACGGGCGCTTCCACGACACGCAGCGCGGGCACGTCGCGCGCCAGCCGCTCGGGCACCATCGCGACGAGATCGGTGCTGGCCACGGCCGACATCACGAACAGGAAATGCGGCACCGACAGCACGACGCGCCGCGTGGCGCCCACCTTCGCGAGCGCTTCGTCCGTCACGCCGATGAAGCCGCCACCGTCGGGCGACACGATCACGTGCTCGAGCGTGCCGAACTGCGCGAGCGTCGGGCGCCGCTTCAGCTTCGGGTGCCCGGCCCGGCCGATGAGCACGTAACGCTCGGCGAACAGCGGCAAGCGTCGCATGCCGGGCGGCGACGCTTCGGTCATATGGAAGACGAGATCGATGCCGTTTCGTTCGGTATCCTGCTCGATGCGCGGCGGTACCAGCTCGACCACGGCGAGGCGCGTGGCGGGCGCGGCCGAACGCAGCGTGTTCAGCGCGGGCAGCACGATCGTCGATTCGCCATAGTCGGTCGCGGCCACACGCCACGTGTTCGTCGCGGTCGCGGGATCGAACGGCGTGGCCGGAATCACCGCGCGCTCGACCGCTTCGAGCGCATCGCGCAACGGTTCGCGCAGCGCTTCCGCGCGCGCGGTCGGCCGCATTCCACGCGGCCCCGGCAGCAGCAGCGGATCGCCGAACACGTCGCGCAGCTTCTGCAATTGCACGCTCACCGACGGCTGCGACATGTTCAGTTTCTCGGCCGCACGCGTGACGTTGTGCTCGGCGAGCAGCACGTCCAGCGTGACGAGCAGATTGAGATCGAGTCGTCTGAGATTATTCATGGCTATACCTGGAATATCAGGAATTCATTTCAAATATACCGTTGGCGGCGGCATCCTGCTGTCATTCAATCAACGGAGTACCGAACATGAATGTGCTGATCGTCTATGCCCATCCCGAACCGCGTTCGCTGAACGGCGCATTGCGCGACTTTTCCGTCACGCATCTCGAAGCGGCCGGCCACACGGTGCAGGTGACCGACCTGTATGCGATGAACTGGAAGGCGGCATTCGACGCGGACGACGTGACCGATCGTGCGCCCGATGCGCGGTTCGATCCGTCGCTCGACTCGAAGCGCGCGTTCGCGGCGGGCACACAAAGCGAAGACATCGCACGCGAGCAGGAGAAGCTGAAGTGGGCTGATGCGGTGATCCTGCAGTTTCCGCTATGGTGGTTCTCGATGCCGGCGATCATGAAGGGCTGGTTCGAGCGCGTGTATGCCTACGGTTTTGCGTACGGTGTCGGCGAGCATTCCGATACGCACTGGGGCGATCGCTACGGCGAAGGCTCGTTTGCCGGCAAGCGCGCGATGGTCATCGTCACGGCGGGCGGGTGGGAGTCGCATTACAGCCCGCGCGGCATCAACGGGCCGATCGACGATGTGCTGTTTCCGATCCAGCACGGCGTGCTGTATTACCCGGGGTTCGATGTGCTGCCGCCGTTCGTGATCTACCGGACGGGGAAGATGAACGAAGCGCGCTTCGACGAAACGCGCGCGGCGCTCGGCAAGCGCCTGGACGAACTGTGGACGACGCAGCCGATTCCGTTCCGCCGGCAGAACGCGGGCGATTACGAGATTCCGGCGTTGACGCTGAAGGACGAAATCGTGCCGGGGAAGGTGGGATTTGCGGCGCATCTGGCGCACGAGCATGGATGATGCATGGCGCGGCCCGCGAGAGAACGCGACGCGCGGGCATATCGACACCTGCGCCCAAATGAAGTAGTTTCCGGTGACCGACACGATTCGTCTGCACAATAAGCCAACACGGTCTGCGCAGCGAATCGGTCTCGACGGAGAACAACAACGATGACTTTCGAATCACCGGGCCACGCAGAACCGATCGATGACAACCGCGCCGTCCTGCTGATCGAACTCGAAGCCGGCGGCTATCTGACGGAGGAGCAGGCGGCGCGCGTCACCCAGCGTCTGAGGGACGCGCCGGCCGAGCTTCCCGACACCGATTCCGCGCGCAAAATGCTCGACTGGCTGATCGCCGAGGGCTATACGACGGCGGACGCCGAAGCGAAAGCCACGCATGAACTGCTGGACGGCCACTATGCGACCGGCAACGCGAAACTCATCCTGCTGACGATGCTGGAGGAGATCGATCCGCCCCGCTTCAAACAGCGTCTGGAAGAAACGGTCGCATCGATGCAGCGTGAGCAAAAGAAGAAGCAGATGCTGATCGGCTTCGGCGTCCTGGCTGCCGCGCTCGCGGTGGGCGCCTACCTGTTGTGGCCCGCATCGGCGCCCGCGTGCGGCGCGTCGAGCACCACCAAGGCGCTGAATTCGCTGTTGTTCGACGCGCGCAGGGACATGATGCTCAAGAACCCGATGCAGATGCTCGAACAGGGCAGCAAGTCGTTTCCGCACGTCAGCAACCCACGTGAAGTCGGCTACGACGAGGCCAATCGGGCGCGCGGCTGCCTGACGGACGTGAGTATCGCCGACGAGCACGCGACGCTCGGCTATGTGGTCCGGCACGACGACAAGGACAAGAGCGCCTTTGTCGTGCAGACGTTCCCGCCCGAATACGTGACGGCTCGCTACAGTGCGCAGGGTCTCGATCCGAAGCTCGGCGCACCGCTCGGCCGCGACGTCATCAGCGCCGCTTTCATGGCGGGCGTCGCGCAACTCGACAAGAACGTGTCGGCGCGCATGCCGCGCTACGGCAAGCCGATGTTCGGCGACGACAAGCCGACGACGCTGACGAGCAGCGTGCTCGGTGTCATGCCGGCCGCCGACTGCAAGCAGATCGACGGCGACCACGTGTCGTGTCCGTTGCTGATCGATTATCGCGACCGGCTGCTCGGTGCGATCGGCGCGCCGTCGATGCTGCAGTTGAAGGGCGATTTCACGTTCGTCAAGGAGGGCAGCGGCTGGAAAGCCGCCGACGATTTCGACAAGACGCTGATGGAGGCGATCGTCGCGCGACGCGTCGCGAAGGTGTATGGCGACGACGTCGCCGACAAGATGGACGCGAAGAAGTAGGGCGCGCGGCAACCTGAGAACCTGTCCGCATTTTTGTGGGCGAGGCGGTTGAACAGCACGTTATCCGCGCGCCTGCATAAATCGCTCTCCGAACAGGATAGCAAACTGGTTCATCGCTGATTTCCAGTCGAAGGCGGACCGCAC
>NZ_NKFM01000102.1:0-4524 GCF_002223085.1 Burkholderia sp. HI2714 | reverse complement strand
GATCACCAGCCACCCACCAGACCCGGTGACAACACCCCCCGGATCATGACTGCGACTGGGGGCGGGAATCATGCCGGGTCTGGCTGGCCAAAGCCCCGATTATCGGGGCGTGAAGATAGTAACGGGGGGCGCCTTCGGGCATTCGTCGGGGAGGCTTGCAGGCGCGGTACTTACAGCGTGGATCGACGTTATGTTAATTTGAGTGTCATCGCTGTGGATGACGGGTTTTATTGAAGACGGGGCATCCAATATTTATATTGTGCGTTGTTGTTTTCAGAAAACATGGCTCGATAAGGTGCGAATAAATATAAATCTAGTGCCCTTGGTCGATAAGTAACCATTGTTGCGAGGTATTCGATATTAGATTCCTGGAGGTGTCGGCTCGATCGTCATTCCGGTTCTATTTTTTGAGGCGACAATCGAGAGGCACGTGAAATCGCAGACTGGTTTGGAGTATGTCGGACGCTGGTAATTTTCCGCTCATGTCCGGCGGTAGTGTCGAGCGCCGGAATGACCAAACGATTGTGAATAGGGGCTGCAAAATGCCCTGTTGCGAACTAATAGGGTTGATGCTTGGGGTGAGACGAAATTCCATGTCGATCAAGTTGAATGGGTGCGTTATACGTATATCGGCTCCGGGTTGGGGTTTGTGATGAAATAGTCGAGTAATGTCGCGGGTCTGGCATTAAATTCCGACTTGGAAAGTCATTGTTTTTTAATCGGCGACTGGATATATGGGTTCATCAAAAATAATCCGTGATGACGAGCGCTCTCAAATCCCTGTGGGAAAGTGCAAAAAATTTAGAGTCGATGGCGTAGCTGCTTTCGGAACGGACGAATGCCTGAATGCTGAAGTGTCTAAAAATTTATTCTCGATTTTCGAGTCAAGAGCCGAACAGATGCGTCCTTGCTTTTCTCCTTCTGAAATTGCGCGCATTCGACGCTTCGGTATCCCACGGCGATATCTCGCCGGCGAGGCGCTGTTACGGACCGGATTTCCCGCAGAGCGTCTGTTCCTGGTGGTGAATGGGCCAATCCGTATCACGCGTCGGGACAAGCTGGGCGAGAGGCATTTCGAAATGATCCTCCAGCCTGGACAATTTCTCGCAGAGATCGGTCAACTATTTGGACAGCCAGCATTAGTCGACGCAGATGCCCTTGACGACGCCGAAACGCTATTGATCGTTCCTGAACAGTTGTGCCGTCTTTTTGTTGCCGAGGTGGAACTCGGTGAGCGGATCATGCGCGCGTTGATCCTGCGACGCATGCACCTAGTGAAAAGCAAGAGCGGTCCTATCATCGTTGGTCATGCAGATGATCCGATGCTTGTCGCTCTACAGGGATTTCTCACGCAAAACGACTATCCTCACGCGATGCTCGATACTCGGGAGGATCCTGAGGCGGTGAGATTGTTGGAGGGAATGACTCGATCGACGGCGGATTTTCCGCTCGTGATTTGTCCATGTGGCACTGTAATGCGTGCTCCGAATCCGAATATGTTGGCATCGAAGCTTGGTTGGATTCCAAAATTTGAACAGGGTTAGTGCCCAAGCTCCACATTATGCTCCCGGATCGTAAATAACTATATGAGGTATTGGGCAGAGGCCTGCTACTTCGAAGCTGGGCGCAAAGGCCAGGCGCCAATACGTTCCATACCTCGACCTCGTGGGACTTGGCGGCGGGTAAAGCGGCACCGCGATACCGATAACTTCGAGTTTTGCCGGATCCTTAGTGAGATTTGACCAAGGGCTAAACGCGAACTCCTAGCATGCCCGCTACGACGATGGCCGTCCAAACCGAGCAACCAATGATCAGGGACCAACAAATCCGGTTGGCTCTTTCAAGACCGACGCCGTGAGCCAGCATGACGGTCCGCAGGCCGCAGGCGATATGACAAAGGACGAGCCATACGCCTAGCGAGTAGTGAGGGATCAGCCGCACGTCCCATGCGTCGCCAATCAGACCGCTCGGGGCCCCGGTTGCCCACGCGTAGTCGGTATCCGTCCCGAAGTAACGCGCAAGAATGAATACCGAATTGATATGCGAGGCAATGAAGATGACGAGATACGCGCCGGATGCTGTCTGGAATGATCCGAGCGTATCTTGCTTAACGGTGAGCTTCGGCATCAACAGTACAAGGCCACTAACGATTTGGAAGAAGAAGAGTCCGATCAAAATGGGTTCGAGCCATCCCGCCCGATACGCATGACGAAGCACGAGCATGACGCTCTTGTGCAAATCGGTGCCTAGAATCCCGACTGCGTGGTTGCCTAGATGAGGAAACAGGAAGACGGTGATGATGGCGACTGATGCTGCACCATGAAGCACGCGCACCGGTGCAGTATTCAGGTTCTGTCGCGAACGGGGGGTATCGTTTCGCTCAGTGGATAGCGCCAACAGGCTTCCGACAATCACGACCGCCCACAACCCAAGCCACACTTTCCCGTCTGCGCCTTGTATCTTCATCAAATAAAGCACGACCCCCAAGATGACGAAAAGTGGCGGCGAGGCAAACGTGAAGTGTGCAAGACGTCGCAAGATGACGACCCGTCCGTCGCTCACATCGAGCCGGGAGAGCGACTGCAGGCTGAAGAACGCGCTCAAGGGAACCACGAACACCAATGCAATGGCGAACAACGCGCCAACCGTGTGGTGGCTGCCAGCTCCTTCGTAAAATCTGGCGAGATACCACGGATAGCCGAGCGTCATCGCAGTTGGCGCGAAGTGCCAATAAAGTGACGAACTCCTATCCACTCGTGCAATCGTAGAATTCATAGTTTTGGTCCCGAACATTTCACTCGCTCACCAGCGCGAGGGCAAGCCACGAAACTGGCGTGGGCTATGAGTTTATGATCCTGCCGGCCAGAACGTGGGCCAAAATTTCCTGCTTAAATTGGGCTGTGAGCGACCACTCATCTGGCAAAGCGCATATCGCATGGGAAGGTGCGTATCAGCGAAGGAGTACGCGTGGGCGACTTTTTGATTCAATTGGACGGCGTGGGTCCGATCCAACAGCAAGTGTACGAAGGCATTTACACGGCCTTGAAAGAGGGCCGTCTTGAAGCGGGGCAACGCTTGCCGGCATCCCGAACATGGGCGCTTCAACTTGGCGTATCGCGCAATACGATAAGAGCGGCGACCGCAGCGTTGATTGCGGAGGGCTGGCTTGAGGCTCGAGTTGGTTCTGGTTTGTACGTGCGTGCAATACCATCGCAGAACAGCGCTCCGATTACCCGTTCCGCGACCCGATTGCGTTTGTCGGAATGGTCGGAGCGTCTCCCGCTCAAGACATTCGTGCTGCCTGACAAGGACGTGGATGTCGACTTTCGTCCGGGCGCCGTTTCCCACGACGCCGATCGTGTGTTTTGGCGCAAGCGCTTGGCCCGTTGGCCATCCGACATGGAACCCGCGCCGCTTTCGGAATATGGCCAGCCGGAGGGAGATGTGCGGCTGCGCGAGCGAATTGCTGCCTACCTTCGCCAATCGAGGTCCGTTCGTTGTACAGGAGCGGATATTGTCATCACTACTGGAACGCACCAGTCATTCGATCTTCTATCGAGACTATTGCTGGGTCCCGGAACGTCGTTCGCCATAGAAGATCCTGGTTTTCCTGTTGTCGCCGAAATTGGGCGGCTATCCGGCTCTGAACCCGTTCAACTTCAAGTCGACGAGCAGGGGGTCAAAGTCGAGGACATTCCCGAGGGAATCGCTGGCCTGTACTGTACGCCCAACCATCAATTTCCGTTGGGCGTCACGCTTTCGCCGGAGCGGCGGAAAGCGCTGCTCGCGAGCGCGGCGAAGGGAGGCTTCGTTATCTTCGAAGATGACTACGACTGTGAGTATTACCACGGTACGATGCCGTCACCGTGTCTGCAGTCGATCGATCGGGAGCAACGTGTGATTTATCTCGGATCGCTGTCCAAAATTTTGGCGCCGGCATTCCGGCTAGGCTTCATTGTCTCGCCTCCCTGGCTCCTCGACGGGCTTAGAAGAGCAAAATGGATCGTGGACAGGCAAACGTCCATGCACGTCCAGAATACCTTGTTGCAGCTCATGGTAAGCGGTGAATTCGCTTCGCATCTGAACGGCATGCGCACGGAGTACAAGCGGCGACGAGCGACCCTGCTGGAAGCGATCACGAACCGTCTGTCCACGTGGCTGACTCCGTTGGATTCAACGTGCGGTCTGCACATTTCGACACGAGTGAATGACGGTTACGACATCGACACATTGTGCAGTATCGCAGACGAAGAGGGCGTCGGCATATATAGGGGAGACACATTTTCGAGCACTGGACGCGCATCCAACATACTGGTGTTCGGCTTTGGCGGAACGCCGGTGCAACACATCACGAAGGGCATCGGTCGTAAGCGAGTCTCCAGCACCGTCTCGACGGCGTGACCGGAAATTGCCAGAGTAGTTCCCACCACTTCAAGTAGCGGGGACTACTTTGACAACAGAAGCACCAAAGAGGATTGGCCGCAAAGGCATCCCGAATCACCCACTCGAATTCCGGCGCGAGAT
>NZ_NKFM01000101.1:0-4847 GCF_002223085.1 Burkholderia sp. HI2714 | reverse complement strand
TCCGGCGGCAGCAACCTTGCAACCACCTTGTCCTTGAATGCTTGTCCGTACTTCGCCACTTCTCGTCCTTATAGCGCCCCCAGATTTCCAGATCCTATCCGGGCGACAACTATTCTGACGCGGGGGGGGCGTGTTGCCGCAAAGTTCACCTTTCCGGCGATGTGTTATTTGCGAGATCGAAACGGTAACGCCAAAACCGGATAGAGCGTAACGATACCGAACAGCACGCCCAGGAAGCGCTCGAAGCCTGCGGACGTATCGCTGGCGGCATAGGTGTCGGGCACGAGCACAACGAGAAAGGCGAGTGCGAACTGCGTTCCTATGTAGTTTGCCCCCGTTCTTGAATTCTCGATGTGCCGCCCAATAACGACACCAACAACGACGAAGAGTGCCATCAATGCAGGCGAATGGTGGGACACATAGAGTCCGACCGTCGCAAGGATGCCGCCTACAGTGCAACCCGCGAATCTATGTGCCATGCGTCGTACGGTGTAGTCGTACGCGGCTGACAATTGCGTCGTCGGAACCATTGAGACCGCGAAGATCGAGACACATGCCTGGGCGGCGGACCGCAGGTGCAGCAACGTTGCCAGAAGCGGGACGATGGCGAGAGCGAGCCCACACTTGTATGCATGCACGGCTGCAGGGTGATTCCAGCGCCTTGTGATGCCTATGCTTGTGGCAACGGGGGAGATGCAGTAATCACCAGCAAGCTGATTGCGGATAGTCGCGGTGGACAGAGCGCTGACCGTGACCCCGCACAGCGTTCCGGTCGCTACTTCAGCTACGCGCGACCAGGCGAATGCGGCAAGGTGGACTTCCGGTTGTTGCAACGCATCGTTCGTCACCATCGCGAAGGTCAGGCCCGCGAATAACCACGCGTAGCCGCTGGGTTCAGTCAGCGCCAGATATAACGTAATCGTGCCAACGATTGCCAGCGCAACGGCAAGCTCAACCGGTGACAGGAGCTGATACCGATGCATGACATATGCGGCAGCGGAGCCGGCGGCCGTACCCACGATGCGTAACACTCCCCGGGACAAGGTTGACGCGACATGGGCCCGCATCACCATGTACGCGCTGAATGCAGCCCATCCGATGTTGTGCTCGTCGAGTAAATGTGCGCAGAGAATGGCTAGCAGAACTGAGGTTACTGTCTCTATCTCATCGAGTGCGCGAGGGTCCGGTACAGGAATACGACACAGGTCACGCACGATGTCAGCTGCGAGTAACCGCAGATCGTCGAGAAATCGCGATTCAGGCTTCATCGGTAGCTCTTTACGGCACGGGGCCGCCACCTCGTACGGTCAAGTAGAGGATGGGCGGCGTGTTGATTGACCTTAAATCCATGGGTCAGTGCGACAACGGGTGTGCGATTTGCTAGCCCAGCTCCGGAGCATGTGATATTGGATGAGAGTACCGCCCCACTGACGGTGTGAGGTCGCGGGGCCAAACTTAATTGCTAGCCTTGGCAAACGCGCCCAGCTCGCGCATCAAGCTTTACAGGGCGTAGTGCGGTAGCCATCAAGTCTTTTTACCGATCCGATGCACCCGCATACCAAGTCGCCGCGGTGTCGATTTCCTCGGGAGTCATGTTACGTGCAATGTTGCGCATTTGCCCAAAAGTATCATTGTGGCGCGTGCCGTCCGCGAATGCAGCCAGCTGGGCTTTGGTGTAAGCGGCCGGTAGGCCCTCGAGCCAAGGGCTGCCCACTTTGTGATCGACGCCGCCGTGGCACGTGGCGCATGCCGAGATGTTGCGCAGCGGAGCACCCTCTGCAACGATCGGCGGCGCGTCGCTGCGAATACGTGTGATCGGCGGTAGCGAAGCGTAGTAGGCCGCCAGGTCGCGAATGTCCTGATCGGAGAGATTTTGCGCCATCGGCGACATCACTGCGTTCCTGCGTGCGCCGCTCTGAAAGTCGAGGAGCTCCTTGTAAACGACGCTTGCAGATTGCCCCGCAAGATTCGGCGAATCAGCTTCACTCACGCCGCGTGCGCCGTGGCACATCGTGCAGCGTAGAGAGAGCGTCGCGCCGCGTCCGATCGACTGGCTCGACGTATCGTCGAACATATGCGGCGTGAGTTCGACCGCGCTCGACTTGTAGCTGGACGCGACAGTCGATTCGACTGGATGCCATTGGCGCGGCACACCCGCCGCGCTGCAGACTGCGTTCCAGATACCCTGGAACTGCGGATCGCTCTGCGCCGAAGGCAACCAAACGAAACCAATCAGCGCGGACGCGACAAATGCCGCGATAGCCGTACCCACGCTCGCGCGGAACCACGGGTTGCGTAACGAGAACAAGCGTTCGTCGCTCATCGCGGTGCTCCAATCGGAACTGCGGGCACGTTGGTATCGGACCTCACGAGTAGTTGCGCGATGGGATAGCCATAGTTAGTGATCGTGAGGGCGACCATTAGCACGAGCCACAGCGCGAAGCTATTGAGAGCCACGGGCAGCGTTGCCGATTCATGCACGGGCGTGCTGAAGCGGTATTCTTCGGGCGTTTGAACGACGCCACGTTGTCCTTGTAGCAGCACGATAAAGAACAGGAGTGCGGACGTTACGAGGATCAGCCCGCCAACGGCCGACATGGTAACGAGGCCTGCCTGCTCGGCTAGCCCGGGATTGCTGTAATCGAAGTAGGCCATGCGGCGCGGCATGCCCAGAATGCCGACCAGATGCCAGGGGAACGTCAATATGATCATGCCGATGAACCATAACCACAACTGCCAACGCATCAGATTCCAGTTGGTGAGCGCGCGGCCCGTGATCTGCGGCCATAGATCGTAGGCGATGGCGAAGTACATGATGACGATCGCGCCGCCGAATATCAGATGGAAGTGGCCCGTGATCCATTGCGTGTTGTGAATCGGCTGATCGAGCTGGTAGCTCATGTTGATGAGGCCCCCCGCGCCGCCGAACCCGAGCATCACGAACGAGAACGCAACGGCGAGCATCTGCGGGTTATGCCACGGGAGCTTCGCGATCCAGCCAAACACGCCTTTTCCGCCCCGCAGCCGCCCTGCGATTTCCACCGAGGCGCAGATCGTGAACACCGTGAGCAACGTAGGCACAGCCACGAGCGCCGTGAATACCGACTGGACGAACTTGAAGCCTGCGCCGACCTGCGGGTCGGTGAAGAGGTGGTGTAGTCCGATGGGCATGGCTACCACGAGGAACAGGATGAACGAGATACGCGCCATCGAGTCGCTGTAGAGTCGCCCTCCGATTGCACGCGGAACGATCGTGTAGTAGCAGATATAGGCTGGCATGAGCCAGAAGTAGACGATGGCGTGCAACGTCCATGAGAAGAAGATGCGCGCGAGGCCCGCGTCGATGGTGTTGCGCCAGCCGAGCGCAACGGGCAGGATCTGGAACAATACTTCGATTGCCGCACCCACTGCGGTCCAACCCCATAGATATGCGCCTGCAGTGGTCGCGAACATCGCGAGCGGCACTGGCTTGCCGCGGTTTTCGCGTTTCCATGCTGTGAAGTTCACAGCCATCAGCGCGACCCAGACCCACGAGCCCACCACCACGAGCACGACGCCGATGTAGTAGAACGCATTGGCTATCATCGGTGGATAGAACGTGTAGAGTACCGACGCTCGGCCTAGCGCGATCGGCACGGTAGCGGTGACGGCGCCAAGCGCGAGCAGGATGAATCCGAGCCACGCCCAGCGAATGCCGAGCAGTGGCCGTTTAAGCGAAAGCTCGGTCACGGCATAGCCGAAGCCCATGGCGATGAGCGTGGGGAACGCGTAGCCCATCACGGTGCCGTGTTCGGTGACGGAACGGTAGTAGAGCTCCGGATTGTGCAGCCACGGATGCAGCGGGCTGCGCACAAGCATCTGCCAGGCGCCGAGCAGCAGCGCGATTCCAAAGAGAACGAACGCGAGCCAGAAGTGGGCGAGCACGAGGCGCTTGTTATTTAACACAGTTCAGTCTCCGCAGTTGATTCTCCGGAAGCGTGGCCATTTGCATGAAGGCGGCGCGATCGATGACCCGAACGTGTGCCCACATGCCCTGGTGACCCGTGCCGCAATATTCGTGGCAAGGCATGAGGTGATCGCCGGGCTTGTTGAAGGTCGTGTGGAAGGTGGAGATGTAGCCGGGCTCGACCATCGAGTTGAGGTTCGTGCCGGTCACCAGAAAGCCATGCACGACGTCCGCGCTGGTGGCACGGAACGTGATAGGGACGTCTGCCGGCACGACGATGCACTGCGGAGTGAATGAATACTGTTGCGCGAGCACGCGTACCGTGACGGAGCCATCCGACTCCAGCGCGCTGCCGAGATTGGCTTCGACGAATTCGCCGGAAACGTGCAGCTTATTCGGATTGACGACTTCGACGCGTGAGGGCGGCATCATGGCCCAGTGCAAGCCGGTGAAGATTGTCATTGCCACCAGAACGACAATGATCAACACCATGGCGGTGGCCCAGCGGCGCTCGACGCGCGCGGCCACTTCGGCGCTGACGTGGGAATCGGACGGATTCGTGGACATATGTGCAGTATGCGCAGGAGTTGAATTGCGTAGTTGCGAGGTTCTCGCAAAGTTACTGAATGACACCGCGAGGCAGGAAGACGATCAAGTAGAACGCAAACCAGAGCCCGATCACGATGGCTACGGCGATGCCGGCGAGCGCGAGTGCGCCGCCTGGGCCGCGACGTACGATCTCGTCGACTAGCTCGTGCTGCGAGTGGTTATCTGGTCGGACATGCGAAATTCAGGCGGTCGTTTCGAGCTGCGCGCAACGCGACCTCGTCGCGAGTTGAATCGCGCGCGTCAACACCGCCGCCCATCGAAATGGCGATCGCAAGGGTACGTCAACCCGTAA
>NZ_NKFM01000100.1:0-4876 GCF_002223085.1 Burkholderia sp. HI2714 | reverse complement strand
CAGCCGCCAGTACTCTTCCATGAAGCCGGTGATCTGACGCATCGCCCAACGAAACAACCGGTAAAACGTATAGATCAGCTCGATGTAGGCGTTCGTGTAGGTTGGGGCACGCCCGGACACACCCGGCCCATACGGCTGGGTGTTGATGAACAGCGCCTTCAGGTCGCCCTCCGGGCAGTAGAGGCTGAGCTGGCCTCGCCGCTTCAGGCTCTGATTGTAGGCGCGGGCGTTCGCGACCCGATACGTCGGTTTCGGGCGTTTGCGCGGCGCTCCGGATTTCAGGCTGGCTTTGTATGGCAATGAACGTTCACGAGGCATAGATCAATTGCCCTTTCTACTCGACCTCACGCTGCCGCGCAACCACCCCCTTCCGAACAAAGCCCACCACATTTGACTTTAACTCGTTGCGACAGAACCGAACCACATCAACCACTCATGCGCCTGCGCTCGATCCGTTCGTGCTCGTAGGCAATATTCGCCATGTGGCGCAGCTTCTCTAGCAGGGCGTCCTGCCAGCGCGCGTCGACGAACAGCGTCGGAGACAATACCTTGCAGGCCCGATACAAGGCCTGCAGCAATATGGACTGTTCGCTACGTCGGCTAAGCAACGCGCTGCGCCCCACCACATCGGCCAGCAGCGCGTCCAACTCCTGCGGTGACTGCAGTATGGACAGCAAAAACAACACCCAATCGGCTTCGTTGCCATTGAACTCACAGACTTTCTCGTTTGCCAGCAAGCCGCCCACAAACACGGCATCGCTGGAACGCAGCAGTTTGAGCTGACCAAGCCGCCCCAGCAGATACCCAAACTCCAGCCGCGAACAACTGGCGTCCTGCGAGTCGATGTCCGTCAGAAGCGCACCTTCCATGAAGTCCAGCACCGTCGCGCGGCGCTGATAGCCGTAGCTGCCGATCCAGTCGACGTAGACATCCACTTCCCTTGCCTCGGATTGCAGGAACTGCCGATAGCTGGCGCGCAATATGCCGGGACTCAACTGTAGCGCCTTGCCGAACAGCCTAGCCTTGAGCGCGCAATTGATCCCGGCCTTCAGCAATTTGGGCTTGGCCTGATCCTCAACTTCCTTGAGCAGCGCTTGCAAGCGCTTATGCACCACCTCTTCCATCTGGCGGCGTCGCAACAGCTCGCGCAGCACCAGCACCAGATCGCTGTCGTCGGGAAATAGCGCGCGGGCCTCGCGCAGCAACTCCGCCTCGCTGATTCCATGCGCCTTAGCCACCTGGATGATCTGCTGCGCCTTCGGTTGCGCTTCCTCGTCCAACACGCGCTCGAAGCTGTCGGCCAGGTTGCCTAGCTTTCTGTCGTAATCGCGACGATTGCGAAACTGCGTCAGCACAGCCGCCATTTCATCGGTGGACTGGAGAAAGCGCTGCACCTCGGCGGCGGGATCGGTATCATCCGCGCGCTGCGCCTCCGCCTGGAACGCATCTCCCTTCCGCACCACATCGCGCTGCGCATCCTGTCTGGCGTGATGCTTGGCCGAGCGCAGGCCTATGGTTGGTATCGGGCGAGCACTAATCTCCACGGCGGCCCCCGCGATCTAGGTAGTCGCGAACCCATTGCTGCTGCGGATCATTGCCAATGCCCGCCTGCTTTGTCACACCCTCCGCCAAGTCGCTGGCATCGGGAGTCAACGGATCGACGATCTCGCGCGGCTGAATCAGGAACACCCGCACGGTATTGCTCTGATTCTGGTTGCGATAGCGGAACAAGCCCCCGACCAGGGGCAACCTCCCCAACCCGGGGATCCTGGCAGTCCGCTCTACGCTGGAATCGCGAGTATAGCCACCGATCAACAAGCTCTTGTCCTGCGGCACGCGTGCCACTGTGCTGATGCGGGTGCGACCGACTTCGGGCAAAGCATCGGGACTGGAATTTTCATCGTCCGGAGCCTTGGCCTCGCGTCCATCCTCGATATTCAAGGACATCTCGATCTGGCCATCGGCGGAAAAACGCGGCAACACGCTAATCAGGGTGCCGTAGGTCACGGATTGCAGGTTGGCCGTGCGCTCCCCAACCAGCTTCGCATAGAACGTGCGGTTGTTATCGAATAGCGCCGGCACGTTTTCTTGCGTCAGCACCACCGGACGCGATACCACTTGAGCCTTGTCCTTCTGTTCCAGGGCCATGACAGACGCAATGAAGCGGCTGCCGTCCAGCGTGCTGACGGAACCAGCCTGATTCAGTGTCACGCCCAGCTTGTCGCCGATCGTGGCCGAACCGCTCCACTTGACACCCAATTGGTCCAGATCTCCTTTATCCAGATCGATGATCCACAGCGACAGCTCAACGTGGCGCTTCGGCACATCCAGCGCCTCGGCGAGCTTTTCGATAAAACGCACTTGCTCGGTCGTGCCCTTGACCAATAGGCTGTTAGTGTCCGGGTAGGCGATAACCTTGATGTCGCTGGCCGCGACATCCTGCTTCAGCGCCTCCGGCAGGCTGAGCCCGCCCGGATAGGCCGATGCCTTCGATTCTCCACCACTGGTAATAAAATCCGGCATCGCCGGAATATCGTCTCGACGCGCCGGCGGACGCAACGGCGCACCGCTCTGCAACGGTTTTCCCTCACCGAGCAACAGCTTCTCGATCACAGTCGCCATGCCGGGAATGACAATTTTTTGATCCCGCAATTCATAGCTTCTATCACTGACAAAGGTATTGTTCAGCCGCACCACGCCTATCTTCTGCCGCCCCAACTCCACGCCATTACTCTGCTTGTCCATGAAAGTGGCCGCGTTAACCACGAGATCGACGAAAACCGGCGGACCGGAAACGTAGAAGGTACCGCTGCGCGCATCGCCACGCATCGGATAACGCCGGTCGTACAAGCCGGAACGGCGTAGAAAATCATTGAACGTGCCTAAGGACACGTTGCGCAGCGATACCACTGCGTTGCGAATTTCGCTGGCATCGTAAATGTAGATCGCCTGTCCGTCGTGATACCAGATCAACCCCAGCTGCTGCGACAGCTTGTCAAGCAGCGCCTGCGAGCCACTCAAATCGAACTCGCCGCTGATCTGCTTACGCGCGGCCAGCTTGCTGACGATGATGGGCTTGTTCAGCTGCGCGGCCAACGCGTCGAAAAAGCTGCGCAAACTCTCATTCTTGGCGACATATCCGCTACCGGCGGAAACCGTTGGCCCCGCCGCCCAAGCGACAGGAGGCGCTAGTAGTAGGGCGCATGCCAAAAACCATGCGCACGAGTGATGTTTTTTCATTCTGTTGCCAATCGGATGATATTGCATAAGGTGCGCGGAGACATTCCGAGCAACCCTTTTATTTCATTTGAAAAATGAGACGAAGAAGCATAGCCGTGCATGAGGGCGATCTGGGTCAGGCTTCCTCGCCTTTCCACGACGTCTAGCATCGAGCGCGCCATCCGCCAGTCTCGCAGCTCGGTCTTGGCTGCACCGCCCAAGGCATGACGGCATAGGCGGCGAAAATGGGAATATGACACGCCGTAACGCTGCCCCAGATCCTGCAAGGTATTGCTCCCCGTCGACTGAGCCAGCAAAAACCGCACTAGCCAGTAGCTCTCGCTATGGCGCAACAGGGCGAGGAATGGTGACAACGAAGCCGGCGCCTCCAGCATCTGCAATAGAAACCAGTATTCGCAGCGTTTTCGTTCCTGCCAAACCGATGGCTCCTCATGGGACAGCAAAGACCAGGCGGCGAACTCTGAGCGCGCGTCCTCCACTCCATTCGCTTCATCGATGAAAGCCAACAGCTTACTGAACACTTTCAGCTTGAGCGGACGAACTCTCAACTCTCCTGCGGCGACGCGAACCTCGACCCGATCCAGCAGCAAGATGCCTTGCCAGCCGTCCGGTGCCTCCCACGACTCACTACCCTCTTTCCATGTCAGCTCCAGACATGCACCTTGATCCGAACTGAACTGCAGCAACCAAGCCTCTTGAGCCGGAACGCTGCGCCTGGCGCCTGAGCACAATGCTTCCTGCGAATTCAACACTTCGTGATCTGTCATCAGTCAATGCCTTAAGTGTCCACACCAAACTAGCTTGAAATTGATGCCGTAGCCAGCCAGCAGACTGGCCGGTTCGGCATCGATGGGTTATTTAGTTCAGTTGATGAACCGTCGCCATCGATATTTCAGGTGCGGCCAGACGATCTCGATCAGATTGAGTTCGGGGCTGAAGGGCGGCAAGTAAGGCTGGTACGCCTTGTAGTCGATCAACCAACGCTCGCGTGTAGCTGCGTCGATACCGTGATGTATGCTGGCGCTGCCCAGCACAATCATGGTTGATCGGGCATCGCCTTCGACGAGCATGCTGTCGATGGATCGGACCACATCCGAGCCTTTGATGCTGCGGGATGTGTCGTGTCGATCAGTTCGTTCGGCCGGAAAGCGGGCGCCCCGAGGACACTGCGTCGGGTATGCGTGTTTGGTTTGGCCGTATGGAGCAGGCCTCGTGGTAACCGGCTTCTCTGACGCGATGGCGAGCAGCAAAAACCGCCTCGTCCAGAATCAGCAAGCGCACAGCTGCTCCGCGATCGGCTTGCTGAAGCTTGTCGAGCGTAGCCTAGCCCGCTGCCCATCAGCACCAATACTGCGGCACGCGTGCGGATATCGCGATGATTCACGGCCAGTTTTTCCAAGGTCTGCTTCTCCACATCCGTCAGCATTAAATTGCATTTCATCGATACGCAACTCCTGAGAGGGATGCGTATCTAACGCTCAATGTTCAAATCAGTTTACGACAAACAGCTAAGTGTTCACGAAAAACTGACTTGATATTTGATGCCGTACCCGGCCAGTAGGTCGGCCAATTCGGCATCGATGGTTTTCTTGGTCCAGGTGGCGAAGCATCGCCATCGATATTTCAGATGTCGCCA
>NZ_NKFM01000099.1:0-4924 GCF_002223085.1 Burkholderia sp. HI2714 | reverse complement strand
ACGGGTTGGCGTACCCATGCACTTGCCATTTCGATGGGCGGCGGTGTTGACGCGCGCGATTCAACTCGCGACGAGGTCGCGTTGCGCGCAGCTCGAAACGACCGCCTGAATTTCGCATGTCCGACTATTTGGTGGCCAGTCCACCGGCAGAGCCGGTGGCTTACCTAACTGAGTAAAAAAGCAATAATTCTAGGCTAACTTAATTGCTACTCGATGCTGGGCTCCAGGAAAAATAATTTCTAATCAATTTTATATTTTCATCGCTATAGCGGTAACAATTCGAGCGGAGCGGATTTGGGCTCTTCATAATTGTTTCGCACCACCAGCCGCCTGTGTAAATGACGTCGGCATTTTCATGGGTTGCACCAATCATGTGCCCAAATTCGTGCGCAGCAATTTGATAGCCATAATTGCTAGCAACACCAACATGTCCGCCTTCGGCCGCATAGCCTGCCACAGTCCAGCTTGGGTTGCTCTCGGTAAATAGCAAAAATTTATTTCGCCTGTAGTTGCTTAATACGCCAAATTTTTTATCAAATTCCTCTTTCCCACCAAAAAGATGATATCCATCAAATTTTCTTATAAAATTTTCCACTTTATGCTCTAGCTCGTAAAGCACTTTTATTTTGGATGAATCGTCGCTTGCATAGTAATTTACGCTCGCAATTTCATTATTATCATAATATATAATATTTATTGTCGTTCCTGGAATAATTTCCTTTAGATGGTCAATAAACCATGAAAAATAACCCGCATGAATTCCACTTACGTCCGCCCCCTTACTCTTGCCGGCGACATCGTTGTGAATGAAGACCCAAAAATTGATTGGCCCCTTGCTCGCGGCCGTAATGGCCGCTGGCGCGGAGATGGGTGATGAGGATTTCATTTTCTCGAAATGGCTTGGATTATTAACTACGTCATTGCCAGAGAGTCCACTCGCCACCTTATCAATTCGATATTTTTTTTCTGGGCCATTTTTTCTGAATTCGCGAAGAGTAATCTCTCCTGATCTTCCGTCAGCCCAAGAGATGCCGAGCTCTTCTCCCGATCTCACCAACTTTGCTCGTTTTCCGTTAACTAATCCGTTATACGTGTATACAATCAATGGATTTTTTGAGTTTTTTGAGAAAAATACATTTGTCGAACCAGAGTCATCCCTGAGTCCAACGCTAATTCTGAGGTCTATATTTCCATTTGAATCGATTAAGTCGATTGAGCCGCCATTTTTTGCAATGGAGTCAAATGCAGAAACCAATTGATTGGCAAAAACTCGATTTGCATTGTTTTTACTGGAATTGCCGAATTCACTGGCGACATCGGAAAGTGTTTGGCGGCGCAATTCGCCATTAACATTGGCCGCGATAGCATCAACGCTGGAAACCATCATTATGGCAGTAATGTGCAGCAGGAGTAATTTCTTTTTCATTGCCGAAGTAAAACATTAATATGAATAGCGCAAAATCAATAGTCGCAATGTTTTGCATTGAAAGTATATGTTGCTATCAACCTCCTGAAACTTAATAAAAGTAAATTCGTATAAGTGTTGCTGGTAAACGGGATTGAAGTTTGTTAGCTTTGGCGAACCGTATACGCCGGAGCCTTACATGAGCTTGCCCGCGAAAAACGTATCCCTTGCTGAGTGTGTGAAACTCAAGCAAGGAGGAAGGAAAGACGGGTAACCGGAGAGCGCGGTACACGCTCGAGTTAAAGCTGGAAGCGGTGCGCATGGTGCGCAATGGCCAGAGCATTGCGGCGGTGGCGAAGATACTCGGTATCAGCACGCAGACGCTGCACAACTGGATCAAGGCCGACGACACGGGCAAGCTCAGTGCAGCGGGTACGAAGGTTTCGCCCGAACAGATGGAGATTGCGCGACTGCGCGCCGAGCTGGCGCGCGTGAAGATGGAGCGCGACATATTGGAAAAAGCCACGGCGTACTTCGCGAAGGTGTCGGCATGAGGTATGCCTGGATCGAGAAACACTGTCGACACTGGCCGGTATCGTTGGCCTGTCAGGCGCTGGGCGTGAGTCCGAGCGGCTACCATGCCCGTAAGACCCGCGATGTCGATACGGAACGCCCGCGTCGACGCATCAGTGACGACGTGCTGCTGGTCCATATCCGGGCCGTACACGCCATGTCCAAGGGCGAATACGGCTGGCCGCGTGTCTGGAAGGAACTGAAGGCTCGTGGCGTTCGCGTGAGCAGGGATCGGGTTCAGCGGCTTATGAAGCTGCATGGCATCCAGGCGAAGACCAAGCGGCGATTCAAGGCGACGACGGACAGCAACCATGATTTGCCGGTCGCACCGAACCTGCTGCAAAGGGACTTCTCGCCGGCGCAGCCCGATCAGGTCTGGACGTCGGACATCACGTACATCTGGACCGACGAAGGCTGGTTGTACCTGACGGTCATCCTTGATCTGTTCAGCCGGCAGGTCGTGGGCTGGTCGATGAAGCCGCATATGCGCACGGAGCTGGTGTCGGACGCGCTGCGCATGGCGTGGTTCCGTCGTCGCCCCAATGCAGGGCTGATTCTGCATAGCGATCGGGGCAGTCAGTACTGTAGCCACGACTTCCAGCGGTTGCTGAAAAGCTACGGCATGCGCAGCTCGATGAGCCGCACGGGAAATTGCTGGGACAACGCGCCGACCGAAAGCCTGTGGGGATCGCTCAAGCGGGCGCGAATCCTCGGCCGCCGGTTCGCGACGCGACGCGAAGCGATGGACGAGGTCATCGACTGGTTGGGCTTCTACAATCACTCTCGTTTGCACTCGACGTTGGGCTACGTTAGTCCGATGCAGTTCGAACGAAGCTGGTACGCCGCGCAGCACCAGGCGGCATAATGGCTCTGCTAAGGGATGCGAAATTAGCGGGCAACCTCATCTTCCCGTGCCGCCTGCTGGAGCTTCGCGAGCGTGGCCTGCTTCATGGCGAATGCCTCTTCGTCGCGCTTTTTTTGAGCGTGAGGGGTTCGGTCGTGGCGATCTGAATCGCCGCCGCGACCATCGTATCGGGCAAGGCGCGCGGGCGACCGCCTCCGTGGCCCGTCAGCAGGCCGACCACGCCACGCTCGCGCCACGCCATGACCCAGTTGTAGGGCGATTGCACACTGACGCCGAGTCGCTCAGCCACCTTCGGTGGGGTCAGGCCGCTGCTCAGCAGCACCAGTCCCGTGGCGCGCGTCCTGATGTCCCGATGACGGTGATTAAAGGCCAGTTGTCCCAAGGTCAGCTTCTTCACTTCAGCTAGTCGCAACTCGCATCGCATAGGTTCGCAGTTCCCATCACATGATCTGCATTCCTAACGCATAATCTTAAAATCTGTTTACTCAACATACTTAGAGACCAGTTCAAATTCCCCGTGAGGGGGCTGCTTACTTTCTCGGCGATTTGTTAGCCTTGAGCCCCGGAACGACGGGAGCCCAAGGATGGAAGCGCCGATCATTGACGACGAACCGTGGAAACTGATCGAACCGTTGCTGCCTGTCGTGAAGCCTCGCGCGAAGAGCGATCCGGGGCGTCCGCGTGTGCCCGATCGCGTGGCGCTCAACGGGATCCTGTTCGTGCTCAAGACGGGCATCCGTTGGAACCATTTGCCGACGCGACTGGGCTTCGGCTCGGGCGCAACTTGCTGGCGTCGACTGGGCGACTGGCAAAAGGCTGGCGTGTGGGATCGGTTGCACGAGCTGCTGCTCGACAAGCTGCGCGCGACGGGCCAGCTCGACCTCTCATATGCAGCGGTCGATTCATCGTGGGTACGCGCCGTCGGGGCGGGCGAAAAACTGGCCCGAACCCCACGGATCGCGCGCGTCCAGGCTCCAAGCATCACATCCTCGTAGACGCCAACGGCGCTCCCATCGTCGCGATTCTCACCGGTGCGAACACCAACGACGTTACGCAGCTGCTGCCGCTCGTCGATGCGATTCCGCCGATTCGGGGCGTGCGTGGCCGACCGCTTCAAAAGCCGAGGATCGTCTATGCCGATCGTGGCTACGACTCCAAACAACACCGTCGCGCACTGCGCGAACGTGGCATCAGACCCGTGATCGCAAAGCGCCGCACCGAGCACGGTAGCGGACTCGGCACGTATCGTTGGATCGTCGAACGCACTCACTCTTGGCTCCACAATTTCCGTCGTCTACGCATTCGCTTCGATCGTCGTGCTGACATTCACGAAACGTTCCTGAAACTTGGCTGCTCGCTCGTCTGTTGGAACATCTTCAGGCATGCTGAGCAGGATTTTTGAACTGGCCTCTAAGGAGAGGCATATGATATTCGTAATGAGACGCATTTGCAATTATAATGTCGTTGTCACGGCGTTGGTGCACTTCGGCTTCGGAGCTGGATCACGGAAAAGCTTGGCTGACGGCTTTGTTCAGCAGGGTAGGCGCCAAGTTGGTTGCAGACGCAACTATGCATTTTTGAAGCAAACGGGCCTGCCGAACGAATTCCACAGGTTCAGCAGGTTGGCGATGATCACGCCCTCGCACTGCTGCGACTCGAGCCGGCGCGTCAGCAGCCGCGCGCCGATGCAGCGTTTGATTCGCGAGATCTGCGATTCGACCCGTGCGCGCTGGCCGTACCCGTATTTGTTCCGGAATGCATGGATGCCCTTGTCCTTGATGTACCGAACGAGATGGTCGTGCCAGCGCGTCGCCGGCTGGTCATGAACCACCGCATTGGCCGGTGGTGGAATCACGGGCAGCACGCCGCAGGCTGACCACGCCTCGGTCTGCGCAATGCTGTAATACGCCCCATCGGCGATCACGCAGTCGACGTTCGCGTTGACCGCCAGCACGGCATCCAGGCCCGCCTCGTCGCAGACGTGATCCTCGGTGATCGCGATCTGGTGGACATTCATCTGCGGATCGATCGACAGATGCATCTTGCGCCACGGCGTCCGGCTCGCATCGCGGCCGTACTTT
>NZ_NKFM01000098.1:0-5092 GCF_002223085.1 Burkholderia sp. HI2714 | reverse complement strand
GCGCTGTCGCGCCGAACAGATCGATCACCTGCGCAGCAATGCCTTCACGATTGCGATGCGCGAACAGCGGCGCCATCGTAGCTTCGAGCTGCGCCCACGGCATGCGCGTCGCGAGCACCGCAAGCGGATGGCGCAGGTCGATCATCGAATCAAGGCGGCTTCGGAAGAAATCGTCGGTCATGTCGGCGCGCTCCAGCTCCCAGGTTCTAAATCAGATCGATATTCGTTCTGGGAGTTCGCAGCATATCCGGCTCCCGGCAATCCCTTGCAGGGCTTGGTTCAACTATGTTTTGCATGTCCGACTACATCGAAGTGTTTTACAACCGGAGGCGCCGCCACTCCACGCTCGGTCAGGTGTCGCCAACCCAGTTTTTTCACGACTGGCTCCGCACGCAGGACGAGCAAAATCTGGCAGCATAACGACTCGCCCTTGGTGCGCGAAAAACCGGGGGAAGCTCATCATTTGCGTCCGCAATTCAAGTCTGCGGACGCAATCGTGGATTGGTTCAGCCGCGCCGGCTAGGTGCGGAGAATTTCGCGCTTACAAAGGAGCAGGCCCTACAGCAAGGCTTCCAAGGCCTGGGCAAAAAGCTCCGGTTGTCCTTGGTAGAACACCTTCACAGCATTGTTCTTCAGCAACTTCCGTCGCAAAGAGATTCGCGTCTCATCATCAATAATCAGTCGCTTGGCCGCTTCCACATAGTCATCCCTTGACTTTGCAATGAGCCAGTCCGGCAGGCCGATGCGAGTCAAAAGCGCTTCATCGATATGCTCCAGCACCTCCGGCCCCGTTTTGCACACGCCCACCATACCCAGCGCTGTCACGTCCACAATGCCGTTGGTGTTGCCAAATGGAAATGGGTTCAAGTACAGATCACATGCGTTAATGCGTGTCATGTATTCCGCATACGGCATGATCGGATGGATGACGGCGTCGGGTAGATAGCGGCAAATGAGATGGCGCGCCTCCAGATATACCAACCCGCGTGCGACACCCATAAAAAAATGGAACTCGACCGGCTTGCTTACCTCGTGCCGGATACGTGCCAGCGTTTCGACGAAGCCAGGATTCAGCTTCATCGTGGTGGCGGCAATCGCAATACGTACGGTGTCCGGGTGTTCGCGCAGCACAGGGTCGTAAGCACCGGTTTGCGCCGATGGCACAAATGGCATGGCGGCCTTCGGCACCGGTAACAGCTTTTCGCTGAAGCAGTCGGCATCACCCACCCAGTCTTCCGGTAACACGAAGTAGTCGATAAAGGGGGAGTGCGAGGTGGCCGGATGCCCATAGGAGACAATCTGCACCGGTGCCAAGCGCAAATTCGTCAGATAAATACTGTGTGGAAACATGCCGAATGCCGGGTAATAGACGATGTCGGGCTGCAACTCCTCTGCTTTGGCCCGGACAAACGACACGGTATCGCCCGTGACTTCCACATATTCTTCGAATACGGCTTTGCCCAACTGGTCCACCTGTCCGGCGTGCCCGATACCCACGACCCGGAATCGTTCGCTAGCTGCCTTGATCGAAGCCGAGTGAGTGCGGTAAATCGAATGGGAGCCGGAGAACCATTCCAGCACGACCATCAGCAACGGCTTCTCACCGACTGCGCGCGGCCGCGGCACGTGCTTCACATCGCGTATGCCTTGCTCGTCCAGCTTCTGGCGCACCAGCCGATTGATCGGCCCCTTGATCCGATGCCGCCGCGGCGTGTCGGCATAGCTGCAATGCATGTAGACATCATGCAGCACACCGATAGGGAGCACGTTCAGGTCATTAATCTGTTCGAGCTTGGGCGGCAGCCATTCCAGCAACTTTTCACGTTTGTCGTGGGCCGCCATGGTGCCCAAGAAGCGTGGCGAGAGCAAAGCACAGGCCAGCGCAACCGCCAAGTGCCGATCATGCGACCACAGAGCTTCCATATCCATTGGAATCTCTGAATTGGGCGTATAAAGCAGGCAGAACTTTGCCAGGTCACGATTGTTCACTTCTACCGCGCGCGCATTAGGCCCCTTGATGTTCAGGGCGCGCAAAATGTGATCGGCGTTCAGGAAAGAGCTGGCTGCGAACAACGTCGCGATCCAGCGATGAAAATACAACAGCTGTCGGTAGCCGTCGAAAGACAAGCCGAAGGCCGAATCGCAGAACAGTGCCGAGAGCGCCGAACAGATGCGATTGATAATATGCGGATCCTGGTCCACACCCACCATGTTCGCAGTTGGCAGGGCTTCGAATCCATGGTCGAATCCCCCGTAGTTGCGATCCAGCATCGCTAGTAGAGCAACAAACTCTCTCGCTGCCTGCTCGTGCTGACGAGCGTAGCAAGCGGATTCAAATCGGCCGAGTGAGAAAGCCGGTTCTGTGACTGCCATCGTTGCTTGGGAACTACTCATAACACCCTCTTCTTCTGGCCGCACGAATGTCGTTGATATCTAGGCTCACGGGTCGTCCAATCGAAATGGGACTTCCTGTTCTTCTGGTGGCGGCCGACATGGCCGGCAGACTCAGACAATCCGCACGTCACGTGGGTTCTTACTAGGGTCGAGCCAGAAACTGTCGCCGGCAAAGCGCTGGAACAAATCCGGCGGCAAGATGGTGTCCCTCGGAGTAGCGCGCACTTTTCGCCCAACAGCATGCAAGCCCGGAGTACCAAGTCGTCCGTCGTACGCGTCGCCCTCATCGAACTCCACGTTATCGAAGTCATGCTCGAACCACGGCTCGCCAATGAAGTCGTATATTGCCGAAAGAACCTTCTTGGGATTGCTCGTCAAGGTGTCGTACTGCACCAGTAACATGCTTTGCGCGTGCTCACCATAAAACGCCTCACGCAGTGCGTCGTAAGCAAACCCTACAGTGCCGTCTGAACTCGCCAGGGCACTGGCTCGCGAATACACCGTGCCGCTTGCGGCGAAATTGAATACCCCCGATGGTTGTAATGCGTTGCGGTTCACCAAGCGCTCAAAGCTATCAATGATCCAGCTTGTATCGCGTACGCAGGCAATTACCTTTGCCTGTGGAAACAGAAGGCGCAGGGTCGGCAACTTGCTACACCAAAATCGATTGGTGTCAAAGATCACCCTCGCGTTGCTGGTGGAAAAGTAGTTCATTACAAAACCACGAAGAATTCGGTGCCTCGCGTCATTATCCAAAAAAACCGACGCCTCAACCCGATCACTCATCGCTTCAAGTAATGCCAAAAAAATTCCGCCAACCGGGCTGGTCATTCCTGCATGGAAACGGGGATTCTGCTTGAGCAATGCCGCAAGCAGCGTCGATCCAGATCGGGGCAAACCTGAAATGAAATGGAATGCCGGATCTTCATTTTGTATCTTCATAAAATGCAAACCCTATACGTTCTTTTCAACTACTAGATCTCGCGAATGAAGCGCAGATATCCGTCCTACCATCTTGCATGGAACTCGGCGCAGGGATCTTCGCCAGAATGCACGCATTTCATCGGCACAATGACTGTCGCTATTCACACGCTCTCCCCTTTCAGACAAAGGATTGCCGTCGCCAAGCAAGTATCGGCCGTGCTTGCATGGTCGCCAATTGACATCAATAGCCACGATCTGAATTGGTCCGTCGAGTACATTCGTTCACTGGTAGGGAATCAACGCCATCCGGCGTACGGATACTGCCCGACTTGCAATTCAGTCTCGACGACGGGCCTGCCACCGGTATCTCAACCGGACCTTCGGTCGGCAACTCTCCAGTCATAGCGACCTCCAACATCTGGAACGATTCGGGGGTTTGCGTCACCGTCAGGCGCTCGGCAGGATAAGTGCGGTCCACGTAATAGTTAGCCCAGCGTGCACCTCGCCATTCATCCACATTGAACGTAAGCGCAGTGATCAGCGCCGGCTCCGGCCTCGGCGTGATCGTGCCCGTGTTGTTGACGTAGGTGATCACGTAGTCGCCGAGCGTATCGCCATTGCCGCTGCTCAGGCCCACGCCACTGCTGTTGACCAGCAAGGTGGAACCGTTGGTACCCAGCACGTTCGAATTGTTGTACGACTGCGTCAGGCCCGTCAAGCTGTCACCGCCCACCAGGCCGGTGATGTTGGTCACGGCTACGTTGCTCGCCGTGGTGCCGTCGTACACCTTGGTACCCGAGCTCGCCGTCACCGTCACCGAGGCCGGCGTGATCGTGCCCGTGTTGTTGACGTAGCTGATCGCGTAGTCGCCAAGCACGCTGCCTGCGCTGCCGGTCACACCGACATTGCTGTTGTTGACCAGCAGCGTGGAACCGTTGGTGCCCAGCACGTGCGAATTGTTGTACGACTGCGTCAGGCCCGTCAGGCTGTCGCCGCTCACCAGCCCGGTGACGTTGGTCACGGCTACGTTGCTCGCCGTGGTGCCGTCGAACACCTTGGTGCCCGAACTCGCCGTCACCGTCACCGAGGCCGGCGTGATCGTGCCCGTGTTGTTGACGTAGCTGATCGCGTAGTCGTTGAGCGTGTCGCCATTGCCGCTGTTCAGACCCACGCCACTGCTGTTGACCAGCAAGGTGGAACCGTTGGCGCCCAGCACGTGCGAGTTGTTGTACGACTGCGTCAGACCCGTCAGGCTGTCGCCGCCCACCAGCCCGGTGACGTTGGTCACGGCTACATTGCTCGCCGTGGTGCCGTCGTACACCTTGTTCTGGCTCGAAGCCGTTACCGTCACCGAGGCCGGCGTAATCGTGCCCGTGTTGTTGACGTAGGTGATCGCGTAGTCGTTGAGCGTGTCGCCATTGCCGCTGTTCAGGCCCACGCCACTGCTGTTGACCAGCAAGGTGGAACCGTTGGCGCCCAGCACGTGCGAGTTGTTGTACGACTGCGTCAGGCCCGTCAGGCTGTCGCTGCCTACCAGGCCGGTGACGTTGGTCACGGCTACATTGCTCGTCGTGGTGCCGTCGAACACCTTGGTGTCCGAGTTCGCCGTCACCGTCACCGAGGCCGGCGTGATCGTGCCCGTGTTGTTGACGTAGCTGATCGCGTAGTCGTTGAGCGTGTCGCCATTGCCGCTGTTCAGACCCACGCCACTGCTGTTGACCAGCAAGGTGGAACCGTTGGCGCCCAGCACGTGCGAGTTGTTGTACGACTGCGT
>NZ_NKFM01000097.1:0-5250 GCF_002223085.1 Burkholderia sp. HI2714 | reverse complement strand
CCGCCACTCCACGCTCGGTCAGGTGTCGCCAACCCAGTTTTTTCACGACTGGCTCCGCACGCAGGACGAGCAAAATCTGGCAGCATAACGACTCGCCCTTGGTGCGCGAAAAACCGGGGGAAGCTCACAAGGGACGGGGAATCCGACCCGCAGAGATTAACTAAATAGACCATAGAAAACCAGGAATCGTTATGCCCTTCGGAATAGGAAGTATTGGATTGCGCGGATTTGGTTCCGCGCTCATGTCCCCCACACCGCTCGCTCTACGAGCCGATCGAAACGGGCCTTCAACCGATATGTCGTCGTCGGCAGTGGTCTACTCGCCCGATAAACATCACACGGTCCGCGACTTCGAAGCGAGCGATGCCTATAAACAGTTCCGCCAGGAAATGAGCGCGACACTCGACCACCTGAAGGAATTTGCGGCTAAACACGTCCCATACGAGGCCGAAGACATAAAAACGTGCGTGGACAGATTCCAGGACCGCCTGTTCAACCTAGAGCGTAACTACTATTCGGACGCTCGCGTGGCGTTCTATGCGGAAGGTAAGCGTGCCTTCGACCTGCTGCACCGCCTGCTGCAAAACGACGACATCGAGCTTTCCCTGCGCACCAGCGCTATGCGCAATGTAGCGGGCGAGCTTGGGGTCTGTGGACCCGGCTTGATCACCAAGCTCATCACCGAAGTCAATCGGCTCTGTAACACGAATGGCGGCTTGTTGTCGGCCTCCTGGCAGCTCAAACACGACATCATCGAACAGTGCATCACCGACTATGTACGTAAGCATCGCACATACCGGCCAGGCAATGAGGTTCACGAAGTCTCGGCATTTAAGAACTATGGGGCCGAACGACTGGGTATTTCCGCTCCGTCTGATCCCTTTGCCCCGCGGGACGTCAAACCTGAACAGCTGGAAGCGTGCATAAAGCTCGTCGAGGACTATGTGTCCCCAAGCCGCTTGGCGTTAGTAATGGCAGAGCGGTATCAGCAGATCTACGTCGACCGGCTGAGTGACGAGACGGAGATTGCACGTGATCAGCTGACCCGCGGCGTCGAATACGACAACGATGTCATCGTTGAAACGGCCAACCGAATTGTGCGCGAACTGGCGTCGACCTATGGCGCCGATACCGTCAAAGAATCCAGCGCCAGCATCTTGGAATTCGACGACGCGGGGGACAACCCGGTCATCCGTGTGCCGACCGACCCCGCCCTGCTCGCGAGAGATATTTTGCGTGCGCAACATGAAGCAGGACTCGTTGACGCGAGCTACAAGGAAGGGGAACTGATCTTGGGCTGGAATGAGCCTGGCACAGGCCTCAAGGTCGAGATTCGGCACAACGATGAATTGCTCGTCTGGGCCACGGTCGGGGGACAGGTTGAACCCCTGACGGTCGCGCACCTGGCGCAATTTCCGAAACGGGAGCTGGAAAAGCTTCAGGCGCAGCAGCCCAAATTGACGGCGGCACTCAGGTGCGCTGTGATCGACCATGCCCCCGCTGAAGCGTTGATGAACCTTCCACCGCAATGGCTGGCCCTCGAGAGCTGCGCCCCCTTTCTGTCCAAGCTTAACGATGAGCAGGCGATCGCCTACCTTAAGGCCAACAGCAGCGACTTGACACTCGGGCAGCAACGCAAATTTGCAACAGTGGTAGCCGGGCAGCAGCGACTACCGCTGCTTGATCACGTCGGTTCGTGGTGCGCGGGTGCGTCCACAGCTCAGTTTGCGATGGCTAACTGGCTGCGCGAAGCCCTTTCCGACGGCAACGCTCAGGCCGTGACGCTGATCGGACCACGTCTGTTGCACGGCGTCGCGAATACCACTTATGATTCTTTGTCGCCCGAGCAAGTGCTGTACAACCTTCTGTCGGCGAACGGGCGCAGCTCAAGCCTGTACTCTGCCATGGCCGCAGGATATGACAAAGCGGTACAAGCTTTCCTCGACATAGTGCTGAGGGCCGGTGCGGCAAAACAACTCTCGGCAACGGACCTCGCCAACCTGCTGAGCGCGAAATCTAAGAATGATGCCTCCGGGCTTGATCGAGCTAGGAAAAACGGTCATGTAGATGTTGTAAATACATACCTTCAAGCCGTCATGAACGCGTACTGGGACAAGCTTATCTCCCCTGAGCAGTGCGTTGAACTGGGGGTAGATGCAGCGCACCTGGCGCAAGTTTCGAAGCGGGAGCTGGAAACGCTGCAGGCGAAGCAACCCGAATTGACAGCGGCGCTCGGGCGCGCTGTGCTCGAACGCGAATCTGCTGAAGCGTTGATGAACTTTCCACTGCAATGGCTGCCCCCCGAGAGCTGCCCCCTTTTTTTGTCCAGGCTTAATGATGAGCAGGCGAAAGGCTACTTTGAGACGTGGCGCAGCGACTTGACAGTCGCGCAGAACGTCGAATTCATGAAGGCGGTCCGCGCGCAACATCGACCACCCAATCTGTTGGAGTTCTTCGTAAAGGGGCCACCCGGAGGCTTTGTTCGGAAGGGGGTGGTTGCGCGGCAGCGTGAGGTCGAGTAGAAAGGGCAATTGATCTATGCCTCGTGAACGTTCATTGCCATACAAAGCCAGCCTGAAAGTAAGCGTCCCGCGAACCCGCACTTATGGATGTGAAGGAAACGAGGTACATGTAGCGTCTTCAGCTTGCTGGAGACGCGATGGACTGGGTTTTGCACATCGAAGCGGCGCAACGGGAAGGCAAGACGTTGTCGTCGTATGCGCGGGAGCATGGGCTCTCGGTGCACGGACTGTATAAAGCGCGGCGGCGGATGCGGGCGGCACCCGACGCGCCGCAGAAGAAGGCACACAAGCCAGCGGCAACGGCGCGAGATGCGGTCTCGGCGTTCGCCGAAGTGAAAGTGAGTTCGACGCCGAGCAGTACAGCGCCCCGCGCGCGGCTATGGGCGCATCTGCCCAACGGCGTGAGCGTTGAGCTCTTGTGTACGAGCGCCGACGTTGCTCTGCTGACGGCGATGATGGATTCGTTGGGGAGGACGGGATGTTCCGCTTCGACGACGATGTGAAGGTGTACCTGCATCGGGATGCGATCGATTTTCGCAAGAGCATCAACGGTCTGGCGGTGCTGGTCGAACAATCGATGAAGCTCGACCCGTTCGGGCGCGCGGTGTACGGGTTCCGCAACCGACGGGCCGATCGCATCAAGTTGCTGCTGTACGAGCGCAACGGGTTTTGGCTATTGATGAAGCGGCTTGAGGCGGACCGTTTTTGCTGGCCCCGCACGGGAGAGATCGTCGAGCTGAGCGCGCAGCAGCTTTACTGGTTGCTCGACGGCATCGACCTGTCGGCGATGCGCAAACATCCCGAGCGGCGCTACACGCGGCTCTGAACTGTCGCATCACTGCGACACGAATGCGACTGTTACAAAATGACGTAAACCCATTGGGGTACGGTGTTCGCTATCGTGGAGGCATGACCCGCAGACACCTCACGATCACCGCCGACGAGCTCGCCGCGCTCATCGCGGCGCGTGACGAAGCCGCCGCCGAACGCGATGCGTTGCGCGGCGAACGCGATGAACTTCGTGGCGAGCTTCGCGTGACACGCGTCGAACGGGATCTCGCGAAGGAACAGCTGAAGGTCATGCTGCGCAAGCTGTTCGGCGCGAGCAGCGAGAAGCGCGATCCGCGACAGGGCGATCTGTTCCTGAACGAGGCCGAGCAGCTGGCGCCGACATCCGCAACCCAGCCCGCGCAGGAAGACCAGCCGGAGATCGAGATCGCGGCGCACAAGCGCAAGAAGCGCGGCGGGCGCAAGTCGCTCGACCCCGCCCTGCCGCGCGAGGTGGTGCGATACGAAATTCCCGAGGATCAGCGGGTCTGCCCGCATGACGGCTCGACGCTGGTCGAGATCGGCGTCGAGGTGAGCGAGCAACTGGACATCATCCCGCAGCAGATTCGGGTGATCCGCCACGAGCGGGTCCAGTACGCGTGCAAGCTGTGCGACCATGGACTGAAGGTCGCGTCGGTGCCGCCGCGCATCATCCCGAAGGGGCTGTTCACGGAAGCAGCGATGGCGTGGATCATCCTGTCGAAGTACATGGACGGGCTGCCGCTGTACCGGATCGCGGCGCTGCTACGTCGCTTTGGCGGCGACATCTCGCGCAACACGATGTCAGCCAGCGTGATCCGGCATGGTCAGGCGGTGCAACCGGTGATCAACCTGATGCGTGATGTGCTACTCGACAGCGGGGTCACGCAAGGCGACGAAACGAACGTACAGGTGCTGAAGGAGCCGGGACGCCCGGCACAATCGAAAAGCGCGGTATGGGTCCAGATGAACGCTGTCGGCCCACCCGTGCGGCTGTACAGTTACGCGCCCGGACACCATATCGAACACGGCGACGCGCTGTGGGCGGGCATACGGGAGGGTTCGGCGCTGATGAGCGACGGCGGCGCCGTGTACGATGTGATCGCGAAGAAGAACAAGCTGATCCATCTCGGCTGCTGGACGCATGCGAGGCGGTACTTCGTGGAAGCCGAAGCGGTGCTGCCCAAGGAAGCGCGCGGGCCGCACCAGCCAGCGACGCAGTTCCTTCATCTGATCAGCAAGCTGTACGCTGCCGAGGAACGCGCGCGCCATGCGCCGGCGCGCTGTCAGCGGCTACGCTATCGCTATAGCCGGCTGGTGCTGGGCAAGATCAAGACGTTGCTGGACGAGCATCTCGAGACGACGCTGCCGGGCGGCAAGCTGGGACAGGCGCTGGGTTATCTGGGCAACCAGTGGCCGAAGCTGTGCCGCTACATCGAGAACGAGACCTGGCCGATATGCAACAACGCCTGTGAGAATTCGATCAGGCCGTTTGTGGTCGGAAGAAAAAACTGGTTGTTCAGCGATACGGTGGCGGGCGCGAAGGCGAGCCTGAATCTTTACTCGTTGATCGAGACGGCGAAGGCGAATGAGATCGGCTTTGTTCGACAGGGTATGCGCTCAGTTGGTTGCGGGCGCAATTAGGCTGTCTTGACGCAAATCGCCTTGCCGAAGCTGTTCCACCGGTTCACGAGGTTCGCAATGATCACGCCCTCGCGCTGCTGCGATTCGAGTCGGCGCGTCAGCAGTCGCGCGCCGATGCAGCGTTTGATCCGCGAAATCTGCGCCTCGACCAGCGCGCGCTTGCCATACCCGTACTTGTGGTGGAACGCATGGATGCCTTTCTCCTTGATGTAGCCGACAATCTGGTCGTGCCAGCGTGTGGCCGGCTTAGCGTGAACCACCGCATTGGCCGGCGGCG
>NZ_NKFM01000096.1:0-5520 GCF_002223085.1 Burkholderia sp. HI2714 | reverse complement strand
CTGGAAGACCGGACGCCGGATGAGGCATACTTCGCGACGCTGCCTGCGATCAAATCGGCAGCATGACTGCTCCGACGGTTCCACTTAAAAATCTCGGGACCCTGTCCGAACAAGCGGCGCCACCTCTAGGAGATGTTGATGCAAACCGAAGACAATGTCAGCGAAGAGCGTATTGCGGAGATTGTCTGGGAGGCCGTGAGTTCGGGGGCAACCCTGAAGGACGTGCATGGCATTCCGCGTGACATGATGGAAGGTCTGTATGCCCATGCTTACGATTTTTACCACAAGGGAAGGCTCGACGAGGCGGAAACCTTTTTTCGCTTCCTCTGCATCTACGACTTCTACAACCCCGATTACATTATTGGACTTGCCGCTGTTTGCCAGCTCAAGAAACAGTTCCAGAAGGCTTGCGACTTGTACGCTGTGGCCTTCGCCCTGAGCAAGGGTGACTACCGGCCGGTGTTTTTCACCGGGCAGTGTCAGCTGTTCATGCGCAAGGCGGCGAAGGCCAAGCAGTGTTTCGAGCTGGTGTGCGAGCGAAGCGCCGACGAGGCACTGCGCGCTAGGGCCCAAGCGTATCTGGATGGTTTGGCGGAGGCGAAGGACGAGCAATCCCGTCAGCAGGAAAAGGAGCAAACATGAAAAGCACGACTGTTGGTCAGGGCTTCAATCTTGGCGGCGCCGAACTGGCGAAGGCATTGGCAGGCAGCACGCAGGCAAGCGAGAAGTTCGTCGATGCCGCGCAAAAGTCTGCGCAGGCGCTGTTTGCGATGCGTGTCAGCGAAGACGCTGGATCGGCCAAGCTGCGAAGCGACCTGATCACGCCGCAATTGACGCAGCCCACCACTAAGGCCCAAGAGGAGTTGAATGGTTCCGGCAAGCTAGCCTTGCTGCTTGGGCAGTTGATCGAATTGTTGGGGGATGTGTCGCAGTCGCAGCTGGAGAGCCGTCTGGCCACTTGGCGGGCGATGATGGAGGCGCAAAAGGCTATGGGTGAGCACTTGTCCCAAGAGTTGCAAACGGCGCTGGAAAAGGCTGAGCGCGCCACCGAGGCGTACCAGTCCGCGCTGGGCAATCTGAACGGTGCCAAAGACGTGCTGGATGTAGCGAAGCAGAAGAAGGCCCAGGCGCAGGCTAAGCTGGATGGCATGTCTACTGATGACCCGGGTTATGCCCAAGCGCTGGCCGAGCGCAGTCAGGCCAAAGGCGAAGTCAACCAAGCCCAGCAGGCAGTCGTTCAGGCTGAAGCCGAGTCCATGCAAGCGCATGAGCTAGCTGTTACCAACGGTCGGAGCGCAGACAAGCTCCTGAGCCAAGCCCAAGGTCTGGGAATCAAGAATGAGACTGTTCAAAAAGGCGAGCTGGATAACCTCTCCAACACCGCCAAGCTGACCAAGATGATGGCTATGTTCCTGGAGCTGGTGAGCAAGAACAGCGAAGAAAGTCTGAAGAGCGATCTGGCCACATTCCAAGCTTTGCAGGAAGGCCGTCAGAAGGAAATGGAGAAGAAGTCCGCTGAGTACAAGGAAGAAGTGCGCAAGGCGGAAGAGCTCAATCGCATCATGGGGTGCATTGGCAAGATTCTTGGCGCGCTACTGACTATCGTCAGTGTCGTGGCCGCGGCGTTTACCGGCGGCGCTAGCTTGGCACTGGCCGCGGTGGGCGTTGCATTGATGGTGGCGGACGAGATCGTTAAAGCCACTACTGGGATGTCCTTCATCCAGGAAGCATTGAAGCCGCTGATGGAGCACGTGCTCAAACCCTTGATGGAGTTGATTGGCAAAGCCATCACGAAGGCCTTGGAGGCGGCGGGGATCGACAAGAAAGCTGCTGAGCTGGTGGGTTCCATTGTCGGCGCAGTGCTGGCAGCCGTGGCTATGGTCGCAGCGATGGTGGTTGTCGCCGTGGTTGGCAAGGGGGCGGCAGCCAAGCTGGGCGGCGCGCTAAGCAAGCTGCTGGGTGACGCCATCAAGAAAATTGTGCCAAGCGTGCTCAAGGAAGTGGCCAAGGGAGGCAGCAAGCTGTTGAGCCAGGGCGCGCAGCGCCTGGCCAACGCGCTGGGCAATGCCGGTACCAAGATCGGCTTGCGCACAGACGCGCTCGGCAAGGAAATGATGGCCAATACACTCAATAAAGTAGCGATCGGCGGCCAGGCGACCCAGGCAGCCACGCAGATGGGGGGTAGCGTGGCGCAAGGCGTGTTCATGAAAAACGCGCTCGAGGCTATGGCAGATTTCAAGCTGGCGCGTGCGGCCATGGACCAGATCGAGAAGTGGCTCAAAGAGGCGGTGGAGTCCTATACGGACAAACAAAAATTAACCCAGGAACTTCATACGGCCTTGTCTAACGCGCTGCAGGAAGACGCCGTTGCTGGACGCTTTATTTTGCGCCGCACCGACGCTTGATATCAGGAGTGTTCAACATGACCAAAGTAAATCAGTCTCCCATCTCGGCACGACTCATCGACTACAGCAAGCTGCAGGGCGGCGAAGGCAAGGCGCGTGTCGGCGAATCATCGATCAATATTAAGGACGTCGACGCTGTGATGCAAAGGGCCGGCGCAGACACCGTGGCGACCGCCTCGGTGATGGGCGTTCCGCAGCTGACGGAGCCCGCTGCCAGCTCGGTTCAGAAAGCGAAGTCGGTGGCATACTTGACCGTGAAAGACGCCTATGATGGTTCGAAGCAGGCTGTTCAGGACGAGCTGGCACAGACGCGCCAGTCTTTGCGTGAGGAAGGTCTGGACAGTGTGGCCAGCGAGCTAAGCGAGATTGTCAACACCGCGCTGTCGCAGGCGACTGCGGTCAGTCAGTCGCAGCAGAACAAAGACGTTCATGGCGAAACGCAGCAGGAGAATTTGGCGTTTAGCATCAAGGATCTTGAACATCGGTCCGGCAAGAGCTTCCAAAAAATATTGGAGCTACTGCTGTCTCTGTTCCAGTCGGCCAATCAGTTGCGTCAATTCAATATCAACTTGAATGACGAGTTGGTGCAGTCGGCAGCCAGTTCACAGCGCCGCGAAGGTAGTAGCATCTTGGCTGGCGCGATCAGCGGGGCCGCGTTTACCGGCGCGGTGACCGCCGTCGGCACCGCAATGCAGGTGAAGTCAGCAAATATTAAGAGCAACGCGCTTGCCAATAATAAGGCAAAGATGGATGGCATAACGTCTGAGCTTCAGGGCGCCCAAGGCAGTTTGGCCCGCCAAGCTCAAGTCAAGATGGGTGCGGACCATGTCGACGCCGTGACCGAACTACCTAAGATATCTCCTGGGGTATCGAATAATGGCGCGGTCCCGGCACATCTGCCGGCTCCTTCGCGCAACAGCGGTATTGGTGCGACGGATCGTATGGGCAGCGACGCGGTGAAGCTGCATTCAAGCGATAAGCAGCTATCGACTAAGAACCAAGCGGCGCTGGATAGTGTGACTTCCGATCTGTCGGCAGAGCTTACCGAGGAGTCCAGGCAGTTTCAACTGAACAACCTCAAGGCTGACCGAGTCAATGCGAAAGGTCAAGCAGTCTCCGCCAGCGCTCAATCCGTTGGCTCCATCGCTCGTGGTTCTGCAGAATATGACGCCACGTTGGAGCGGGCGGATCAGCAGATCCTGCAGGCGAACAGCCGCGTAGCGAGTACGGCGGCGGATGATGCCAATGAAAATAGCCGAGAGCTGCGCAATCTTCAGCAAGAGATGTTGAGAAATATGAGGGAGGCGCAGCAAAACGCCATGGATGCAATGGGTTCCAGCGCCGGACGCATTTGATCCGCAATTCTCCCACCTCCCCGCCGGCCAGACCAACGGGGAGGTATAGCCACTTTCACCATCGCGCTGTGACGGCTCCTGTAGCGATGCTGCGGCGTGAGGGCGTACGTCAAGGAAATGTAATGCTGAGCATCTCCAACACCAATCCATCGCAGTTCACTCCATCAAGTACCGCCGCAACGCAGCAGCAACCATCTTCTAGCGATCCCGAAATCATGGTGCCGGCAACGGCGACGCCATCGAGTGCGACTTTGTTGGCGCTGACCTATGTGCAAGATAAGGTGAATGCGTTAGGCGAGCTGCTGCAAGGCGAAAAGAAGCGGACCGATGCCTTGTTGGACCGGCCACGGTCGCGGACTGCGGCCCCTCCGCTCCCTGGCGACTCCGCTCAGGCTGCTCGCGCGGAGCGGGAACAAGCCGCCCCGGACTTCTCTCATCGGACGCAATTGGCCGCCCCGGACTATCGCGCTGAGCGCACGTTGGTCACTCAACAGCTGGTCAACGGGCTGAGGGGTTTGACGGAGTCCGACACTGGGTTGACGTCGGAGCAGCGAACGCAGCTGAAGCTGAAGGCGGAGCATTCCAAGCTTCCGCCGGGTGTCCCGGCCAAGTTGAACGATAGCCTCGGCAAAGCGGTTTTCGATAGCGACGCGCAGCTTTGGGTAAAGATAGCCGAATATATAGGCGACATCGGTAAGGACTACCTTGGGGTCTATGAAAACGTCGTTGCCCAGTACACTGAATTCTACAAGGCCTACAGCGACATTCTGTCCAAAATGGGTGGCTGGATCACCCCCGGTAAAGATGGCAACTCGGTCAAGCTGAATGTCACTGCCCTCAAGAACGAACTGCAAAAATTGCGTGACAGGTTCTCCCTGCCAAGCACGGCTGGCGTGTTGTTCCCAGCCAAGAACAGCGCCGGCAGCCTGCAAGGCGCTAGCAAGGAGAAGGCCGAAGAGTGGGGCGATACACTGGGTTTGCCGCGTTCGTGCGTCAAGGAGTTCCCCGCAGGCAGCGGAAAATACGCTGTAGTTGTGGATATGATACCGATCGATACTATGATGCGCGACTTGGGCGGCTTGGGCAGCGCTGACAAGGACGGCAATGTAGGGCTGGATAACGCTAAATTTCAGGCTTGGCAGTCCGGTTTCAAGGCCCAGGAAGAAAACCTGAAAACTACGCTGCAAACCCTGACTCAGAAGTACAACAACTCCAACTCGCTGTACGACAATCTGGTCAAGGTGCTCAGTAGCACCATCAGCTCTTGCACGGAAACATGCAAGTCCTTCCTGCAAGGTTGATGGGAGATTCAAGGAGTTAAAGTCAAATGTGGTGTACGGGGCCGGCGGCATGATCAGGCGACCAGCGGTTGCTGAGCCGGTGTGCGGTGCGCGTCAAGGTAGTTGTCTGTTTACGCCGACCGAAAATTGAGCCACTTGTAGGGTGAGCTTCCCCCGGTTTTTCGCGCACCAAGGGCGAGTCGTTATGCTGCCAGATTTTGCTCGTCCTGCGTGCGGAGCCAGTCGTGAAAAAACTGGGTTGGCGACACCTGACCGAGCGTGGAGTGGCGGCGCCTCCGGTTGTAAAACACTTCGATGTATTCGAACAGATCGGCTTTCGCTTCGGCGTGCGTCGTATACCGTTGCCCGTGAACCCGTTCGTTTTTCAGACTGTTGAAGAAGCTTTCCGTCGGGGCGTTATCCCAGCAGTTCCCTTTGCGACTCATCGAGCAGGTCATGTCGTAGGCTTTCAGTTGGCGC